>NZ_JAXCIB010000001.1:0-387659 GCF_035984995.1 Psychrobacter sp. PL15
TTAAATAGCAGACCAAGAAAACGATTGGGATTCAAAACACCAAATCAGGTATTCTATAACATCATTTAGCGTTGCACTTGGTGTGTTAATCTAGGAAACATAAAAAAGCCAGCTGATCGCAATTAGCTGGCTTTTTTATTACATGTAATAAATGACCTATTCGAATTAACGATTATGCCTCTATACTATTTATTATTGTTTTGGTCATTATTTTAGATTAATTATCGTACTGGGCGAATGAACGGCATATGTCTATTCACGTCTTTATATAGTAAGTATCTAAACGGACCAGGTCCGCCAGCGTAACAAGATTGCGGGCAGAATGCACGCAGCCACATAAAGTCGCCCGCTTCAACTTCTACCCATTCACCGTTTAAGTGATAGACGGCTTTGCCTTCTAGTACATATAAACCATGTTCCATAACATGAGTTTCATCAAATGGAATCACGCCACCTGGCTGGAAAGTGACGATATTCACATGCATGTCGTGACGCATATCAGACTGCTCTGTAAATCGAGTGGTTGTCCATACGCCCCCTGTGTTCGGCATCTCAATAGCTTCAACATCGTGATCGCTTGTAACAAAGGCTTCGGGCGCGTCAATACCATCTACAAATTGATAAGCTTTGCGGATCCAATGAAATTTAACATGCTTGTCGCTATTGTTTTTCAGTGTCCATTTGCAGCCAGGTGGTAAAAATGCATAACCACCCGATTCAAGATGATGCGACTCACCTTCAATAGTCATGTCCATTTCACCTTCAACGATGAATATAACACCTTCGGCATTTGCATCTAACTCAGGCTTTTCTGAGCCACCATTAGGCTCAACTTCAACGATATACTGTGAGAAGGTTTCAGAGAAACCTGAAAGTGGACGTGCAAGCACCCACATCCGCATACCTGTCCAGAAAGGTAAGTAGCTAATAACAATGTCGGTTAGTACACGTTTAGGAATAATCGCATAGCCTTCGGTGAAGATAGCGCGATCAGATAGTAACTGTGTTTGTGGCGGTAAGCCGCCAGTTGGTGCGTAATAAGTACTTTTTGTTGTCATTGTTAATGCTCCTTAGTGGTTTTGTGCCGCGATAAATTTGTGTCTGAACCTTTGAGTTTGAATCGTGGAGCAAAGGTTCGGTAATTATCTTAAAGCGCTTGGCTGGGATTTCCCTTTAAACACTAAATCAAACGCAGCTTGAAAGGCTAAGCTATTGTCAAAATCGTTAGACGTTAGACATAGCCCGGTAGTATGGATGGTTTGGATGGTTTGGATGGTTTTTATT
This sequence comes from Psychrobacter sp. PL15, assembly GCF_035984995.1. Lineage (NCBI taxonomy): Bacteria > Pseudomonadati > Pseudomonadota > Gammaproteobacteria > Moraxellales > Moraxellaceae > Psychrobacter > Psychrobacter sp. PL15. Next base: position 1,285 of record NZ_JAXCIB010000001.1, read on the forward strand.
TTGTGTATCGACAATTGCTGCCAGCATACTTTTTAGAACACTACCAAAATTATTAATCATCTGACTATAGCAACTAAGCCTGAGCTTTAGCCTGCTCAGCAGATACATCGATGCAAACTTCCCAATCATCAATCTCGAATTCATGGCAATTATTGCCTTCACCATTGATGCGATCGACCACTAAAAAGTCACAATCAGCGTTTAGTGCGAGTAGCGGATGATGCCAAACGTTAGCGTCATACTGCACGCCTTGATGCGAATGAGCATAAAACACTTCTAAATCGTCAGCTGATTTAGGCGCATCGCCAGCTTTGGCCACAACGACTAGATAGTCTGTGGAATTCATAGAAAAGAAGGCTTGCGTGCCAAACGGATGATATTCCATAACCGATAGCGTAATTGGGCAATCACGTCTTTTAGTACGAAAAATACTAAAACCAACTTCGCCACCGTCTAGACCAACTTTTGAGATGGCATTATGACGACAGGCGTAGCCGCGATTGATATCCCAACTGTTTTCAGGACATTTTTCTTGATCATCATAAGGCTCAATCACTGAGCCATAAGGAGCAAACGCAGCTTTAGTTAGAGGCTTGGCAATGATTGTGGTAGTCATAAGTTCCCCTTTAGGTTAGTTAGCAAGGTCATTTATTCAGTTGTTTTAGCAACTTATTAAGTGATAGACCGTCAGTGGTCGATAACTGTCTTGCTTTTTTTTATTCGTGAGCTTTTTCTAGCGCTTCACGATCGTTACAGTTAGGCAGTTTACTGCAGATATTATTAAACGATCAGACCAAGTGTCGCCCATACTTGCCTATTTGAGCCAAACAAGTAGGGACACAAGATGTGGTTTTTGAGCAATTGGATCACTGAGGCAGTGAACTGTCTAGGATTACATCCAGTCTGAGGTGTTGTCTGCAGTGGCTGGATGGTTTTCATACCAATGCTTAGCGATTTCATCGCGGCGGCATACCCAAACGTCGGGCTTGTTGGTGATATATTGTAAAAATTGCTTGAGCGCTTTGATACGACCTGCACGGCCAATCATTCGGCAGTGTAGCCCTATAGTTAGCATTTTTGGCGTATGTTCGCCTTCTTCATATAGGGTATCAAAGCTGTCTTTTAGATATTGATAAAAGGGTTCTGCGTGGGTAAATCCAGGGCTTGAAGCAAAACGCATGTCGTTAGTTTCAAGGGTATAAGGTATAACCAGATGCGGCTTGCGAGTAATACTGCTGCCGTCTTGTACTTTGACATCGAGCCAGTAGGGGAGCTCATCAGCGTAGGAGTCGGAGTCATAAATATAACCGCCTTGCTCAGCGACTAACTCACGAGTATTAGGACTGTCACGGCCAGTATACCAACCTAATGGCTGTCCGCCAAGCATCCGCTCAAATATTTTAGTGGCAGCACGGACATGTTCGCGTTCAGTCTCACGATACATATCTTGATAAGTAATCCAGCGCAGTCCGTGGCTCGCTATTTCATGGCCATCTTCTAAAATACGCTCAACGATATGCGGTGTCTTTTCAGCCGCGGCTGCACAAGTAAAGGTGGTGATTGGTAACCCATATTCTTTAAAGACATCGAGGACCCGCCAAACACCGACACGGCTACCGTATTCAAAGGCAGACTCAATAGACTGATGGCGATTGTTAAATTCAGGCGTACCTAGCACGTCAGATAAAAAGCGCTCCGATTGGCCATCACCATGCAGCACACTATTTTCTGCGCCTTCTTCAATGTTCAGTACGAACTGGACGGCGATTTTTGCACCGCCTGGCCAGTTTGCTTTGGGTGGGTTATCGCCATAGCCTTTTAGGTCGCGAGGGTAGGCGGCCTGGTCAAAGTCGCTAGTGATTTTTTGGGTCATTGTACACATTCCTTTATGAAAATCGAGCAATAGTAATGCTCAAGACTTATTGAATAAATTTTTTAGATGGGTACTGCTGACGTTCTTAACCGAGGGTATAAAGATGTCGCTATAGCGCTAATAAGAATAGCGTCAATCAGAACAGCGCCAGTCAGAATAGTGCCAGTCAGCATGATAAATTCATACTGACTGGTCTAAGTGTTCACGATTTTTAACGAGTACCAAAGATCGATTAAGAGGCTCAATTTAAGGTTGCCGACTTTAATAAAGCCATGTACTTTACTGATCTTTTTTACTCTAAAATTTCATTTGGCTTTACGGCAAATTGGCGCATCAACAGCCAATAAACGATACCACCCAATGCGGCTCCTAATAAAAAGCCATAACCTTCAAGTGTCGTTAGCACGGGCACCAAGATCGTGGATATAGAGAATATAGACCCTATCGCAAAGGCAATCAGACCACGAATGTTCCAACCTTTATAATAGTAGTAAGCACCATCGGGCTGATCAGAGAATAAGTCATCCATACTAATATGTTGCCGTTTGATAAGATAATAATCAATCACTAAAATACCAAAGAACGGCGCAATTACGGCACCAACTGCATTAACAAAACCGACAATCCCAATCTGACTGATGAAGGATAACCACAATGCGCCCACAAAAAAGGCAATAACGGCAGTAATCAAACCACCCATACGAAAGTTAATATGCTTAGGGAATAAGTTAGCCAAATCATAAGCGGGTGGTATAAAGTTTGCGACCATATTAATACCAACGGTAGCAGCAAAGAAGGTCAGCGCAGCAATGATAGTTAATGGTAGCGAATCCACTCGCTCAACGATATCTGAGGGATTGGTTAATGCTTCGCCAAATATAACTAACGTACCCGCTGTAATGACTAGCGCAATAAAAGAGAAAAATAACATGTTAATAGGTAGACCCAGTAGGTTGCCCAAGCGCATGTCTCGTTCACTCCGTAAAAAGCGCGAAAAGTCCCCAAAGTTGATGACTACCGCAGCAAAGTAGGCGACCATGGTCCCTACAATAGCGGTAAATGCTTGTATTTGATTGCCATCATAACTATTGTTGCTACTAAAAATAGAGTTAATTGCTGGTAGTAATTCAGCACCGGATTGATACCATATCACCGCCATGAGAATAATCATGACCACATATACTAATGGACCTGCCCAATTTAAAAAGTGCTTAATAGTTTCAATACCCGCCCAAAACAGCATGATTTGAAACAGCCAAACGATAACAAAGGCGATCCAAGCAGTACTGTTGAGACCTAAGAAAGTCGCATCCGAGCTGCCCATGATAATAGTCAATAAAATAGCGACTGCGGTCGAGGCGAAGTAAGTCTGCACCCCGTACCAAAAAATTCCAATAATAGCGCGTAGGATCGCCGGTAGGTTGGCGCCATTAATGCCTAGACTGGCCCGTATCAGTACGGGAAAGGGGATACCGTATTTAACACTGGGCTTGCCAGTCAGGTTAACCATAACCATTACAATGAAGCCGGAACAAATAATGGCTGCCATGACCCACCAGCCACTCAGGCCATAGCTTAAGAATAACGAGGCGGCGAGGGTATAGCCGAATAAACTTTGAATGTCGTTGGACCAAACGTTAAATATAGCAAACCAGCCCCAAGTACGATCTTCTGGACTGAGTGGTGCTAAATCTTCGTTGTACAATCTTGAGTGCTTGATGTCAGGGTTGATTTTGCTGTGATCGTACACAGTTTGGCTAGGTGTACGCTCGGCATTATTAGACATCCGTTCTTCCTTGTAGCAGATGATAGTCATATTTTGAAACGCTTTTACTTTAATCGTTATATGACTATCTGGTCAAGCCTATTATTAAATTTAAATTAATAATCGGCTTGGCGCTACAAAAAGTACTGAAAGATGAAAGCTTTAGTTCTACAAGACTATAAGTTCTACAAGACTATAAGCCTGCGGTATAAGCAACCAGTTGCTGACGTTCTTCATCCGTTAACTGAGTGATGTTACCTAGTGGCATATAGCCAGTCTGTACTGCAGTAATAATTTTAGCTTTGTAAGTTTTCATGTCTTCAGGTGTTTGTATGATAATGCCTGCTGGCGGCGCATTAAAGCCTGCTTGCGTTGGCTGGGCCATATGGCAAACGCTACATTTTGCTTGTACAACTCCCATGATAGCGTCGTCAGCTGAGGCGGTAACGGGCACGGCTGCAGCAGCGGTGCTACCGGCGGCAGCAGCTGGTGGTGTTGCATCGGTAGTCGGACTTGCTGGCACAGCAGCGGCTACTGGAGAAATTTGCAACGGCTCAATGGGTGCAGGGCGCATCCAGATAATCAATAGTACCGTAGCTATTGCAGGAATCACTAAGTATTTTGGCTGATGATGACCCAAGTGCTTTTGGTTAAAGTAATGACGAGCAGTTGCGGTGATGATACCCACGAATACTAGTACCAACCAACCCTGACCATCTCCAAATGAATACATCATTGGATAGTGATTACTAATCATGGTAAAGATTAGTGGTAGGGTAAAGTAATTATTCATCACTGAGCGGTTTCTGGCCATTAGCGCCAAATCTGACACTTCTTTACCCGGTTTGACACCGCGGCGTACGCAATCTACTAGTGCACGCTGAGCAGGCATAATACCAAAGAATACGTTACCCGCCATTATAGTACCTAAAATGGCACCGACGTGGATAAAGGACGCACGATCGCTAAATAACTGATAAGAGCCCCATGTCGCAATAATTATTAGTATAAAGATAGTGATACTAAAAACCATTTTATTTTTGCCGATACGGCTGCGTACAATGACTTCATAAATAAAATAGCTACCAAATAAGAACAATAAGCTGGTCGAAATGGCACCGATATTACTGCCAAAGTCAATTTTGCTTGGATCCATCAGGTAGGCAGTGGCATTGGCGTAATAGACAATGGACATCATCGCCATACCGGTCAGCCATGTAGTATAAGCTTCCCATTTGAACCAATGTAGCGTTTTTGGCATCTCTTCTGGTTCGAGCTTATATTTAGCAATCTCGTAGAAACCACCACCATGTACTGCCCAAAGATCGCCTGAAATACCTTTATCAGCTTTCCATTTTGGCGGCTTCTGTAGGCTCATGTCTAACCATACGAAGTAAAATGAGGCGCCAATCCATGCCACTCCAGCGATGACGTGAAACCAGCGGAAGAATAAACCTAACCAATCGAGAAGATATGCACCCATGCTGTTAATGTCCTTTTATATTACTATGACTTGTTAACTCGTAACGACTTTTGCTCACCTTCGTTGTTATACAAGACTGTCGTATAAAATGGAGGTACAAGATAGTGATACCAGCGTTATATTTTCGGTCTTAAATAGCGGGTTTAACGGTCTGCTACTTAGGATTTAAAACACTTTTTTAGTTTGATATGGAGCTATGAAACGGGAACTGTGAAATCATGATCCACGATAGGTGCCATAGCCATGGGCGCTTAATAATAGCGGCACATGATAATGACTGGTATCGCCCACCACAAAGTCAATCACAACTTGCGGATAAAAAGCGGTCAGTTGCTGAGCGTCAAAATAAGACTGAGTATCAAAGGTTAAAGTATAGCGACCGACGCTTAAATTACATTCAGAATCAGCGACAGCGGCATCGAACTGCCAGCTATCAGGTGTGACGCGGCCATCATTGTTGGTGGCACCATTGGCTAATAAGGTTGCTTCACCGCCGCTTTGAACACGATGTAGGGTGACAGCGATATTAGCGGCAGGCTTGCCAAGGTGAGTATCTAGAATATGTGACGATAAGGTGGCGGACATAAGGCTTCCTTTGTATGATATAAAGTGGCTAAAATTAATAATAAATGGTAATTCTCTTGTAATGTAGGAACGGTAGGATAAAGCCACTGTGGTAATCTTATTGACTCTACCTCAACTACAGTATCTAATTGTTGCCAAACAGCTAGGCGTTACTGAACAGTTTATTCAAACGTAAACGAGTAATTTTATTTTGCTCAGTTGCTGCATTGGCAAACTCAGTTGCACGATCATTGGGCAAACGTGCAAGTAATAGATCCAGCATTTGCTGTGCGCTTTTACCGGTGGCAAAGACAATGAAGATAAAGCCAAATTTATCGAGATAATCTTGATTGCCTTGTGCTAGCGCTTCTAACACTTGGTCTTCGGCATCATTCGCACCTGATTGCTCATGGGCAGCGTTGTCTTGAGTATTGCGGTACTTCTCTTTTAGAGAATCCACATTACCAATTTGTGGATGACCGTCAAATGCTTCCAACAAATCGATATCGTTGGTTTGCACTTGTTCCCAGATGCCATCGCTTTTGGCTAATAAGCCATCAAGATCTTTGACGGGGCGTGTGTTAGCCAGCTTATGTGCCCAATTGCTACTGGTGCAACAGGTTAATAATTGTGAGGCTGCATCCGCTGCGGAAAGTTCGTTAAATTGCGGTAACGTTAAGCTCATGATGACATCCTTTTCTTTTGGTATGAAAGCCTAATTAGCCTATCAGGCAATGACCTTCTAACAATATCCGTGTGGTTTAGTTTGCCAGTTGTTGGCTGAACAAATGATGTGTTAAAGTGATGTTAATTAAATTGTATTTGGTTTATGTTGTCTATTGTGCTAAAACCTGACCATATGGTCAACTATTTTATACAAAATATTTTCATTTGTCGTGCTATGTTCCATAAAAAGAATTATTTATTACAATTTTTATAGTCAGATCAATCTAATGCTTATACAGTAAATTCGAGCGCAAGCCATACCACGCATAAGTTTGCGTCGATAAAAATGTAATGGTTTTATAATGAGCAGACTATAGCTGGAAATTAGCGTATTTTTATTAAACTTGCCAATGGCTTAAATTATGACTGCTATAATTCAAAATAAGAAAAAAATTGATTTGTCCAGTGATGAATTAATAATTCATCGCACTCAACCCGATATTCGAGCCCATAATCAGGCGCTTATTTTAGCGGCTGCTGAAGAAGAGTTTGTGCTGCAAAGTTATCGCGGCGCTACTATGCAGGGTATTGCTGATCGCGCCGGACTGCCCAAAGCTAATGTGCATTACTATTTTAAAAACAAAAAGAATCTATATAAGGTAGTGCTGCGTTCTATTATTCAAGAGTGGAACGAAGGTTTAATCACTATGACTGTGGACAGCGATCCCAAGACAGTTATTGAAAAATTCGTCCGTACTAAGCTACATCAAGCTTTTGCCCATCCTAATCGCCATAAACTATTTGCAGTCGAGATCATTGGCGGTGCGCCTCACTTACATGACTTTATGTCAACAACGATGAAAGACTGGGCGATTGATAAGGCCCATGTTATGAAGACCTGGCATGAGCAAGGTAAGATAGGAATCGCTGATCCATTACAGTTGCTAATTTTGATTTGGGCGACGACCCAGCGTTATGCGGAGTTTGAGACTGAAATTATCGGACTCATGGAAAAAGACGCTTATGATGAGCATGATGAAGCCCGTGCTGCTGACTTCTTAGTACCCTTTATTTTACGGGGTTGTGGACTCGAGTAATAATAGTCTGAACCACTAAGACCGCCCGTTAAGCTCAATATACTTATTATATTGAGCTTACGATATTGGCCATAACGAAACCTAATAAGCCTGAACGGGCTTTTTTTTGATTTACCCTTCTCAAATCAGCTTAAGACGCTTTTTTAATCAGTACTACGCCTTCTTCCGCATTTTGCTCTGGCGTATCATATTCAGCACCATAATTCTTCGGCAAAATCATATCAAGCGTAATAGCGACCACACCTGCCATGGTTACGGCTGAGCCAAAGATATTACGGAACAGCTGCGGCGTTTGTGCCAGTACATCAGGGACAAAGGCAATACCCATTGACAGACCTAGCGTGGTCGCAATAATCAAAATATTACGATGGGTAAAGTTCACCGTGGATAGAATACGGATACCAGCGGTCGCTACCGTTGCAAACATCAATAGCGTCACACCGCCAACAACCGGCTTAGGTAACTGAGTAAAGATAGCCCCAAGGATAGGGAACAGACCCATGGTGAATATGATAGCAGCCACATAAAGGCCGACATAGCGACTGGCGATACCGGTCATTTGGATCACGCCGTTGTTCTGACTAAAGGTGGTTACTGGGAAGGTGTTAAAGATACTGGCAATCAATGAGTTGACACCATCCCCTAAGACACCGCCTTTAATGCGTTTTTCGTATACAGGCCCTTTGATCGGTTCTCCTGAGATCATTGAAGTTGCAGTTAAGTCACCTGAAGTCTCAATACTGGTAATGACATACATAAAGGCGATAGGAATAAAAGCTTGCCAATCAAAACCAAAGCCAAATTTAAAAGGGATTGGCACTGTAAATACAGGGGCTTCAGAGACTAATGAGAAGTCAACACGTCCCATAAACATGGCGGCAATTAAACCCAGCATCAGACCAATAAAGATGGCACTAGAGCGAATTACCTTGTTATTGATGATACTGATCAGCACCACACTCACCAGCACTCCACCACCTAGTAATAGGTTTTCCATACTACCGAAGTTCTCAGCACCAACGCCGCCTGCCAAATCGGTCAGACCGGTTTTGGTCAATGACAGACCGATGGTGACAATGACGCAACCAGTAACGATAGGGCTCATCAAGGATTTGAGCTTAGTAATGAACTGACTTAAGAATATCTCAATGAATGCCCCGAGAAACGAGACCCCAAAGATGACAGAGAGAATTTCTTCTGGGCTACCACCTTTATTTTTTACCACAAAACCTGCGGCAAGTACGGCAGCTAAGAACCCAAAGCTGGTTCCTTGGAGTGCCATAAGGCCGGATCCCACTGGACCAACTTTACGGGTTTGAATGAAGGTCGCCACCCCAGATACCATCAAAGACATGCTGATGAGGTAGGGAATATGTTCCCCTAAGCCTAAAGCACCGCCAATGATTAGTGAGGGGGTAATGATGCCGACAAAAGCGGCGAGTACGTGCTGAATTGCCCCTAAGAATGCTTTTGCAGGGGCAGGACGGTCGTTCAGTCCATATAATAAATCAGGGTTTCCTTGAGTGTTTTCACTCATGATGACTTCCTCCTAGAGTAATTTCTAAGTCTTATCTGTGCTAGGAATCGTAGATAACGAGGTGAATAGGCAGGTAAATATTAAGTTCCGTTTTAATATTTAGCCTGCCGTATTATCTATCCATCCAATACAGATACGCACTTGTCCTTGTGCTGATCACTAAAAACAATCGATTAATATTAATTCTTTTTATCAATCATCGCAGATTAAAACTTGACTACTTAGTCAGCTATTCCCTAGGGTATAGTGAAAGTGGCAACTATTGCAACATTTTTTTGAGGTTATTTTGCTTTAGTCAGCGAAATAAAATTACTTAACAGTACAGAAGCGTAAAAAATTAAAGGTTACCTACATTCACATAATCTGAATCAATGAGGCATATCAAAGTCAATATGACTGTCTACTCAATCAGTCAATAACTAATAGGCGCAAAATAATAGGTATGATAAGAAAAATAAGTTAAGCAATAAGGATTATTCAATGACCAAAATGAGATAAAAAAACTGACTTTACACCTTAATTATTACTACTAGCCAGTAGCTCTGAAAGATTAAATTAATATTTTTTGCCTCTTAGCATTGCTAAATTGTTACCGAGTGGTTATGATACTTTTTTATTTAAATGTTAACTATTATCATTCGTGTTTACAATACTATTCGTATTCAATTGCCGGTTCTATATTACCTTTATTTTTCATAGTGATAACAGCTGGTCTTTTGCAAAAGGGCCTGTTAGTGAGTAGTAAAGGGGTGAGGACTGGCAATAGCGGGATCGATGGACGAGTAGTATTGCAGACATCTCTTAGGTTTCAATAGTCAGATAAAGTGAGTGGGTTATGCGTGCAGGGAAGTTTTCTAGTCAATTAACGGTGTTGTCAGTGGGTATCGCTGCTATTTTGGGGTCACAAATGGCCAGTGCTGAAGAAGTGATGCACACCTCGCTACAAACCATTACGGTAACGGCAAATAAGTCTTATACAAAAGAAGCACAAGAAGGCGAAGTCTATGTCGACGACTACACGCCAGCGCAGCAAGCCAGCCATCTAAGTGACTTTTTGAATGTGGTACCTGGGGCCACAGTGGGAGGCACTTCGGCAGTCAACCAGCGCGTACGAATACGCGGGCTGGACGATACCAACCTAAAGATAACTATCGATGGTGCCCGTCAAGAGGGCGCTTTGTTCTATCATATGGGCGACATCACTATCGATCCAGATTTATTAAAGCAAGCGACGGTTTCTGTTGGTAATAACTCAGTCACTTTAGGCAATGACGCTCTAGGTGGCGCGGTGGCTTTTGAAACCGTCGACGCTGCAGACCTGCTTAAACCAGGCCAAAAAATTGGGGCTAAGGTACATGTTGGTTATGCTGGTAATAATGATGAGCTATTAACCTCAGCAACTGTCTTTGCGGCGCCAACAGAAAATATTGACTTATTGGCTTATTACGGCAAGCGTGACGCTAATGCTGGTGAAGATGGCGACGGTCGCAACATTCAAACTGAAGACAGTAAGGGTGAGAATATCCTGTTAAAAGCCGGTGCTTATATTGCAGATGATCATCACGTTGGCGCCAGCTTTAGTAGTACTGAAAATAAAGGAAGATTTCCGCTACGTCCAGATTTTCCATCGAGCCCAGGTGCTCCAGGTCCTAAAAGCTGGAACCCAATTATCCCGCAGGAAGTAAAACGTGATACTTATGCGCTAGACTATACTTATAATCCAGCAAACAGCTTGATCGATGTTGACACCAATGTGTATCAATCAAAAACTCGAATATTACGGGACTCTGACTATGTTGAAAACCCTGGCTATGAGTTTGATGCACAGGTAAAAACTACCGGTGCTAAGATACAAAATACCAGTGTTATTGATAGCAGTGTCATCAATGGCATAACCGGCACCCATACGCTGATCGCTGGCCTTGAGCATTATAAAAAACAGTCTGATTATAATAGTGTTGAGCGCGGTACAACTACGCCCGTTAGTGGTACTGACGAGGCCAACAATACCTCCGTATATCTAGAAGACCAATGGCAGATGGGGAAATTAACGGTAACCCCTGGTATACGCTATGATCGCTATGAATCACCTGAATTTGTCTCTGCCGGAAAAACCTATAACAATGTCGTCGGTGGACTGGCTGCCAGCTATGAGATCGCGCCACGTACCCAAGTTTTTGCTAGCTATACCCAGTTATTTAATGGCCCAGATTTAAGCCAAGCTATTTTTAACTCAGACGGTGCCAACACCTTTGTTAATGGCGACTTAAAAGCTGAAGAAGGTGACAACGCAGAGGTAGGTATTGCGACTACTTTACGTGGCTTGACCACAGCTGAGGACGCGTTACAACTGAGTGCCAAATACTTTGAGACCAATATTGAAAACTACATTGAATTTGTGCGAGCAGGTGGTCGTCACCCTGGCTTAGATTGTGATACTGGACAGTTGAATGGTAATTGTCAGGGTGTCATTAATAAAGACGAAGACTACAAGATTAAAGGCGTAGAGCTTGCAGCCGATTATAAAGTCGATAACTTCAGTATGGGTCTAAGTTACGCCCGTGCTCGTAGCAAGGGCGACGAGAGTGGTCATAGTATCTCTTCAGTCAGCGGTAGTAGCTCTGACGTTGGTGATAAATATATGGTTAACTTAGCTTATGCGCCAACGGATACTACCGAGCTTGGCTGGCGCAGTACTTATGTTACCGAGCTGACCCCTAATACTGAAAAAGCAGAAATGAAAAAGCCTAACTATGATGTGCATGATATTTTTATGAGCTATAAGCCAAAACAAGTCGACGGTCTAAAAGCCACGCTTGGGGTATACAATTTATTTGATGAAACTTATGCCAGCCATGCGTCACGTAACATTGAGCCACGCCCTGAAGATGGCTACTTGCGTACTGACTTTGAGCCAGGCCGTAATATTAAAGCGTCTTTAACCTATCAATTTTAAGCACCAGTTCTAGATGGTACGGGTTTGAACGATACCATTATTATTTATACTCTAACTATTGATAATAAAAAGACCACTTATATTTTATAGGTGGTCTTTTTTACAGATCTAATTTTAGAATAGATTTCGGTGTTTTCTATAGAGTTTAATACTGCTTTTTACTTATAAGAGGTTGAAAGTAAGAGGTTAAAAGCTATCGACAATCACCGGGCGACCCTGATGATTAAGAACGGTGACGTCAACGTTATACAGCTCTTTCATAGTGGTTTGGGTGATAACATCCATAGGACGACCAGTTGCCTTCACTCGCCCTTCTTTCATGGTGACTATAGTATCCGCAAACTGCGCGGCTTGATTGATATCGTGTAAGACTATCACCACGGTTTTTTGCTGGCTATGACTTAACTCGCGCAGCTCACGCATCAAGCGCCCAGAGTGATACATGTCCAAATTATTAAGGGGTTCATCAAGTAGTAAATAAGGCGTGTCTTGACAGACAATCATCGCAATCAGTACCCGCTGGCGTTGTCCACCAGATAGCGCTGATAAGAAACGATCGGCTAGCAGTTCTAACTCAAAGCGCTCGATAATCTCATCGACCTTTTGCTGGTCATCGGCAGTAGGCCGTCCTTGATGATAAGGGTAGCGTCCAAACATCAATAGCTCATGAACGCGCAGCCGCCCTTGCACTTGGTTATCTTGGCTGAGCATAGCAACGGTAGTAGCAAGCGTACGCGTATTACAGCTGACAATATCGTGCTCAGCAAAGCTAACATCCCCCACTTGTAACGGTTGCAGACGCGCCATCACCGAAAACAAAGTCGATTTACCCGCGCCATTAGGGCCAATAAGGGCAATCACTTGTGAGCTTGGCAACGATAAGCTGATGTCGTGCAGAATTTGCTGCTTACCGATATGATGCGAGACGTTATTTATTTTAATCATAGTCGTTCTTATTTTAAGCTGAATTTTAAGGAGTTTTAAACACTAGCGGCGATGGGTCATAAATATCAATACTAAAAATACCAAACCACCAGCCAACTCAATGACTACCGATAATACTCCAGCCATACCTAAGACTTGCTCGAATACTGTTTGACCGAGTACCAAGCAAATCATCGCCACTAAGCTGACCAATATCAAGCGCTCGCTATGGGCCATGTTGCGGGCGAGTCGATTAGTCAAAGCGCAGACTAACAGACCAAAAAAGGTCACTGGACCGACCAATGCGGTAGCGGTCGCCACTAAAATAGCGATAACCGTTAATAGCCCAAAGGCTAAACGTTGATAATTAATACCTAAGTTAATCGCCTGGTCTTTACCTAACATTAAGACATCACATTGATAACGCCAGCGCCAAATAAATACCGCACTAATCGCACAAATGAGAATGCTAATGCTCAGTAGGTCAGGATTCACCGTATTGAACTGCGCGTAACTGGCTGATTGTACTACCACAAAGTCATCTGGATTAATCAGCCGCGCAATCAGTGCTGATAGGCTACGAAACAACACCCCAAAAATAACACCTACCAGTATTAGCCGCGTTAAATCCTGACTACTTTTTGAAAACAGTAGTTTAAACAGCAATAACGACGCCCCAAACATCAATACAATTTCCAGCCCAAACTTTGCTATCGGGTTAATACTGGTATAGCTGATTGACCCTAAGAAAAAGACCAATAAGCTTTGTAGCAAGACATATAGCGAGTCAAAGCCTAATAAGGAAGGAGTCAAAATAGGATTGTGGGTTAAGGTCTGAAACAGCAGGGTTGAAACCCCAATCGCGTAGCCAACTACCATCAGTGCCAGTAGTTTCTTACCGCGTAATGGTAGCGCAAAATCCCAGTAACCATTGACATTAACGGTCAAAAATAATATGGCTGAAATAAGCAAGAGGATTGTGGCGACCGACTTTGGATGCTCGGCTATCGTTACCCACAGCCTTGCCAAAAATCCTGATAGCTTGTTGTTATGCGAAGACTTGGCATTATTATCCGTATTTGTAGTGCTAGAAGCAGAAGGTGAAAGCATATGCTGATCTTATAAAAAAAGGACAGATAAAACGAAGACAAGGGTAAAAGTATAGTCAGCTAAGGTTGAGCTGCTTTAAAATAGACCCGGTATGGCTGGGAGAAATTTTCGCAGCCTCTGGAGTGATAACGTCACACAGCAAGCTAGAAAAATTTTACCAGTTATACGACACTATCTACATAAAGCCATTTACAGGCAATAAGGCCATTTATACGCAGTTATGTGTATATGCATTTTATTTAATGCTGATTATTTTAGTGCTGATTATTCTAGTGCTGACTATATAGGCGCTAAGACTGAGCAGGGGCACGTAATAGCAGCCATAAAAACACTACCGTACCTACCACCCCAAATACAGTAGCAACCGGCACTTCGAACGGATAGCGAATAGAGCGCCCAATGATATCGCACAGCAAAACTGCTGAAGCGCCAAGCAAGGCAACCGCTGGCAAGCTGCGCCTGAGCTTGTCACCCATGATGCGGCTGACAATATTAGGGACAATCAGACCAATAAAAGGGATCATTCCTACAGTAACAACCACGACTGCACTCATCATCGCTACCATGCCAACCCCAATCCAGGTCACATGGCGCTTACTGACGCCTAAGTTCAAAGCAATATTGTCACCTAAACCAATGATAGTCAGCTTATCAGCGATAACATAAGCAATGACACATAAACCTCCGGTTAACCACAGCAGCTCGTAACGGCCGGCTAGTACGGCTGAAAAGTCACCGAATTGCCAAACGCTGAGCATCTGTAAGGTCTCAGTTTGATAGGCAATAAAGGTGGTTATGGCATCAATAATCCCACCAAAGACAATACCGATCAGTGGAATCATTAAGAAGTCAGTCGGTGGGATACGGTGAATGAGCAGCATAAACAGCATCATGCCAAACACCGCTGTTATGGTTGCCACACTCATCTTGATAATCAACGCGCTGGCAGGAAAGAATAGGCTGACCACTAATAATCCCAGTGCTGCGCTTTGGGTAGCGCCAACCATGGAGGGTTCCACGAAACGGTTTTTGAGTACTACCTGAATAATCATGCCCGCAACCGCCATCGCAATACCAGTCAAAATAATGGCGATAGTACGAGGCAGGCGGCTGACTAACATCAGCGAGCTGTCTGAGTTAGCGCTGCCACTGATTAAACTATGGAAGATACCTGACCACGAAAAGTCCGCTACCCCAATAGAGAGGCTCAGCAACACTAAAAGCCCCATGACAATAAGGCTGCCGGTGTTTATCAACCAAGGAGGCAGGGCAGTGCGGCGACTATTATTAGCACCTCTGCTGCTGCGCTGCCATGATGGCGCGGTTGGTAGGGAAGAGCTGTCATTGGGGCTGGCAGTAACGCTATTACTGCTACGATGAGAAAATAACGACATAACGAATTATAACCTACAGCTTTGTTGGCCACCGTCATTGTTCTTAAGACAGTACTTATTAAAACGATTATTTGTAGCTATATAAGACATTACTGAGCAGCGCTAAAGGCCGTTTTGATAGCGGTTAAATCTTGTATCCATTGATTATAGCCACCAAATGCTAAATAAGAATCAGGGCTCAGATAGACCACTTGATCTTTTTTCCAGGCGGTAGTTTGTGCCACTAATGGATTGTCCAATACTGCTTGTGCACCCGCACTGTCTTCACCAATAGCGGCACTGCGATCAATCACGAATAACCAGTCTGGATTGGTTTTTTGCAAGTATTCAAACGATACTGGCTGACCGTGACGGGCGTCTTCAATTTTACTATCAACCATAGGTACGCCAAGTACCGTATGGACAAAGCCGAAGCGTGATTTATCACCGTAGGCTGACAGCTTATTGCCGTTAACCATGACCACTAAGCCATTGCCTTTATTTTTGGTCAGCGCTTGAGTTTGCTCAATTAGGCCATCGATATTTTGTTGTAATTTCAGTGCTTGCTCGCTTTTGCCAAATAGGGCACCTAAATCATGTAAGCGTTGCTTGCTAGATTCATAGATATCGGCAGTATCGATACTCATATCTAGCGTTGGCGCAATGCTGGATAGCGCATTATACTTTTCTGCCATCCGTGAACCGACTAAAATAGCTTGCGGCTGCATAGCGTTTAGCGCTTCAAGGTCTGGCTCAAACACTGTGCCTACTTCTTTTGGATCAGGCTGGTTTTTTGATTGTAAATTATCTAAATGTAGACCACTGGGTTTACCATCGACAGCCACATCCAGCGCTGCCAAATCCTGCATCAAGGTCATGTCATAAACCACAATAGGGGATGGATTCATCGCTAAGGTTACTTTACCTTTAACCGTATCGACATCAACTGTAGCAACAGAAACTGCATCATTATTGGCGACATTTAACGACGCATCAGCGGTGTTGCTTTCTTTTTTGCTATTATTTAATTCAGTGTCATTAGATGATGTGCAACCGACTAAACCAATACTGGCGAACAACGTAGCAGTTATGGCCGTTAACAGAGGACGTTTGAATAATGCAGGACGTTTAGATGACGAAGGGTTGGCAGAATGAGTAGCAGGTAAGGTATTGGTAGACATAAAACACTCGGTATATTACAGGTTATAGGCAGTACGTTTATAAAACGCTAGCAAAATATGAAAATAAAAAAGAGCGTACTTAGCGTGATCGATAGAGGCGCTAATACAATGCTCGTCGGGTGTGACTAGTAAGCTTAAGACTTATAATTTTAGGATTGAATTTGATGGTTTTTGAAACAATAAGCGAAATAGAGAACCATGATAATAAAGGAAATAGCCATTTTTATCAATGCTAATGATAATTATTGTTATTAGTATTCATAAAGTAACTATTTTGATGATAGCATTCTTAGTTTTATATTTTAGACTGCTTTTAGTCGTTTCTTATTCTGCAGTAGTAGCTTTTATAGCGGTATCATACTGTCGAATTTATTTTATAATAGGCTAGGGCGTGTTGAACATTCATAAATAAGCACGCCCTAAGTAAAAGGCATAATAACTGATAGCAACAATAAGTCTTTATTTATGATTGATAATCGTTATCGTTTGTATTATTATTAGGCCACTTCGATTTCAGCCAATTGTTAGGGTGTTATGGGTTCAACGAGTTTTAACGCGCCGTCACTTAAATTGATACTAATTGTCGTTGGCACCGTGGTTGCATTACATGTGCTCACAGCGATGGCATTAGTGTCCATCAGACCGTTGACGCCTGTCATACAGCCAGCTAAAGCTGAACCAGCTATAGAAATACAATTGGTTACCCTTGCTGTTGAGACTGAAGGGTCAGAAATTACGACCGATGCTGTTAAGCCTACAAAAGCGCTTAAGCCACTGTCAAAACCTGCTGCTGTCTTAAAATCTAAAGCAAAATCGATTCCTCAAACAGCCAAAACCTCCAAGCCTGTGACGGCTACTAAACCAGTGGTCAAAGCAGCAGTCAAATCAGAGCAAAAAAATATAACGCCTAAGCTGGAGACCCAGGCCAATACCTCTAACGTTGCAAAAAATGAGCCTTTTAGCCAATACATACAACAAAACTCAATGACAACCGCTCAAGCAGACAGTTTAACCGCTATTAATGAAGGTAAAATGTTGGCAGCACAGGCTGAAAAATCCGCCCAAGAAGCCCATGCCAAAATCATGCGAGACGCTCAGGCAGCAGCGAATGCTAAAGTGCTTCGTGATGATGCCCAACAGATAGCCGATGCTAAAGCTGTGCAACAAGTTAACGCTGCAAAAGAAGCATCGCAAGCCGCTGCGCGCGCAAAAACTGCTAGTGATGCCAAAGCCGCCGCTACTGCCAAAGCGGCTGCAGCTGCAAGTAATACGCCCGTCAGCTTTAATGCCAGCAATGCCAATTGGACAGCTAAACCCAACTTTAATTTTCCTGATCGTGCCAAACGCGGTACCAAATCAGGAGATACCTTTAACCTGGTCTTGATGTTACAAGTCAACAAGCAAGGTAGCATTGATAGTGTGCGTTTGGCGCAATCTTCTGGTAATGCCTTACTCGACAGAGAGGCGCAGCGGCAAGTACGTTCTGGTAAATTCAGACCATTTATGAAAAATGATGTACCAGTAGTGGGCAATGTCACCTTGCCAATCAGTTATGCAGTACCCTAAAAGTCAATCTGCTATAAAGAACCGTCAACTATAATCCTTTCATATAAATCAGATGTGCTAGTCGCAGCGGGTTCATATGATTGCATAAAATATTAAGGAGTCTGAAATGGACTTTATAAGCTACTGGCAATATAGCGACATGGTGACCAAAAGCCTGTTTTTTATACTACTGGCCTTATCTATAGTTTCTTGGATGACGGGTATTATTCGCGTCCTACAAAGTCGCAAACTAGCGGCCGGCGTTGCGGATGACTTAAGTCAGCAGGTGCAAGCCAAACGTCCTGCTTTGCTTGATGCTGATGCGGCTACTCGTCGTTTAATTACTGAGCAAACGTTATTAAAGCATATTGGTCGCTATCGCTTTGCCAGTGAACGCGGGCTACCTATCCTAGGCACCACTGCGGCAATTTCGCCATTTATTGGATTGTTTGGAACAGTGTGGGGCATCTTTCATGCGCTACATAATATTGGTATCAGCGGTCAAGCAGGACTGGGACAAGTGGCAGGACCCGTTGGTGAAGCGCTGATCATGACGGGACTGGGTATTGCAGTGGCCATCCCAGCTGTAGTTTTTTATAACGTTGTAGTACGTATCAATCGACAGATTATGTACCATGCTAATGACAGAGCGCATGACTTATTAGAGCAATCTGCGGCTTTAATCACTGCAAAGAATTCATTTGAACCACATGCTATAGATGCACAGACCCACACGACTGCTACCAGTTATGACAATAAAAGTGCCCATAGTAATAGTAATAGTAATACTGGTGCTGACAAACCAGATATTTACCAGCAGAGCACCTCTACTTCTGGTTCATAAATCAAGTATAGAAGAGCCAAAAAAAGGCTAAATTAGTTGTTTGTTAATAGGTTACGACGACTGTCTATTAACCTATTGATATTGATATTGATCACTCCATAGACCAATAACAATACGATTAAGAGTAATTTAAGCATACTATTGAGAGTAATATGGCATTTCAGTTAGGTGATGATGACGTCCAAGGTATGAATGAGATGAACCTCATTCCGCTTATTGATGTGATGTTGGTATTGATGATTATCTTTTTATTGACAGCGACGGTCTTGAATCCCACAGTGCCGTTAGATCTCCCCAAGACCAGTGCCATTATTAACGAGCAACCACCAGAAGTTATTCAAATCAGTATTGATAAGGAGGCTGGTATTTTTTGGGATAGTGATCCGATTAGTATGGAAGAGTTAGAAGGACGCTTGCAACAACAGAGCGCTACTGGCAAAGATCCTTTAGTACAATTGCGTGCGGATAAAGACAGTAAGTACGATACCGTCGCGCAAGTATTGGCCGCTGCCAGTCAAGCAGGACTGAGTAAGATAGCCTTTGTAAATGAATGACGTGGTATATAAGCGATAGTTGATTTATTTTAAAACGACTACCGTATGGTTGGGAGAGTTTGTTACAGCTTCTGGAGGGGCATCGCTGTACAGCAAGCAAGAAAGTTCTTATCAGCCGCATCTGACTATCCGCTTAACAATCTTATTTGTAGCACAACGATTTTACTTATAGCTTAATTGTTTTATTGGGTATTAACGATATCTATAACAATAGGCTGCCAACATAAACCAGCAGCCATATCAGCAAAAAAACCACCAAGATAATAAGAAAAATAAATAAAATAATAACGCTTATCTCCAACCTCGCAGAGGCAACCCTGCGAGGTTTTCTTTAGGGGGTAAATATCGGTATATTAGCGTAGATAACCAAATGGGCCGTAACTATAACGCCCATATCTGCCATAACCAAACGGAGAGGGTGAGAAGTATGGTGAGCTTAGGTAATTAAGATCACGTTGGCGTATGTAATAGTAACGCCCTTGAGAGTAAGCTTCCTCTAATTTTTCAATGCCTTCCAGTGGACAGACTGTCTGCCAATCATAGCCTTCACGGCCAAGCTTATAAGCATTGAGCTCGGTACAATATTTTCTGAGTCCTTGCTGTCGACCTTGTTCCCACTGTATACGATTGGGGGTCGCACCGACCACGCTAGCGCAGTTATTGGTATACTGACCAAAGTGGTCACCTGAGCGACCAAGCATGCCGTCTGCATAACCAACCTCTTGCCAGTTATTGGTTTGACATTGCTGCGGGGTCAGACTTTGAGTGGTTGCACAGCCTGATAGGGCAAATAATGCAGCAGTCATGAGTGATAAAGCAGAAGTGGTTTTAACTGCCGAAGTAAAGGTTATGGTGGTGGCTTTTGTAATATAAGTCATAATAAACCTGCGCGCGTTTAAAATTATGGTTTATCATAGCATTTTTTAGGATCAGCTATTTTTTACATCTTGTTATCATTTTTATTTTAGCTGGCATTAAGCTTTTGATATAACACTATAAATAGTCAATCTACTACTAGCAAGTTTGCCGTTCATAGCGCCACCAAGCTTGATTTTTAATCATTCGTGCTCATTATGAGTATGCTTTATCATTTTTTAATCCAGCTACAAGGTTAGATTGTCATGGGTGTATGGATTACCATTGCCATTGTACTATTCGTATTAGGAAGTATGATGGCACTCAAACCTAACGGTGTCGATCAGCGTTTGGATAAGCTGCGTATGACTGCGCGCTGTTTACAAATGAACCCAAAGCTAGTCGCTTGTCCCGATTGGGTCAGGGGTAAAAACAATGAACATGGGCGTGGGATGATTGGTCAATATGGTCTAGTGCTAGATAATGTACAGATGCCTCATACTCGTTATCAGGTCATTGATGGGCAATGGCGACCCGATAGTGATTCTGCCAATACGAATGCTACCGCCAACATGACCAAATCGCCTGCTAGTTTTAATTTAGACAAAGTACCGCTAGCATTGCCGGCATCTATTGAGCCCTTTGTAAAAGCATTATTAATTAAAGCCAATAGTATTGTTATTTATTGGGAAGATATTGATTATGTGCGTCCATTGACCAATCCAAATTATAAGTCGAGTATCATTGAACCTGATTTATTGGCTCTTAAGGCACAGATGGAACAGTGGGCGCTACAAATGCAGGCAAGTCCGCGCAGCACGGTTAATTTAAATGGCGGCATCGCTCTCAGTAAAATGTTAAATCAAGAAATTTAATTCAGAGGTCTAATTCAGAGACTTAATTCCGAGACTTAATTCCGAGACTAAGCATAAAGGTGCTAGGCATCTTTTTAGCTCATATTAATAGGTAAATTACGCACGAGGTTTAAGTCATTTTGCGTCATTGCTTATTTTTTACAGTTGACAGCTCAACTCTTAGCAGTGTAACGTCCTTATAAGTTTACGTCTATATTGTGTTTATCGTATATATTGTGACCATTTTCATTGATAGCTGGGCTTCTAACAACTTGATTCGCTACAACAAATCGCTTAGTTATCATAAATCGCTACGCTACTAATCTTTTATTCGAATTTAATCCATTTATTATGGTGTCGTAACACATGGCAAAAACCCCAAGTAAAAAAACGTCAACTCCTGCTGCGGAATCTTCTACCACTAGCACTAATTCCAAAGGCAAATCTTTGGTGATTGTCGAATCACCTGCCAAGGCAAAAACGATTAATAAATACCTTGGTAATGATTTCATCGTACGCTCCAGTATTGGGCATGTGCGAGATTTACCGGTGGGTGCCAATAAAGGTGCTAAAAAACCAGCCATTACCAAAAAAGATGAGAGCCTGACCAAAGAAGAAAAAACCCAGCAAGCGCTGGTACGGCGCATGGGTGTTGATCCAGAGCATGGCTGGGCGGCAGTCTATGAAGTGCTGCCTAATAAAACCAAAGTCATTAAAGAGCTAAAAGCCTTAGCCAAAGACGC
Source organism: Psychrobacter sp. PL15 (assembly GCF_035984995.1). Lineage (NCBI taxonomy): Bacteria > Pseudomonadati > Pseudomonadota > Gammaproteobacteria > Moraxellales > Moraxellaceae > Psychrobacter > Psychrobacter sp. PL15. The sequence goes on from NZ_JAXCIB010000001.1 coordinate 23,209, forward strand.
TGATAAAATTTATCTAGCAACGGATATGGATAGAGAAGGGGAAGCCATCGCCTGGCATCTCAAAGAAGTCATCGGCGGCGCGGATAGCAAGTATGAGCGGGTGGTGTTTAACGAAATTACCAAAACCGCCATCCAAAATGCCTTTAAGCAACCCTCTAAACTTGATATTGACCGGGTCAATGCTCAGCAAGCGCGCCGATTTTTAGATCGGGTGGTTGGCTTTATGGTGTCGCCGCTGCTATGGCAAAAGGTCGCCCGCGGTTTATCTGCAGGTCGGGTGCAGTCAGTAGCCATGCGGTTGGTGGTCGAGCGTGAACACGAAATTCGCGCCTTTATCCCTGAAGAGTATTGGCAGATTTTTGCAGATACTCATATTGTGGAGAGTAAGAAGGATGCTGAGCAAGTCGGTATTCGCCTAGAGGCCACCAAACAAGGTGGCAAAACCCTCAAGCTTGTTAATAAAGAGCAGACTGATAAAGTACTCGACGTCCTAAAACCAGCAAGCTATCTGGTCAAAGAGCGCGAAGAGAAACCAACTCAGTCGAAACCGAGCGCGCCATTTATCACCTCGACCTTGCAGCAGGCAGCCAGTACCCGCTTGGGCTTTTCCGTGAAAAAGACCATGATTTTGGCACAGCGTCTCTATGAAGCGGGTCATATCACTTATATGCGTACTGACTCTACCTTTTTATCGGGTGATGCCCTAGCTGCGGTTCGTGGTTATTTAGAAGACAGTTTTGGCGCTAAATATGTGCCAGAAAAACCTAATTTTTATGGTAATAAACAAAACGCGCAAGAGGCACATGAGGCCATACGTCCATCAAACGTCAATATGAAATCTAATCAGCTTAAAGGGGTAGAGCGCGATGCTATCCGCCTTTACGAGCTAATTTGGCGTCAGTTTGTCGCTTGTCAGATGCCACCTGCAAAGTATTTATCAGTAAATTTATTCGTAGAGGCGGGCGACGTTGAGCTAAAAGCCCGTGGTCGTACCATGACTTTCGATGGTTATACTAGGATACAAGCGCCAGCAAAAACCGACGATAGCTTACTGCCTGATGTCAAAAAAGGTGATGAGCTGATTTTAGACAACCTAGATCCCAGTCAACACTTTACCAAACCAGCACCGCGCTATACTGAAGCCAGCTTGGTCAAAGAGATGGAGAAAAAAGGTATCGGTCGTCCATCAACCTACGCCTCTATTATTTCAACCATTCAAGATCGCGGTTATGTAAAGCTGGAGAATAAACGTTTATTTGCTGAAAAAATGGGTGACATCGTCACTGACAGATTAACAGCCAGCTTCCCAGACTTGATGGATTATACTTTTACTGCCGCTTTAGAGAATAAACTTGATGGTGTCGCTGAAGGTGAAAAAGATTGGAAAGATGTCTTAGATAATTTTTATGGCGACTTCAAAATTAAGCTTGAACATGCCAAAGACAAAGATGGTATGCGTCCTAATGACCCTACCGACGTGCCTGACGTACACTGCGATTTATGTGATCGTCCGATGCAGTTACGTACTGGTTCAACCGGTGTGTTCTTAGGTTGTACTGGCTATAATCTACCACCCAAAGAGCGTTGCAAAGGCACCAAAAACTTAATGCCGGTCGAAGCTTTTGCCAATCTTGATGATGCAGAAGGCGATGATGAAGCGGCTGAAGTCAAAGACTTGATGGAGAAAAAGCGCTGTCCGAAGTGTGCAACAGCTATGGACGGCTATATCGTAGATGGTGGTCTTAAGCTCCACATCTGTGGTAATAACCCTGATTGTGAGGGCTATATCCTAGAAGAAGGTAAGTTTGAAGTCCCAGGTTCTGATTCTCCTACGATTGATTGTAATAAGTGTGATGGACAAATGGAGCTAAAGACTGGACGCTTTGGTCCTTACTTTGCCTGTCAGCAATGTGATAATACTCGTAAAGTGCTCAAAACTGGTGAGGCTGCACCGCCACGTATGGATCCCATCCATATGCCGGAGCTAAAATCGGTTAAGCACGAGGATTACTTTATCTTACGTGAAGGGGCGGCTGGCATGTTCTTAGCAGCGTCTCAGTTTCCCAAGGTACGCGAAACCCGTGCGCCTAAGCTGGCTGAGATGCGGACTATCAAAGATAAGATGGAAGATAAATTCCAGTATCTGTTTGAGGGTCCAGATGAAGATCCGGATGGTAACCCAACTATTTTGCGCTGGTCACGGAAGAAAAAAGAGCAGTATATCGGCTCTGAAAAAAACGGTAAGGCCTCACGTTGGGGTGTTTACTGGCGTAAGGGCGAGTGGGTAGAAGAATAACTATCCTGTTTAAACCAAGCGTAAAAAAACCTCTTAGAATAGCTAAGAGGTTTTTTTATATCAGCAATAAAATCCACACTTAGATTATATTAACTTTAGCTTGTACTGAATAAGCCATTAGTTTTTTTCGATGATACCACAAGCAATACGATCACCTGAAGCGCCTGATGGCTGGCTGGTATAGTCATCAGCGCCAGCATGAACAATAAACGCAAGGCGGTTGACGCTATATTTTCCAGCTTCGGCAGCAGAAATCTTCTTATTCACATAGTTGATAGTAGCAACACCGTTATCATTTGCTGTTAAGTTTGGCAAGTCGCCAGCGTGGCCATTCATATCATCGGGATTAGAGTGTGGCTGGTTATCAGGATTGAAATGACCGCCTGCTGATTTACCCATTACATCACAGCTGCCAGTCTCATGAATATGCAAGGCGACCGTTTGACCGGGCGTCATATTCGTCAGTTTGCCGTAGACCTGTACGCCGCCATCAACAGGACGTAAATAGACTTGGCCGACTTCACGTTGGTCTGCATCTGTAGTATTGAGGGTTGATTTCAGCACAGGCTGGTTAAGCGGATTACCTGTTTTTAGCTGTCCTTCTGTACTCTGGCAACCGGTTATTGCTAAGGCAGAGCCACATAATAGGGCACTTGCAAGCATAAGCTTTTTCATTGATCTCTCCATTTATAGTCAATTATCATACTTAACATTTGTATTTAACATTTATATTTAACTTTTTTAGCGACAGTTGTCTCGAAACCTGCTGTAACTTTTATCAAACTCGCAGTTAGTATAGCTAAGCCTTGAACTCAGATATTCACTAGAAGCGCAACAAAGCGTTAATATATGTAAGTCACTGATAACATATAAAGAGAATATTTTAACAAAAAGCTCAACAGAAGCTAACGAAATAAAAGAGTTAGCTGGTAAGGCGTGCTGCAGAATGCGTGTCTTATATACATAATGACTCATATAAATAACGTGAGCAACTGATATAAGGAATTAGTGTGCATGAATTATTCAAGTGAGCTAGATCTACAGCACTTATTTTAGAGCGGGTAGCAGGAGCATAAGCACGGATTCGGCAGTATCACAAACTGGTGATTTGCATTATTCGGCAGACTACGGTGTCAAGGAATCGCACATGACAAAATGCAGCTACGACTCATATCCTCTATTTTACGGTACCAACTCACTAGATTTAAGTACTGAATAAGCCCAAGTCTTACTACATGCTCGTGACGCTCAAGCAAAAAGTTATCCCAGTAGCGCGTTGCCATAAACGACGCTGTTTTATTTTGAACTGACTATATTAAGGTTCTAGCCACATGAAGAATGTGAATCGGTATAGAGCCGAAAATTTAACAAAATATGCTGCTATATAATAAGTTTTATCTCAAATAAGTTGAGTGTAAAACATACTTAGTAGCAAAGAACAACGCCACTTTAGCTATAGAGTGGCGTTGTTCTCATTAATTATCAATAAATTTTACAGTTTAAAAACGATACTCATTACTTTGGATTCTATGGTACTCGGCGTCGTCGACTAGTGTAAATTGCTCATCTTTTGGTAGGAGCACCCAGAGTTTGTCATCGGTTTTAGACGAATCAAATCCAACCTCTTTTAACTTATTCTTTGAGTATTTAAAGGTACCTGTGGTCTCAAGGCTATCTTGTAATCGAATAAATACCGGAATAGCATAAGTAGGTAGGTGTCTGGTCAATTCCGTTAATAAGGATTTTTGATAGGTATCATCGAAGTTAATGCCATCATGAAGCGTAATAGCTGCCATACCTGCGCGGCCGTTGGTTCCTTTGATTTCAACGCCATAGACAATGGCTTCACCGACACCCTCACATTCGGCAATGATGTTTTCAACTTCAGTGGTAGATACATTCTCACCGCGCCAGCGGAACGTATCTCCGACTCGGTCGACAAATTGGCAATGCCTAAAGCCAATATCGCGCATTAGGTCACCGGTATTAAAATATGAATCGCCCTTGACCAGTACATCATCGAAGATTTTAGACTTGGTTTTTTCTGGATCAGTGTAGCCCTCAAACGGTGCTTTGGGCGTAATTTCGCCTAATAGCAGACCGACTTCACCGAGCTTAACCTGTTGCATAAAACCGTCTTTGTTACGGACTGGTTCGTCTGCTTCTTGATCGTAAGCGACTAGCTTATACGGCAGTGGACAGAATCCAACAGTGTTATCAAAGTTAAAAATATTACTGAAGCCAATATTACCTTCACTGGCAGCATAGACCTCAAGCACTTCTTCAATACCAAAACGGTCCTTGAATTCTTTCCAAATACTGGTGCGCAGTCCATTACCGATCATCTTAGTCACTGGATTGTTTTTTTCAAATTGATCTGGTGGGGTATCGAGCAGATACCGGCATAGCTCGCCCACGTAACCAAAGCTGGTGGCATTAAACTTGTGTATGTCTTGCCAAAAGTTAGTGGCAGAGAATTTACGTCGCAGCGCAATGGCGCTATTACCCGCTATGGCGCTGCTCCAACATACGATAATTCCTGTCCCGTGATATAAAGGTAAAGGAACATAAATCGTATCTTGGTCAGTGAGGTTTAGGGTGTGTCCGAATACTCCGTAGGCCTTCATCCAGCGACTGTGATTGAAGACCACTGCTTTAGGTAGTCCGGTCGTGCCAGAGGTAAAGATATACAACAAACCGTCTTTAGCATAGGCATTTTTGCTAGTGGCTGGAATCACTTTTGACTGCTCATGAATCAAAGGTCCTAATGAATTTAGACCTTGGGGTGCTTGATCAGTGTCTTGCTGGTTATGATAAGTGTCTTTATCTTCCCACCATAAATAGCTACCTTCAGGGATATCTATCTCTGCTCTAATTTGTTGAAAGGCATCAGTCATTTCAGCGCCAACGATGACCAGCTTTGGTTTTACCAAATTAATACTATGAATAAGTACTTTTCCACTTTGCGAGGTGTTGATGAGCGCAGCAATCGTGCCTGTTTTAGCAGCGGCCATGCACGCACATAATAATTCTGGCCGATTCTCAAGCGCCACACTAAAGACGTCACCTTTCTTAAGGCCTTTATTTAGTAAATAGTTGGCAAACTGGTTAGACCATTCATCGAATTGTTTATAGGTGAGCTGCATATCCTCGAACTTAATCGCAGTCGCATTGGGGTTGGCTTTTACAGCCTTTGCAAAGGTAAAACCGAGACCAGTATGGACATCAGTGCGATTATCCGTAATAAACTTTATTCCTCGATATAGTTTTGGTATTTTTTTTATCATGCTTGGCGCTTTAGCAAGCATTTTGGGCAGTGTAATCATATCCTGATGAGGCGTTATCATATATTATCCTTATATATGTTTTGACGTTTTTCTGAAGTTAAAGCGAGTACTACAGCAACATTGTGTGCGTTATTCAAGCAGGTATCTGTTAAGCATATTAGAATATTAATAAGACTATTGCTATAGCTAGCATGAGTTTTATTAACCTTAGCTATAATTGGCATTAAGGGTATCTATTAGGATGTTGAAGCTCGATGTCAGTTAATAGTAACTAATAACACTTATTTTATAGTCAACTCTGTCAGGCAATACTTAAGCGGACAAGTTGATAACTTGTTTAATTAAAACAGCTAACCTATACTAAGTTATCTGGATGATTGTTTGAGTAATTTACTCAACAAATAGTTACTAATTAAACTCTAATCTATCACAAGGTAAGGTCCATATCATTCTATAATTTGGTACAAACCCTTTTTTACGTTATTCAACTACTGTTCATTATTTTTATTTTGCTGATCTGCTAACATGCCAATAAGTCTGGTTTCCCTGTTCTTTTGTCTCAGGATTTTTGCTTTTTTACTGTTTAGCAGTTATTTGTTTGGCAGCTGCTAATGAACACGCATGGAGAAATTTTAATATGGATACTAAAGAGGCACCTCAACGTTCTACCAAGGATCGTCTAGCAGATATTCTTTTGACCGCAGAACCCACCTATCAGTTCAATCGACTGAAGAGAATAATAGCAGGGCACTCATTTGAGGACCATCTGCGCCATAAAGTTCGAGGAAAACGTATATTAGTGACTGGTGCTTCCTCTGGGGTTGGTCGCGGTGCAGCATTAGGGTTATTAGAAGCGGGCGCGCATGTCTTGTTAGTGGCACGTCGCAGTGACCTACTAGAAGAAGTGGCCGCAGAAGCCGCTGATTATGAGGGTAAGGCTTTTATTTATACCTGTGACCTTAGTGTTGATGAAGACCGTGAAAAACTGATCAAGCAAATCATCAATGAGCATGGTGGTGTTGATGTCATTATTAACAACGCTGGTCGGTCGATTCGCCGTTCTATTTACGAATCAGCTGATCGTCTCCATGATTATGAACGGGTCATGAGTATCAACTACTTTGGTGCAATCAATCTAACGATTCCCTTGGTGGATCAGATGCGTATTGCGGGTACTGGTGGGCATGTGATTAATATCTCAACCATGGGCACCCAGCTGACAGGTACCCCACGTTTTAGTGCTTACATTGGCTCAAAGTCTGCGTTGGACGGCTTCGCTGAAAGCGTTGCCGCTGAGACTTATAATGATGGTATCAACTGGACCACGGTTCACTTGCCATTAACTCAGACTGCGATGATTGCGCCCGCTCAGAACGCGTGGAGTGGTTATCCCAAGCTATCGCTTGAGGCGGGTGTGCATATGTTGCTATATGCGGTGGCTTATGAGCCGGTTCGTGTATGGCATCCGGGTATTTTAACCTTAGGTATAATAGACCGTCTATTCACCACTAAGATGCTGAGACTTAAGGCGAGCGAGTTCCCGAAGTATAAGCCAGAAAAACCACTGCCTCGTGTGGCCATTATTGGTGCCGGCATGTCAGGGATTGCGATGGCAAAAACCCTGAAAACGGCCGGTTCAGATAATTTTGTGGTTTATGAAAAAGCTGATTCAGTTGGCGGTACTTGGCGGGATAATACTTATCCTGGCTTAACTTGTGATGTGCCTGCGCATTTTTATTGTTACGAAGATGACCTGTCACCAAAATGGAGCCGCGTCTTTGCACCAGGCAGCGAGTTACGTGAATATTTTGAAAATGTCACTGAAAAGCGTGGGCTAACGGAACATATTAAGTTCAATAGTGAGATTGATGAAGCCACGTTCGAAGAGGGTCGCTGGAAGATCAAAACTAAATCAGGGGACACTGATGAAGCAGATGTCTTGATCTGTGCCACGGGCGTTTTACATCACCCAAACATACCAGATATTAAAGGCATTGATACCTTTGAAGGGGCAAGCTTCCATAGCGCACGCTGGGATCATGATGTGCCCCTAGATGGCAAACGTGTTGGGGTTATCGGTAATGGTTCAACAGGGGTGCAGATCGTAACCGCACTGTCTCAGCAATGTCAGCAAGTCACGTTATTTCAGCGTACACCGCAATGGGTATTTAGTGCCCCGAACCCAGTGATTCCCAAATCACTGCGCAAGCTCGCTGAAAAAGTACCGGCTTTACAGCGTTTAGCTTATAACGCCTCTGGTAAGCTATTCACCAGTCTATTCCGTGCGCCATTAAGCCCTGGCTGGCAGCGCAGTATATTCAGTATAGGCGCGAAACTTAGCCTGTCTAAAGTCAATAATGATAAATTACGTTCAAACCTAACGCCTGATTTTGCACCCATGTGTAAGCGCATGATTACGTCACCCAAGTTTTATTCTGCGGTACAACAGGACAATGTTGACATCTGCACGGCTCATATTGACCGTATTGAGCCAACAGGCGTGGTTACTACCGACGGCCAATTGCACGAGTTTGATATTTTAGTATTTGCTACTGGCTTTCATGCGCAATCTTATATGCGTCCGATGCAAGTGACTGGTCGCGACGGATTACCGTTAGATACGGCATGGAATGAAGGCCCTATTGCTCATAACACTACTATGATTCCGGGCTTCCCAAACTTGTTTACCCTAATGGGTCCAAACAGCCCGATTGGTAACTCATCATTGGTGCCGATTGCTGAAGCACAGGCTGAGTACGTGATTAAATGGATGGATCGTATGCGCCGTGAGGGTCTGAGCGAGATTGAACCGACTCAAGAAGCCACCAATGCCTTCTATGAAGAAGTCAATGAAGCCTTGGGCACGACCGTATGGACCAGTGGCTGTAATAGCTGGTATCTTAATGATGATGGACGCCCAATTCTATGGCCATGGCCACTAGACGAGCTCACCCGCCGTCTTACCACGATTGTTGAGTCAGACTTCCACATCAAGCGCATAAACAATAATATGGCCGATACTGATGCAGTGCAGTCTCCCAAAAGCAAGGCAATACAGGAACAAGAGTCGCAAGCAGAGTTTGACAGCCAACTGCTAAAAACAGATGGCGGTAGCACTAACCCATCAACAGCTAAGAGTAAAAAACCCTCAAAATCCGGTAAAAAAGTGGCCACAAAAACTGACAGCAAAATGTCGGCTGAAGTGGATGATAAGCCAGCAACACCTAAGTCAAAAGTGACAGTCAAGTCTTAATCTTAGACTTAAGATATTGTGACATTTAAAATTTTTTGAAAAAGCTCATTTAAAAAGGCCGCCTACTATTTATAGTAGGCGGCCTTTTTAAAGTATTAACGTTATTAAGCTTTAGATTACTTATAACATTAGCTATGTAGCGTTTTTTTAGAGGTCGTATCTACAGTCACTTTAGCAGGCTTAAGCGGTTGTGGCATACTTACTAATGCGACTTTTAATATCTCATCAATGGTCGCTACTGGCTGAATAGTCAGGCCGGCCTTAACATTATCAGGGATATCTACTAGATCGCGCTCGTTGCTCGCTGGAATCAATACGTGCTTGATACCGCCGCGATGCGCTGCCAATAGCTTCTCTTTAAGACCACCGATGCGTAGTATTTTACCGCGCAAGGTGATTTCACCAGTCATAGCAATATCTGGGCGAATAGCAATACCAGTCAAGGCAGATACCAGCGCTGTCGTTAGCGCACCACCAGCAGATGGACCATCTTTTGGTGTGGCACCTTCTGGCATATGTACGTGGATATCGGTGGTTTTGACCGTTTCATAGTCGATACCTAAGCTATCACCACGGGCACGAACCACGCTCATGGCAGCACGAATTGATTCTTTCATCACATCGCCAAGCGAGCCGGTAAAGGTAAGTTCGCCTTTACCCTTCATGGCAACGGCTTCAATAGTGAGCAGCTCGCCACCCACTTGCGTCCATGCCAGACCGGTAATGCGACCAACTTCGGGCTCTTCTTCTGCCAGACCGTAGTCATATTGGTGCACACCAAGATAGTCATCGATATTGGTATCATCGACCGTTACCAGCTTACGCTCATCTTTTTTCGGTGCGCGTGCGCCATGACTCTCAACTGAGCCGCGAACGATTTTTCGGCAGATTTTATTGACTTCACGTTCGAGGTTACGCACACCCGCTTCACGAGTATAACTACGCACGATGCTGTGTAGAGCCGCTTCAACAATCTCAATTTCGCCTTCTTTGAGACCATTTTGCTTGATGGCTTTTGGCACTAGATATTTATGCGCAATATTAACTTTTTCTTCTTCGGTATAACCTGGCAGACGAATAACTTCCATCCGGTCAAGTAGCGCTGGAGGAATGTCCATACTGTTAGCGGTACAGATAAACATCACTTGCGATAAGTCTAAGTCCATATCTAAGTAATGATCGTTAAACTTATCATTTTGTGAGGGATCTAACACTTCTAACAGTGCTGATGCAGGATCGCCGCGGAAGTCTTGCGCCATTTTATCGACTTCATCTAACAAAAATAGCGGGTTTTTGACTTCTGCTTTCGCCAGTGATTGCACGATTTTACCTGGCATTGCGCCGATATAAGTACGGCGATGACCACGAATTTCTGCTTCATCACGGACGCCGCCAAGCGCCATGCGTACAAACTTGCGACCAGTTGCCCGAGCAATTGACTCACCCAGTGAGGTTTTACCAACCCCTGGAGGACCGACCAGACATAAAATCGGACCACGAAGTTTTTTCACACGCGACTGCACTGCTAAGTATTCTAAGATACGGTCTTTGACATCTTGTAAGCCGTAGTGATCTTCATCTAAAGTGGTTTTGGCTTTTTCTAGATTGATAGATACCTTGGTGGTTGCATTCCACGGCGTGTCTAAAATCCACTCAATATAGTTGCGGACTACCGAAGATTCAGAAGACGCGGGTGGCATCATTTTAAGTTTTTTAAACTCTTGCTCTGCTTTTTTGCGGACATCGTCGGGCAAATCAGCATTTTCAAGACGTTGCTCAAGTTCGCCAACATCATCATCGTTATCAAACGCGCCGTCACTCATATCCGACAGCTCGTTTTTAATGGCTTTCATTTTTTCATTTAAAAAATACTCGCGCTGATTGTCTTCCATCTGTTGGCGGACGGCATCTTGAATATCTTGCTCGATATTTTGTTCAGCACTCTGTTTAACCAAGTATTCTGTCAAAGTATTAATATGCGTTTTTAGATCATCATTTTCTAAAAATGACTGCTTGACGTCTAGATCCATCGAGACCCGGGTAGAGACAAAGTACACCAGTTCAAGCAGGTCATCGATACGTTTAGCGACGCGCGTAAGCTCACGGGCATTACGCAGACGGGCATCGGCATAGCTTTCAAACAAGCTGGTCAGCGCTTTCATGGTATTTTTTTGTTGGCTGTCGTCCATCGCTACGCTAATATCAGCACGCTCAAAGCTGGCCATCAATAGTTCGTCGTGGTTTTCTAGGGTATCGACTCGCGCACGGTATTGACCTTCGATCAGGACTTTAATGCAATTTTCATCGCTGTCATGCGGCATGGTACTGACGATGCGGCAAACGGTACCGTATTGATATAAATTGTCTTGGTCAATATCTTCGGTCAGCGAATCTTTTTGCGCAACGACTAGCACTTTATCGCCATATTCAGCTTGTGCCAACTCAACGGCTTTGACTGAAGGCGCACGCCCTACGAATAATGCAATTTGCATATGCGGATAGACGACCACGTCTCTCAACGCCAGTAGCGGCAGATAGCTGTCTATATCATTATCTGGCTCAGCGTCCTTTATCGACTCAGCCGAGTGTTCAAAGTCAGCGCTTTCTGGATTAGTGGTCTCTTGTTGAGTGTCTTTCTTTTCAGTATTTTCTTGTTCAATAATGTCTTTATCACTGTTTTCTTGATCGACGATTTCTTGTTCAAGATCGTCTTTTTTTAGGTTATTTTCATTATTACTCATATGTATCCCTTCCTCGTTAACCAGACTTGTAAAGTCAAGTTCGTGGCTCATGTTTATATAAATGGTGTCCCCATAAAAAATTGCAAGGCTTGCCATTCAACAGTATAGAAAATAGCGTTTGGCTACCATCTGCTGGCGCATATCTATTAAGCTCTGCGCATAGGCTTTGCAGCGAAAATCAGGTAAAATGGCGCGCGTCCTAATAGTGGTTACAAACTATAGCAGTTTGAAGTATTGAGACCATAGGGCGAAGCGAACAGGTCAGACAATGCGCGACACATTGATAAGCCATACAAATAAGCCATACATTAAAGAGCTGGTTAGAGATTAAAGGAAAAGGGACGAGAACATGACAATCAATGCGGTATTACTGGCGGTAGTCATCATGCTGGGGCTGTCACTAGCGCGGGTACACGTGGTGCTAAGTTTGCTTATTGGGGCATTGGCAGGTGGGCTAATAGCGGGCTTAGGTGTGACAGATACCTTGGCGGCGTTTCAGGAAGGTATCCGAAATGGGGCACAAATTGCGCTGTCTTATGCACTATTGGGAGCCTTTGCAGTAGCGATTGCTCATTCAGGATTGCCACAATCGCTGGCAGGCGCGGTTATCAAGCGTATTGATGCTGGCGGCACGAGCGGTATGATTAAGTATACCTTGTTTGCTGGTCTGGTGATGATGAGCTGCTTTAGCCAAAACTTAATTCCCATTCATATTGCCTTTATTCCATTATTAGTACCGCCGCTATTATTGGCGTTTAACCGCATGCAAATTGATAGACGTCTAATTGCCTGTTTGATTACCTTTGGTCTGGTAACCACTTATATGTTCATTCCGTATGGGTTTGGCGATATTTATCTCAACCAAATCATGCTCAAAAATGTGGGCGAAGCGGGGATTGATATTACTGATATTTCAGTCACCAAAGCGATGGCGATACCGGCATTGGGTATGTTCGTGGGTCTGCTGACGGCGATATTCATTAGCTATCGCAAACCGCGTGAGTATAAGCAACTGGCAATCGATAAAGCGGCACAGGATAATGTCGTAGAGGGCGATGCATTAAGTAAAACGGCAGCAACTGCACAAACACAAAGTAAATTAAAAACCCTAGTGGCCATAGTGGCCATTGTCACCGCCTTTGTGGTGCAGCTCTATACTGATTCGTTATTGCTCGGCTCTATGTTTGGCTTTGGGGTCTTTATGGCCACTGGCGTAGTCAAATGGGGTGAGGCAGATACGGTCTTTAACGACGGTATCAAGCTGATGGCGATGATTGGCTTTATTATGATAACCGCGCAGGGCTTTGCTGAAGTGATGAAAGCGACCGAGCAGATTCAGCCATTGGTTGACGGTGCGACCACATTATTCGGAGGCAATAAGGCGATGGCAGCATTTATTATGCTATTGCTTGGTCTAATCGTGACCATGGGTATTGGCTCGTCATTCTCGACCATTCCTATTTTAGCAGCGATTTACGTCCCGTTATGTATTTCTTTAGGGTTTTCACCATTAGCGACGGTCGCGATTATCGGTACTGCTGGCGCACTAGGGGATGCGGGTTCTCCAGCTTCGGATTCGACCCTTGGGCCAACGTCTGGTCTAAACGTTGATGGGCAACATGACCATATCAAGGACAGCGTGGTACCGACCTTTATCCATTACAACATTCCGTTATTGGTCTTTGGTTGGATTGCGGCGATGGTATTATAGTTTTTATCTTTCTACTGTGAATGCCCAAGTATCTTGAGTTTAAATACTATCGCTATTAACGGGTGTGAGTTATTTATTACTTACACTCGTTTTTTTATCTAGATTTATAACATTTTCAACACTTTTGACAGTGGTATTATCAAAATCAGCCATATCGTGTTCAGCTAAAGCTAAAAAATTATCGCATTCATGTAGTAGGGCATTCAAGCGCTCAGGATTTATACTAGCCGCCAATTCAGTATCGCTAAAGTCGCCACTATTATTACTCGTGTTGATACTTTTAGTATCTGTTTCTGAGACCTCATCTTGAGCTTTAAGATGCTCATCCACATAGTCGGCGACTGATTTATTCATAATGATTTTTAACCTCTGTATTTTAACCTTTATAATAATTGCTTTATTAAAACCACCTTATGCCACTTGGGGTAATCAAGCCATCAAGTGGCACATCCCAAGGCTGACACTGAAGTTGTTCGACCACTTGAAAATCATAACACCAGCCTATCTTTAAGGGTTTTTTATAGCCTGACTGATAGCTCTTAGCAAGGGTGGTATCATAAAAACCACCACCCATACCCATACGATTGCCATTCTTGTCCACCGCTGTTAATGGACAGATGATCACATCCAATTCGCGCGCCCATAATAGTCTACGATGATGATTTTGTTTCATGCCTAAGCTATGAATGCGGGTTGGTATGTTTAGAAATTTTGTATGATAAATGGGTACGAAACGCAGCCGCTTATCCTTATTACCTAATGAACCGACTACTGGCAAATAAGGCTGATAGCTTAAACGCTGACACCAGTCTAATAACGGCTGAGTTGGCAGTTCACCAAAGCCGTCATAATATAAACCAATACGCGCGTTAGCAGGCAAGCGCTGTAGTTTGATCAAATGTAAGCTGGCATCACGTGCGCGCTGTTGACGCTCCTCAGCGGTTAGTTGTCTGCGCTGGCGGATAAATTGTCGTCTGGATGGGTTACTCATTACGCTACTGGCAGTCGTGTTTATCAAGGTATCAGTTATGACGCTTGTATCATCCGATAAGCCTGATGGCAGCGGGCCAGATTGTTGTTGGCTGGTGTTCTTAGACATCAGTTACCCTCACGGACATTGAGAAATTTATGATAAGTCATGCTATCATAATGGCGCTTTACATCCTATTTTCCTTTATGTGCAGCAGAAGTTGCACTTTTCGCGGATAAATCATTCGTTAACAAACCAGCAAAGAGGGTAGTTATGTCGACACAGAATCAGGCAACTCGTACCGAAAAAGATACCATGGGCAACGTGGAAGTTCCGGTTGACGCCTATTGGGGCGCGCAAACTCAGCGTAGCCGCGAAAACTTTAAGATTGGTGGTGAGACTCTACCGCGCCCTATGATTGAAGCGATGGCTTTAGTCAAAAAAGCGGCTGCAATTACTAATGCTGGCCTTAATCGTATCGACGATGATAAGCGCGATTTGATTGTGCAAGCGGCTGATGAAGTGATTAATGGCGGTCTGACTGATCAATTCCCTTTAGTGGTATGGCAGACTGGTTCTGGTACTCAGTCGAACATGAACATGAACGAAGTGCTGGCGAATCGTGCCAATGAAATTGCTGGTTCTGAACGTGGTAGCTATCAGCCGATTCATCCAAACGACCATGTTAACCATGCGCAATCAACCAACGACAGCTTCCCAACTGCTATCCGTGTGGCTGCTGCCCGTGAAATCAACGGCCTACTTATTCCTGCGATACAAGCCCTACGCGATACTCTGGACAAAAAAGCTCAAGAGTTCGAGAGCATTGTCAAAATTGGTCGTACGCATTTACAAGACGCCACGCCTTTGACTTTAGGTCAAGAGTTTAGTGGTTATGTCAGCCAGCTTGACCATTCATTAGTGCGTATCGATAACGCCTTACAAGGCCTGTATGAATTGCCACTAGGCGGTACAGCGGTTGGTACTGGTCTGAATGCTCATCCTGATTATGCGGTAAAAGCAGCTGAGCAATTAGCTACTTTGACTGACTTGCCATTTGTCACGTCACCGAATAAATTTGAAGCATTGGCTGCTCGTGATGCTGAAGTATTTGCTTCAGGCGCTCTAAAAACTTTAGCGGGTAGCTTAAATAAAATCGCTAATGATGTGCGTTGGTTGGCATCAGGTCCACGCTGCGGTATTGGCGAAATCAATATTCCAGAAAATGAGCCAGGCTCATCAATCATGCCGGGCAAAGTGAACCCAACTCAGTCAGAAGCCATGACCATGGTTGTCGCTCAAGTAATGGGTAATGACACCACCATTAATATGGCTGGCGCGTCTGGTAACTTTGAGCTAAACGTCTTTAAACCAGTGATTGCCTTTAACTTATTGCAGTCTATTAAGCTATTGGGTGATGCTTGCAATAGCTTCAATGAAAACTGTGCTGCCGGTATTGAGCCTGTTAAAGAAAAAATCGACTATTATCTACACAACTCTTTGATGCTAGTAACGGCATTGAACCGTCATGTTGGTTATGAAAATGCAGCAAAAATCGCTAAGACGGCTTATAAAGAAGATAAAACGCTTAAGCAAGTGGCCGTAGAATTAGGTTTGCTGACTGAAGCGCAGTTTGATGAGTGGGTAACGCCTGAAGATATGGTCCATCCTTCTTAAGCTATCTAATAATTTATTGAGCACAAAAAAGACCTTGCCCCAATTATTACGGCAAGGTCTTTTTTTATGCTAAGTATCTAAAAAATATTTTAGAACTTATAAAGCAAACCAAGCGTAGTCGTTGATTCAGTACGCGAGTCAACCATAGGGCTATCGTATTGCTCATCAGAGAGGTAGTTAAAGCTCTGACTGGCAAATCCTGCCAATTTATCGTTGATATCGTAGTTGGCACTGACGCTAATATAGGGACTAAAGCTTTGATCAGGTGAGTAAGCGGCTACACCGGTACGTGATGACTCCTCGTTACTAACACCATAGTAATATTCGTTATAATTCTCATCATTCCACTCAACACCAATGCTTGGATAAACGGTTAATTTATCTCTAGTGAATTTAGTAAGGTAGGTCAAGCGGCCAATGCTACCATCACTACGTCCTAAAATATCAGTAGCAATTTGACCACGGAAGCCACCGATAGGCGTGCGGCGCAAATAGGTTATACCGGCAGCAGCTGACGCTTTACGCTTATCAAGACCGGATAGTGCGCCATCAGCATCATCAGGATCAAACTCACTACCAGCAAGTTGGGCGTAGACGGACAGCTCATTGGTACCATCATTGATTAGGTACGCGCCAGCTTGTGCACCGCGTGCGTATATCTTGTTGTTATCATAGAATACACTCGGCAGTACACGTACTTCTGTACCGTCTGTATCATAGGCTGAGTCTGTGACCATGACATTTAATCCAACACTTAATTCTGCATCGGGATCAGCCGGTAGGTTGTTGTCAAAGAGCGCAGCATTCGCCATACCCGTCGCGCTTAACAAGGCAGTTGCTGTCAAAGTAGCAAACAAGGTGCGATTGCTCATAATAGAGGGTGTTGATAGTGATAGTTTAAACATAGTCAGGTCTCACAAGCAGGTAGGAGAAAATTAAATTAGGCTTCTTTTATTACTCAATATTGAGCGCTTAGCAGTAATAATTAAACGCAGTTACTTACTTAATGGTTGCTAGTACTTGTAGCATTTGGTTGTGAATGTCCTGCCACCACCAGATAAAACCGATGGTGACTAGTAGCATGGTTATCCAAGGAAGTATCTGCCAAACGATGGCAGGCTTGATTGCTGCAGCCGTTATGGTTTTAGGGTTACTGTTGATATTAAAATCGGCACTATTGTCTTTGTTAACAGAAATATTATTAACAGTAACCGCATCAAACTGAGTATTTACACTGGTATTGTCATCCAAGTTTACAGGGATATTGCTGTCAGTATCAGCATAAATAGTACTATTGTTTCTATATTCATTATTAACAGAGTCATTATCAATAGAGTCATTATCAATATTGCTACTATACGAATGACTTCTATAATAGGTCTGATAATTCACTATAGATGCTTGTAGCGCAGCCGCACGCTGTCGATAAGCAATACCAACGGATAACGCAATTACCAGACCGGTAATCGCCCCGCCAATGTGCCCTGCATTATCGATACCGGGCACTGCAAAGCCATAAACTAGGTTAATACCCATAATAAAAATAAGACTTCTTAGATTCAGTATCATGCCATTCACAGACATTTTAAAGAAGGTCGCTATCAATAACGCCGCTCCGATACCCATGATGCCACCAGACGCACCAGCAGATATACCGGGCTGCGCCGTTTCGTCTAAAATACCTTGCCATGTGACATAACTGTTGAGCAGATTACCACCAACTGCTGCCAATAAAAACAATGCCAAAAACTTAGCTGAACCAAACATCGGCTCTGCAATCTGACCAAAAAAGTACATGGCAAAGCCGTTGAACAGTAGATGCATCAAGCCAATATGCAAAAACCCGCTACTGACCAGTCGCCAAGGCTCATCGCCCATAGTATAAGGTAGGGCATTGGCACCCCACTTCAATAATGCCGCTATTGACGGATTATTAGCATCAACACCAGACAGCACCTGTACGATATATAATCCGACAAAGCTGATTAATAATAAAGTAGTGATAGGTGCGGTTTTGAACAGTTGCTGGATAGTCATAAAACGAGATATCAATCAAAAGGTATAGGTAGAGTATAAAGGGTATGGATAGTATAAAGAAAGCTATCAAAACGTCTCAGTGCCTATCTTGTTTACAGCTACCAGCGCATAGGTGCCACATAAGGCAAGGCAGTTTTAAGGTGCTCGTAGGTACCCTTGACTAAGATATCATCGCGCACTTCATTGATATCGGTATGACCACAAAATGCCATGCTGATATCGCATTCTTTATAAATCAGCTCAAGTGCTCGGCGGACGCCATCCTCGCCATAGGCGCCAAGACCATATAAGAATGCGCGGCCAATCATTGTACCATTTGCGCCTAACGCCATCGCTTTGAGTACATCTTGCCCAGAACGAATACCACTATCGAGCCAAATCTCAATCTGACTGTCCTCAGCGCGCACCGCTTGTACGATATCGGCTAAGGATGAAATGGAAGAGGGCGCACCATCTAATTGACGGCCACCGTGATTGGAGACCACTAGCGCATCGGCACCGCTACGAGCTGCCAGTACGGCGTCTTCCGGCTCCATAATACCTTTGATAATCAGCTTACCACCCCACATGTCTTTGATTCGGGCAACATCGTCCCAGCTCAGCGCAGGATCGAACTGCTCAGCCGTCCACGCTGATAGTGATGAGATATCTTCGACATTCTTAGCGTGACCGACGATATTACCGAAGGTACGACGCTTGGTGCCCAACATATTCATACACCATTCGGGCTTGGTCATCAGATTTAAGATGTTGGCAAGCGTTGGTTTTGGTGGCGCAGACAGACCATTCTTGATGTCTTTATGACGTTGGCCGAGCACTTGTAAATCGGCGGTCAGGATTAACGCTGAGCAATTGGCTTCTTTGGCGCGGCGAATCAGATTGGCTATAAAGTCCATATCGCGCATCATGTATAGCTGAAACCAAAAGGGCGCACTGGTATGTTCTGCCACATCTTCAATAGAGCAAATACTCATAGTCGATAGTGAAAACGGTACGCCAAACTTCTCTGCTGCCTGCGCTGCGAGGATTTCTCCGTCTGCCCACATCATGCCAGTAAAGCCAGTCGGTGCAATAGCAACCGGCATTTTTACTGGTGTCCCCAGCATTTCAGTAGCAAGTGAGCGCCCTTCCATATTGACCAACACCCGCTGACGCAGTTTAATGCGGTCAAAGTCAGTTTCGTTATTACGGTAGGTGGTCTCGGTCCATGAGCCTGAGTCGACATAATCATAAAACATGCGCGGTATTTTTCGTTGTGCCACACGCCGTAAGTCTTCAATTTCAGTAATTTTGCTCAAATCTTTCATGGAATCTTCCTTGGTGCTGATGTGGTGACTACTTAATAATTATGATGTTGTCGTTGTCGTTGTCGTTGTCATTGATATTCTATCGTTAATTATTGAACTACACTATGGTATCTATGAAATAAAACCGATATGACTATTATATAAAACTGATGTATCTATGAAATAAAACAGACGCTATCACAATGAATATAATAGCGTCTGTTTAAGGGTTTATGATGAATTAATACGGTTTAACTGGTTTTCCAGTATAGCGTTCTCTTATTGAGCAACGGCTTTTTTACTGGTCATGGCCATGAGTCCAAAGAATGCTATTGGCCAGATGACAGCCAAGACCCACCACCACATTTGACCAAAGATAATAGCCATGCCGATCAATCCTGCCTGAACAACATAGTAGGTCATTGCGATCAAGGTTTTGCGAATAACATAGCCTTCTTTGTCCATCAGGCCAACTACTGCGCAAGCAGCAACTACGTTATGTACCGCAATCATATTACCAGCTGCACCGCCTACCGCTTGTAGGGCTACCACTTGTGCCGCAAGGTCGGTATTGAAGCCAATTTGACTGGCGGTGGACCACTGAAAGTAAGAGAACATCATATTACTGACGGTATTGGAGCCTGCAATGAACGCACCCATCGCACCAATCCATGGCGACACTAATGGCCAGGCATTTTGAAAGGCACCCGCAGCACTTTCAGCCAGTAATATGGGCATTGCGGGTAGCGCTGTCGCTACTTCAGCGGCTGAACCAGAGTTGATGAATACTTGTACCATAGGTACCGAAAACAGCAAGGCTGGTGCAGCCGCTACCATGGTTTTTGCCGAACTGCTCCAACTACGTTTTACAGCTTGTCCGTTCATTTTGAACAGCAAGATACAGGTTAAGGAAGCAATAATTAGAATGGCACCTGGAGAGTAGGCAAGCTGTATTTTACTAGAAATAGTCGTACCAAAAAGATTACTAAACTCTATGGTGGTCAAATCGCCAGTCAAAAATGCTTTAAGCGGTGCAATCACTCGAGTGATAATTAATAAGCCAATAACGATAAGATAAGGAGAAAACGCCCGAACCAAAGAAAACTTCGGCGCAACGGTATCATCATACTTTTCTTCAGGTAGCGAGCCCAGCCAGTCTTTATCCCATTTGGCGCGTGGCGCAAAATCGAAGGTGTCTTTAGGCATCAAAAAGCCGCGTTTCGCTGCTGGAAGTACGATCATTAGACCAATGAAACCACCAACTAGTGACGGGAACTCAGGACCTAGATATTTGGCCACTAAAAAGTAAGGAACGGTAAAGCTGAGACCGGCGAATATAGCAAAGGGCCATACTTTAAGCCCTTCAACAAAGGAGCGTTTTTTTCCAAAGAACCGAGTCAAAAATCCACTTAAAAGTAACGGAATCAAAAAGCCGACTAGCGCATGTATCAGACCAATATTACCGGTAATTTGTAATAGATAATTTTCAGCTGAGAGTGGCGCAATAGCCTGGGTGATATCTTGCTTATCATTGATGCCAGTCCAAACGCCAAGTAATACTGGTGTGCCAACAGCCCCAAATGATACGGGTGTTGATTGAATGATTAGCACCGCCATAACTGACGCCATCGCTGGGAAACCTAAAGCCAACAGTAGTGGTGCACCGATAGCAGATGGCGTACCAAATCCTGATGAGCCTTCTACCATTGAGCAGAATAACCACGCCACAATAATTACTTGAATGCGTCTATCGGGTGAAATATCCATAAAGCCTTTACGGATAGCGACAATAGCACCCCCTTCTTTTAAAGTATTCAGCAATAAAATAGCGGCAAATACAATAAACAACAGGGTGAGTGCGACGATGACCCCATTGACGGTAGCAGCCGCCACTTGGGCACCACTGGCCTGCCATACGAATAGGGCTAACAGCGCGGTTACTAAGTAGGCAACGCCCATAGATATTTTGGCCGGTAGTCGCATGACCACCAGCAGCACGAGAACAACTAAAATTGGCGCTAAGGCCAGAAAGGTATACATTATTAACAATCCTTGTTGATATATGTACCAGCTCATTATTGTTACTAAGCTCGAAGTCAGGATGACTATTTTTTAGCGTTAAATCTATTGTAATCCATTACAACGGCTCACTATAGCACCAACTTCGCATGAGTTACTAGCGGTAACAGCTGCGCGCAGCACCACAATATCGTTAAAATATTGAGAATGTCTAGATTTAAAAGTAGCTATCAATAGGCCAGTTATCAGACTTTATTAAACTTGTATTTTTTATATTGAACTGATTGAAAGTTAAGATTTTGATAGGTATCGGTTTTTTTCTAATCAGCATAAAAAACTGACTAGAGCGTCAACATAACAAAAGTCTAAAATTTATACCAGTAGATAATTACGTACTGCACAAAATAAACTAACGAGGTAGAAGTGAATAGCAAATAATTTGTGTCAGCGGCAAGAGTGGTCGAATAAACTTTAATTCAGTTAAACGTCAGATTACAATAATTGTTGCAAATCCATGACTGAAAAAGGATAGTTTAATCGCCTAGAGGGGGTCAGCAGTACTGGTATGGTGGTGGCAAACACCATCATTAATGGTTCATCGAAGTCGGCAATATCGACCTGCTGGTAAGTAATCGGCTGCACCGCTTGAAAACGTAACATAAGGTTTTCAGCTTCAGTACATAAATGACAGCCAGACGTACCCAATAACCACCATTCATTACTATGTTCCGGCGTGTCAAGATTAGGTAAGGCCTCAACTATACGTGCTCTTAGCTGTTTGATAGGGTCATGGCTATTGATACTCATGTTGGTACTCATGTTTAGATTCAGTCTTCTACTAGTATTATGGATTCACTAACATTATGGATAAGTATGTTAGTTAGTTAGGCATGTTAGGTAAGTAGCTATTTTGGTTAGCAATTACCCCAAAACAGAGTTTTTTTATTGTGAGTTATAGCCAAATATCAAGAAATTAATACCGCTAGGTTATTGGTATATGATAAAGAAACTGCGCAAATAATGACAGTGATTGTGAGATTAGGTAAAATAGCCTGCTGTTTATTGTTATAGTCAAAGACCTATAAATCCGCTATCGTGTCACCTGTGCTCGACGAAGCGACTTCATGAAGCCCGGCTACCGTCTGAGTGTAGCGACATAGTATTGGCAAAATAATATTAACAATATGGCATCAGTAAAAGTGTCGCAATACTACTTGTTCGACTGTTCTATTTGCCCAAACATGATCTTATCTACTCGATTATGTTGACACTTTTTTTAATCATTTGGATATTGCGCGCATGACAAGTTCTGGCAGATTTATCAAACGACTATTTTTAGCAGCAATGCTATTATTCGTAGCTTTTCATGTGCTGGTCGCGGGGTTGCTGATCGTTTGGAAGACTCAGCCGATTAATAATAGTATGTTTATGCTGACCTATCGGCTTACTGGTGGTAGCGTGACCCAAACCTGGGCTGATTATGATGCGATTGCAAAATCAGCCAAGCAAGCCGCTATTGTCAGTGAAGATTCGACCTTCAGCCAACATAACGGCTTCGATTTTGATGGTATTTCAGCAGCAATGAAAAAAAATGAGGCGTCTGGTAAAATGTCGGCAGGTGGCTCAACTATTACTCAGCAATTGGCCAAAAATCTATTTTTAACCTCGCACCGCTCTTATATACGTAAAGGTGAAGAGGCTATTATTACTGTGATGATTGAAACCTTGTGGGACAAGCAGCGTATCTTGACCGCTTATTTAAATGTGGCCGAGTTCGGTAATGGCATCTACGGTATTGACGCCGCCGCCCACCATTATTTTGATAAGTCTGCCGCCAACCTCAATCGTGATGAGTCAGCATTACTCATCGGCATGCTCACCAATCCGAAATATTACGAAGACAACCGCAGTGACAGAAGCCTGCGTAACAAACAACGCGTTATCAAAAAACGTATGAAAAATGCGGTACTACCGCAAACTGCTTAGTTTGTTTAATCTTCAAACTCAAAATGTAATATCAATAAAGTAATATCAATAAAGTAATATCAGTAAGATACTGTCAGTAAAGTAATAACGGTGAAGCCATTAAGATATACAGTTGAAGTGTGGTCAAGTTGCGGTAATATGGATTATAGTTACTGTTGATAGTAATCAATAATAATAAAGGAGCAGTGGCATGGTAGGCACCAATAATCAGCATGATATCAACGACAACCATACCCACAATAGTACTAATAACCAAGCCAGTGTTAATAATAAAAATAATATAACTGTTAATCACAGCCACGTTAAGAGCAGTGACACTTTTGCCCAAATTGGCTGGCAGCGTTCAGAAGATGGTAGTTACTCTCCCAATAGTTATATTAACCGTGACTTGTCCTTGTTACAGTTTCATCTACGCGTATTGGCGCAAGCGGCCAGTCCGCACCATCCTTTACTTGAGCGGCTATTCTTCTTGATGATTTTTTCATCAAACATAGATGAGTTTTTTGAGATTCGGGTTGCAGGTATTATGCAAAAGTTGAACATCGGTGATGTCTCGACCAGTGCTCATGGTATGCGCCCCAGTGAAATCCTTAATGAGATATCAGCCGTAACTCATAATGCCATTGACGAGCAATACCGTATTCTGAATGAAGACATCTTACCGGCATTGGCTGAGCGGGATATTCGTTACCTAAAGCGCGATGAGCTTAATGCCGAGCAGTCGGCATGGATGAAGCGTTACTTTATCGAGCAGGTCGCACCAGTACTGACGCCGATTAGCATTGATCCGGCGCACCCATTCCCTAGATTGGTCAATAAGAGCCTAAACTTTATTGCCACTTTAGAAGGCAAAGATGCCTTTGGTCGTGATATCAATTTGGCGATTGTCCCGGCGCCACGCAGTCTACCGCGAGTGATTCGTCTGCCTGATGAGCTGACTGGGGGTAAAGAACATCATATTATGCTATCAGCCGTTATTCATGAGCATGTCGGCGAGCTGTTCCCAGGTATGAATGTGACTGGCTGTCATCAGTTTAGACTAACGCGTAATGCTGATTTAGACCTGGCCGACGATGTCGAGGATATCGCCAAGGCCCTTGAAGGTGAGCTCGAAAACCGCCGATTTGGTGACAAGGTACGCCTTGAGGTCACCACCGAATGTCCTACTAATATCTGCGATTACCTACTCAATGAATTTGAGTTGCATGACAACCAGCTGTATCGGGTTAATGGTCCGGTGAATTTAACACGGCTGCTATTTGATTTTAATATTCCAGAGTTGCGTTATAAGTCTTTTACTCATATTATTCCCAAACCCTTTCGCCGTGAGCTCGATAAGCTGGACACTACCACCAGCATGTTCGCCGCTATGCGTAAAGGCGATGTCTTGGTTCATCATCCCTTTCATGCGTTTTCACCGATTGTCAATTTGCTATGGCAAGCCGCCAACGATCCAAAAGTATTGGCGATTAAGCAAACCCTATATCGTTCAGGCACCAACTCAGAGATTGTCCAAGCGCTGGCCGCAGCCGCTCGTAATGGCAAAGAAGTCACTGCGGTCATTGAGCTACGTGCCCGCTTTGATGAGGCCTCCAATATTGCAGTGGCCAACTATCTGCAAGAAGCAGGCGTGGTAGTGGTTTACGGTATCGTCGGTTATAAAACCCATGCCAAGCTCATGCTTATCGTGCGCCGTGAGGACGATAAAATTCGCCGCTACGTGCATCTAGGCACTGGTAACTATCATGCAGCGAATGCCAAGGTTTATACCGATTACGGATTATTCAGCGCTGATCCTGATATTTCTGAAGACGTCCACAAGATTTTTCATGAGCTTACCGGTATGGGCAAACCAGCGAATCTCAAAAAGTTATTGCATGCGCCGTTTACCTTGCATGACAAGTTAATGAGCTTCATTGACGATGAGATTGCTCATGCTAAGGCTGGTAAGAAAGCGCACATCATCGTCAAAGCCAACGCCCTGACAGAACGCCGGCTGATCGACAAGCTATATGATGCCTCGCAAGCAGGGGTTAAGGTTGAGCTGATTTTACGCTCTATGTGTTGCCTGCGTCCACAAGTGCAAGGCCTGTCTGAGAACATTACCGTACGTTCGGTCATTGGGCGATTTTTAGAGCACACTCGCATTTATTATTTTTACAATGACGGCGAGCAGCGTTTGTATTGCGGTAGTGCCGACTGGATGGATCGCAACTTGTTCCACCGGGTTGAGGTCGCGTTTCCGATTGAAGATAAAAAGCTGTTCGAACAAATTTACCAAGATGGGCTATTAAACTATCTACAAGACAACATTCAGGCTTGGCTACTGAGTGGTGATGGCCAGTGGCAACAAACCCAGCCTGCAGTAGGTGAACCATTGCACATTGCGCAAGATTATTTACTAAAGACGATCAACCATGTTGGTGGCTCCGTTTAATTCAGTTCTCTAGCAATACGGACTAGTAAAGCTGTTTAAAGGTGCGATTCTAACGAAGTTGAGGCTCTAAACTAAAGTCTTTGCTTAATAATGAACCAAGCGTGGGAATTCACCTGCGCTTGGTTTTTTTATCTTTGCAATGCTATAAGAATTACAAACTGCCTAGTAACCTCACAATTATTCACACAATGATACGGCAGTACACTGGTGAAATAGTGATTGACCTATCTATAATTAATATGAGTCCTATGATTAAAATACCTTAAAAACGCGACGGTACTGCTGGTATAAGCTTTTTGCAGCCTCTGTCTGCGTAGGCACAGCAAGCCAGAAAAACTTATGCCAGCAGTAGGTTATGTATCAATATTACTTTTCATTAACTATATAGGTATTTACGACAGGTATTTACGACAAGTATTTGACAGCTAATTTAGAACTATGTTCTGATGAATGACTACCCAAATGCTCGACCTGGTTAGAAATTGCTACTTACAGAGACTGCCTTATAGAGACTGCTAGGCCAATAATTAATCATAAAAAATAGGAATTTGTCTCATGAGTGATACTAACAGTGACACCTCAGATAGTAAGCAAGCTGCCGAACCTGCTAATGCACAACAAATCGACAAAAACCTAAAAGACGATAAAAAGGTTGAGGCGCCCGAAGAATTGACTAAGGAAGAAGAAACACCCTTTATTGATAAGACCGTACGCACCGATAAGTAAGTGTCATCCTAGATTTATTAATATTTTAGAATGACCGCTTAGATTCTTATACTATAAATGTGAGGTATACGATATGACAATCGATAATATGACAACCGACAATGTTAATCATAAAGGCCAGCATACTAAAGGCCCAAATAATGAAGAGATAGTGCCCGTTAGTGATTCAGCTGCCGCAAAACCGAAAAACACAGAAGACAGCTATGAAGGGCGTAAGTACGATCCAGAAATAGACGGTCCGCAGCAGAAATCACAAGAAACGGATGAGATTTATGCTGATCCACGTAAAGAAGAGGATTTACCAGCAGGCGGTAAAAACGTAGGGGACTTGGATGCCCACGACTTGAGCCAAAAAGGTAATGATATTTAGAAATGTATTAATAAAACTCTTTCAAGCTTTCTAGGGCTGAAACTATTTTAACAATACATTTTTGAGACCATGCTTTAAGATTTGAACTAAAGCATACATTTAGTCCTTAATAACAGTGGTTCAGTATGCTTAAATACGCTGCTTCAAGGACAACATATTATAAGGACAAGACTATGGAAACCAAAGATCCTGTATCAAGCAAAAGCCCTACGGCTGATACTGATGCCAATAATGCCAATACCGTGCATGAGCAGAATAAAGCGGGCAATGTTGATAATGTCGACCGTACTGCTGAGCAAAAAGGGACCCAAACCCTGCAAGAAACAGTCATTGGTACACAATATGCTAGTGATGATGTTGAGCATGGTGATCACACTCACGAAGATATTCACCATAATGAGCATAACGTTATGTCTACCGACCATAAAATCGAAGAAAAAACTACTGTCAACAAAGGCATGGACAATAAAGGCATGGACAATAAAGGCACGGACACTTTTCAAGACAGTTTAGTGGGTTCAGTACATGTTAATGCTGGCGACAATGAAGCGCGTCTGCCCGACCGTCGTGATCAAAAAGGCAATCCATTCGACGAAGGCATTAATGAACATAGTAGGACCAGTGACGCGCCTAAGAGTGAAGGTATTACCGACATGAATCGCTATGCCAATATTGATAATGCGCAAACTCGTATTTTGAACTCTGGCGAAAAAGATTAAATTTATAAACAAAGTATGAAACAGTACAAACGTTATTAAAAAGTACAAATATATTGATACAGTTGTTGCTGAAATAGCCGCTCCTGACTATGACTCGCATAACGTCACAAAAGATCATGCGCATGATGATATAAGCTTGACTGATGATAATAAATAACTTGATGGGTATCTTCAAAACACGCTTTTATCAGCACATTAAAGCGCTTATAAAAGTAGCCAGGCTTACTGCTCCAGACTTACTGCTCCAGACCTACTGCTCCAGTCCGTTCAAAACAAAAGACAGTCGTTCATAGCAATGTGCTGATATAGTCGATTCAATTTAAACAAGATACAATGCTACTGGAATGAATTTTTTGCAGCCTCTGTCACGCTTGCGAACAGCACGCAAGAAAAATTTATACCAGCGGCATATTGCTATACACAATTTTTTTATTGTGAACTGACTATAGTCAGGGCCTATATCAACGTTTTACTAAACATAACGTTCTGTTAGATAGAATGCTGTATTATCCGATTCAACAACCATGTGTACAAATAATATTACTCTAGGAATTTTTCATGACGTTAATGCCAAATATTTTATCCAAAGCGTTATTAGCAGTAGCCGTGATAGGCTGTTCAACCAGTGTTTTGGCTGCCAATCCTACTGCTGCCAAAGCCAGTCTAGTATTGCAACAGCCTAATGTCTCTTTGGCACTGGCCAATGAATTGATTGATGCCACTATGGCTGCTTGTCATGCAGAAGGGAAATCAGCTGTGGTAGCGGTCGTTGATCGTGCTGGTAATTTAATTGCTTTACAACGTGATGACAGTGTTGGCCCGCATAATACAGATGCTGCTATTCGTAAGGCATTTACTGCATTATCTACCAAAACATCTTCACGCAAGCTTGCTGATATTGCGCGTGCCAATCCAGATTCTAATAACTTAAACACGGTAGATGACTTGTTGCTTATTGGTGGCGGTGTACCCTTAAAATTTGGTAACGAAGTGATAGGTGCTATCGCTGCAGGCGGTGCTGGCGGAGCGGTACAAGATGAAAGCTGCGCCCTT
The DNA here is from genome assembly GCF_035984995.1 of Psychrobacter sp. PL15. NCBI lineage: Bacteria > Pseudomonadati > Pseudomonadota > Gammaproteobacteria > Moraxellales > Moraxellaceae > Psychrobacter > Psychrobacter sp. PL15. The sequence continues at coordinate 51,777 of NZ_JAXCIB010000001.1, forward strand.
AAAGGTATTGAAAAAGTGCTTCCTGCACAAAAGTAGTCAGTAGACGGTTTTAGCTCTATGGCAAGGTAGCTTTTATAGCTTATCGCTTTTATAACTTGTTTTTATAAAAGCCTCCGTGGCAAAAGTCTAGTACTGCTGTGAGTCGCCCCAACGTTCTCAAAAGTAAACGAGAGCTTTGGGGCGACTCTTTTTTTTCGCTTCTATAATCAGTCAGTGACAGACAAGCCATAAGTTCAAAACAATAATTTATAAGCAGTAATCTATAAGCAGTAATCTATAAGCAGTAATCTATAAGCAGTAATCTATAAGCAGTAATCTATAAGCAGTAATTTATAAGCAGTAATTTATAAGCAATAATTTATAAGCAATAATTTATAAGCAATAATTTATAAGCAGTACTTTATAAGCAGTAACTTGCAATCAATAGGTTTTAAATACCAGTCATTAACTGTTAACCAGGCACACCACTATGAAAGCGTAGTTCAGAATCTGGACTGGCAATCAACTCAGATTCTACTTCTCTAAAGAGTGCCACCCGCTCATCAATGCTCTCATCCGCTAACGACTGCGCTAGGGTCAAATAATCTTCAAAATGTCGGCTTTCTGACTTTAATAGATAACGATAGTATTTCGCTAATCGCGTATCTTCTGTCACCTCTGCCAACGCCGCAAAACGCTCGCAAGATCGCGCTTCAATAAATGCCCCAATAATTAATATATCTATCATCGCTGCTGGTTCATGAGTGCGCTTGTGCTTAAGCATGCCTTTAGCGTAACGTCCTGCGCTCAGGTGTTTCCAATTCTGACCACGCTCATGCATGATGCCCAGTACTTGCTCATAATGCAGCATTTCTTCGCGTATCAGCTGTGCCAGTTTGCGCTGCAAATCATAAGAAAACTCATAACGAAATATCAGATTCATCGCCGTACCTGCGGCCTTTTTTTCGCAGTTGGCATGATCTTGAATAATCATTGGCAAATTATTAAGCGCGGCCTTGACCCAGGTTTGGGTGGTCCGACAGCCCAAAAACTCATAAATGGGAGACAAATCAACCTTTAGTGGTGTGCGCAGTTGGGTAACATCGACGCTATCTTCTGGTTGGTTAGGGTCTGTTTTTTCAATAATTTGCTTGAGGTCCTGATCGGCCGATAAGGAGACAGTTTTATGATCGTAATCACTAATATTCATAATATTTTTAGTCTTTATTAAAGAGGGTTTGTTGCCAGAGTAGTGTTAGGTGTTTTAAAGGGTCGTGATGGTTATTGAGCTTACTGCTATGAAGTATTTTATCTATATAGTCAGTAATAAGAGTGTTATCCATCAATAGCCCTGTAATATTAGCTTAAGTGATACACGTAAGATAATTCATAGCAACATGAGAGAGCCAACCATAATAGATAACAATTAAGTATAAGGCTCTCTTGTAATGATTACTTACAGTTTATAATTACCCATAAGTCATGCTATCACCGGATGGCTATTGTACTGCCAAACACAGATGGGCTATAGCCTATCATGAATATAAAAGTACGTTATTTATTTGCTGAATGGTGTTTTATTGTTTATTTTAATATTTGATAGTAGGATGATATTTGCTTTTTTGTGGTTTTATCTTACTATTGTTGTCTCGTTGTTAATAGTTAAGAACATGTCGTTAAGTAACACAGGGGCCGTCACCGAATTTGCTCAGGGTCTCCATTCAAATACCGAGCTATCATTAGTGCAAAGCGACTACAAATACCGAGCTACCATCAGTGTAAAGCGCCAAGTCGATAAATTAAAACCAATAAATCTCACGTACACTTAAGGACACCAATATGAGCCAGTCTTCTCACGCTAATCGCATCCAAAAAGGGATTCTTGCAATCAACCAGCAGTTGTACAACTTTATTGAAAATGAAGTGCTGCCTAAAGTTGGCGTTGATTCAGACAGCTATTGGTTAGGTTTTGAAAAAGTCATTAAAGAATTTACCCCGCGCAACAAGGCACTGTTGGCTATTCGAACCGAGATGCAAGCACAGATTGATCAATGGCATTTAGACAATCCTACCAAAAATGGTGAGATTGACTACCCAGCCTACAAGCAGTTCTTGCAAGACATTGGTTACTTATTGCCAGAAGGCGCTGACTTTAAGGTTAACACTGAAAACGTTGATAAAGAGATTACTGATATTGCTGGGCCACAACTAGTGGTCCCGGTATTAAACGCACGTTACGCTCTGAACGCTACTAATGCCCGCTGGGGTAGCTTGTACGATGCCTTATATGGCACAGATGTGATTAGCGAAGACAATGGTCAAGAGAGCACGGGCGGCTATAACGCCACTCGCGGCGCAGCAGTGGTGGCCTATGCCAAAAAATTCTTAGATGACAACTTTGCGTTAGCGTCAGGCTCATATAATGAGGTCACAGGCTTTAAGGTCGTTGATGGCAAGCTCGAGATTGCTCAAGGTGAGGGTAGCACTCAGCTACAAGACCGTATTAAGTTTGCCGGTTATGTCGGCGAAGCGGTTAGCCCAACGGGTATCTTGCTAAAGAACAATAACTTGCACGTCGAGATTCAAATCGATGCCAATAACCCTATTGGTAAAGATGATCCAGCCTCTATCAAAGATGTGTTACTAGAATCAGCGATAAGCGCGATTCAAGATTGCGAAGATTCTGTTGCTACTGTCGATGCTGAAGAAAAAGTCGCCGCTTACCGCAACTGGTTCGGCCTTATGAATGGCGATCTGCAAGAAAGTTTTGAGAAAAATGGCAAAATCCTGACCCGTAAGCAAAATCCAGACCGCGAATATACGACACCAGATGGCGGCACGTTGGTGTTACCGGGTCGTGCGCTCTTACTCATTCGTAATGTCGGTCACTTGATGCAAAACCCGTCTATCATGGTTGACTTAGGCGATGGTCCAGAAGAAATCTTCGAAGGCATAATGGACAGCTTAATGACGCCATTGTTATCGTTGAATGATATCCGAGGCAAAAACGAGCTATCAAACTCGCGTACGGGCTCTATGTACATCGTCAAGCCAAAAATGCATGGCCCTGATGAAGTAACGTTTGCCAATGAGCTGTTTGCGGCCGTAGAAGATGTATTGGGCCTACCACGCAATACCGTAAAAATGGGCATCATGGATGAAGAGCGTCGCATGACAGTCAACCTCAAAGAAGCCATTCGCCAAGCCCAAGAGCGGGTGATCTTCATTAATACCGGATTTTTGGATCGTACGGGTGATGAGATGCACACCAGTATGAATGCCGGACCGTTCGTACGTAAGAGCAAGATGAAGGCGCAAGCATGGCAGTCTGCTTATGAGCAGTGGAACGTCGATATTGGTCTAGAGACTGGTTTGCAAGGTCATGCTCAGATAGGTAAAGGCATGTGGGCGCGTCCTGATGATATGAAGGAGATGGTTGCGACCAAAATTGCTCATCCACAGGCGGGTGCCAATACGGCATGGGTACCGTCACCAGTGGGAGCGACGCTACATAGCATGCACTATCATGCAGTAAATGTTGCTGAGGTGCAAAGCAGCCTAAAGTCGCGTCAACGCGCTAGTCTAGATGACATCTTAACTATCCCATTAGCCAAAGATACTGATTGGACAGAAGCAGAGAAACAGCAAGAGCTTGAGAATAATGCTCAGGGTATTTTAGGCTATGTGGTACGCTGGGTGAACCAAGGCATCGGCTGCTCAAAAGTACCTGACATCAATGATGTTGGCCTCATGGAAGATCGCGCTACCTTACGTATTTCTAGCCAGCACATCACCAATTGGCTACACCATGGCATCATCAGTGAGCAGCAAGTGATGGATACCATGAAACGTATGGCAAAAATCGTCGATGAACAAAACGCTAATGATTCTGATTATCAGCCAATGGCCCCTGATTTTGAGCACTCTTATGCCTTTAGAGCGGCTTGCGATTTAGTGCTTAAAGGTCGCGATCAGCCTAACGGTTATACCGAGCCATTATTACATCAAGCGCGTCTAGATTTAAAAGCGAGCGTTTAGCTTAATATGCTGATAGAACTAATGTTAAGTTATATTTATTCTATGACTATGAGCATTAATAAGTGTTAACCATTAAGGGCTACTGATATCTAAATAAATAATAGTTATTATTACTAGTGCTCAGCGCTTTATTTAAGGCGTTGAGACCCTAGTTGTTAACGTGATTGCCATGCATTTCTCATGTCCTTCATAGCGACAGCTACCATTAATACCCTTATTTTCTCAGGAAAGTAGGGGTATTTTTCTGTGTATTGCTAGACTTAAGTCAGCCAAATTACTACATATTGTCTTTATTTATTATTGACATTAAAAACTCAGAAATGTGTTGCAAATTATGTCAGAGTTGTTATGATTGTATTCGAAGTATGAGTTTGGTAACTGATGTTACAGAATAGAGCGTTTAAGACTCAATATTACATAACGATTACCTAGTTACATCCCATTATGTAAGCAATAGTTTTTTCATCTTACGGTAATAAAATTTCGCCATACTTGTTTATGACTAATCTCGGTAAGCAGTTGCACATTATATCTTTGAGGATTTGTGACGATACCATTATGAGCTTCAGCTAATCCTAGCGGGTTCATTACTAAAATTGTAAAGTGGAGATCTACCCATGAAAAAACTACTTTTAGCTACAGCAATCGCGGCTCTATCTGTATCTGCAGCCAACGCAGCACCGACTGTATATGGTAAAGCATTCGTTACAATGGATTACGTTGATGTAGATGATGAAGTTCGAGGCAATAATGAAGACGCGGTACAAATCAACTCAAACTCTTCACGTATTGGTTTCAAGGGCTCTGAAGCGATAACGGCTAATACTGATGTTATCTATCAGTTAGAGTATGGCGTTGCTGTTGATGGTTCAGATAGAAACTTTCAAAGCCGTGATACTTTTTTAGGCTTTAAGAACGAAAGTTACGGTGAATTCCGCTTTGGTCGTAACACCTCAGTTCTTGACTACGTAAACAACGTGCTTACCTCTGGTAGTGGTTTTTGGGATAATCAAGGCGCGAATGAGCTTGAGGAAAATGAAAACGGTATCAATATGACCGATAGTGGCCGCCGTAATAACTCAGTTATCTGGAAAGCGCCTAGATACAACGGTATACCATTAGATGTTGCCCTTATGTATAAGGCTGATGAAGATATGGATGGCGGTGGTAATAGTGAAAGCGGCTTTGCTGCTTCAGCAATGCTTGATGCAGGCAAAGGTATCACATTTGGTTTGGCGTATGACAAAGATGTGAACCTAAATGGTGAGCTCATCCGTGGCACCGCTACTGTAGATATGAGCAAGTTTGTTCCTTACCCAATAACGGTAGGCGCTTTATATCAAGTAGCTGACTTTGATGGTCCTGCAATGCCTTTCGATTTTAATAACACTAATTTTGATGATACCTCTAGAGGTTCTGAAAAAGAAAAAGGCTTAATGCTAAGCGCTAAAATGGGCCTAAGCAACTTTGCAAAACCAGCAGCGGTTTACCTTCAGTACAACGATACTACTAACGTAAGAGGTTTTGATAACGTCGATTCTGATCAGATCGTCTTAGGCGGTGAATATACTTATAAGCCAAACATGATTGCTCATGCTTATATCGGTCAAAACTCAGCTGATCTTGACGGTGCTGACTATGATTTATTTGCAGTTGGCGGCGGTCTAGAATACATCTTCTAAATCAAATCTATATATAACTAGTATGCTAAAAGACTCATCCTTCGGGGTGAGTTTTTTTGTTATGACCCTTTTAAACCCTCAGCATGTCATAATAGACCAAGGTTAAAACCTCGAATTTTAAGCAAGTTTGAGTTTTGCCCTATATTTTATAGCACATTTTTAGTAAAATCCTCTTTTACCAATTACCGATAGAGTACTATGACCAAGTTTATATTTGTGACCGGTGGGGTAGTGTCCTCACTAGGAAAAGGTATTACCGCAGCGTCTCTTGCTGCGATACTTGAAGCACGCGGTGTCAACGTCACCATGACCAAGATGGATCCGTATATTAACGTCGATCCAGGCACCATGAGCCCATTTCAACATGGTGAAGTGTTCGTCACTGAAGACGGCGCTGAGACTGATTTAGACTTAGGGTACTATGAGCGTTTTTTACGCCGCTCAAAGATGAGCAAGAGTAATAACTTTACTAGTGGTCGCATCTATCAGAACGTCCTTAATAAAGAGCGCCGTGGCGAATATCTTGGTGGTACGGTGCAGGTTATTCCGCATATCACTGATGAAATCAAAAGTAAAATCATCGCCAGTGGCGTAGGCTATGATATCGCTATCATCGAGATCGGCGGCACGGTTGGTGATATCGAGTCGCTACCCTTTATGGAAGCAGTGCGTCAAATGCAAGTGGAGCTGGGTCGTAACAGCGCTATGCTCATGCATCTGACCTTGGTTCCCTACATTGCCAGCGCCGGTGAAACCAAAACCAAACCAACTCAGCATTCAGTCAAAGAATTGCGTTCTATTGGTCTGCAGCCTGATATCTTGATTTGCCGCTCAGAACATCATATTTCACTCGATAACCGCCGCAAGATTTCGCTATTTACTAACGTTGAAGAGCGTGCAGTCATCATGTGTGAAGATGCTCAAAGTATCTATCAGATACCGCGTACTCTATATGAGCAAGATCTTGATGATCTAGTTTGTGAGCGTTTTGGTCTTGATTTACCTGAAGCAGATTTGAGTGATTGGGATAAAGTAGTCGCGGCTCAGCTCAATCCTGAGACCACTGTGACGGTCGCAATGGTAGGTAAATATGTTGAGTTACCAGATGCTTATAAGTCTATCAATGAAGCCTTACTACATGCGGGTATTACTCATAAAGCAGCGGTCAAGATTGATTATATTGATGCCGAACACTTGGAGAGTAATGACAGTTTATTCGCCCGTTTGAGTGATGCTGATGCCATCTTAGTGCCTGGTGGTTTCGGTGAGCGCGGTACCATGGGTAAAATAAAAGCCATTACTTATGCCCGCGAAAACAAAGTCCCTTATCTGGGTATCTGCCTGGGTATGCAACTGGCAGTGATTGAATACGCCCGTAATGTACTCAATATTGATGCCAACTCTTCTGAGTTTGACCGCAAGACTGCCGAACCTATTATTGGCTTGATTACTGAATGGTTAGATGAGCGCGGCGAGCTACAAATCCGTACCGATGATTCAGATCTTGGTGGTACGATGCGTTTAGGCGCACAGCAAGCAGAGTTAGTTGCGGGTAGTAAGCTTAGCCAAATCTACGGCGCGAGCATAATCACTGAGCGTCATCGCCATCGTTATGAGATGAACAGTCGCTATATCGAACCATTAGAGCAGGCGGGTATGATTGTTTCAGGCTATTCTGCCAAGCAGCATTTGGTTGAGTCGATTGAACTGGCCGATCATCCTTGGTTTATCGCAGTGCAGTTCCATCCTGAGTTCACCAGCTCACCCCGCGGCGGTCATCCGTTATTTAACAGCTTCGTAAAAGCGGCCCAAAATTATAGTGATAATAAGTAGCGGTTTTAAATGACTCGTACAAATGATCTGAATAAATAACACTTAACTAGTTCATGTGTTGCAGATAAAAAAAGACCAATCTACGGATTGGTCTTTTTTTATCTAAATTCTATACTATAGTCAATGAAAAGTAATATCGATACATAACATACTGCTGATATAAATTTTTCTTGCTTGCTGTGCCTACGCAGACAGAGGCTGCAAAAAGCTTATACCAGCAGTACCGTCGCGTTTTTAAGGTATTTTAACTATACGCAACGCAGAGCATTATTACATTAATTAATTCGGAGCACCATACGGTTGACAAGCATGACAGTTTTGATGTGGATTGTGGCTAATTGCATTTGTGCGCTTTTTTTTGCAGTACTATCGGTTACAATATGCTTGAATGACCTAAATGATGGTTTATAAAAAATAGACGTAAGGTTTTTTAGTGACTATCTTTTGCTATAGGTAATATCTTTTGCTATAGGTAATATAGTCCATGAAAAGTAATATCGATACATAACCTACTGCTGGCATACGTTTTTCTTGCTTGCTGTGCCTACGCAGACAGAGGCTGCAACAAGCTTATAGCAGCAGTACCGTCGCGTTTTTAAGGTATTTTAACTATAGTGATACATCAAAAATAATAACTAGGATAGCTTTTTATGGACAACTTATTAACCGCACAGTCGCATATTCAGCTCAATAGCCCTTATAACAATCCTCTTAACAATCAACCTATCAATATTGGCAACGATCAGCCGTTTGTATTGTTTGGTGGTATGAATGTTTTAGAGTCTAAAGAACTGGCGTTTGAGATCGCTGAGCAATATATCGATATCTGCCAGCGTTTGGGTATTGGCTACGTGTTTAAAGCCAGCTTCGATAAAGCCAATCGCTCAAGCCTGCATTCATTTCGTGGACCTGGCTTAGAACAAGGCCTTGATTGGCTGGGACAAATTAAAGAGAAGTATCAAGTGCCGATTATCACTGACGTGCATGAGCCGTATCAAGCAGCACCAGTGGCAGAAGTCGCTGATATTATTCAGTTGCCAGCCTTCTTATCGAGACAGAGCGATTTGGTAGAGGCTATGGCCAAGACTGGCGCGATTATTAATATTAAAAAAGCCCAGTTTTTAGCGCCCCATGAAATGCGCCATATCATGAATAAGTGCCTGGAGGCCGGTAATGACAAGCTGATCTTATGTGAGCGGGGCAGTGCCTTTGGTTACAATAATTTAGTCGTCGATATGCTCGGTTTTGACACCATGAAACAGATGAATGTGCCTGTATTTTTTGACGTGACCCATAGCTTGCAGCAGCCAGGAGCACGTAGTGACAGTGCCGGTGGACGCCGCGAACAGATAACAACCCTTGCACGTGCTGGGATGGCAACTGGTCTAGCAGGACTGTTTTTAGAAGCGCATCCTAGCCCCGAGACCGCAAAATGTGATGGCCCTTGTGCGCTGCGTATGAGTCAACTAGAGCCATTTTTACAGCAACTAAAGCAGATTGATGATTTGGTCAAAGGCTTTAAAGGGTTAGACACTCAATAACGATAAGAGGATAGGGTTATGGCGATTAAAGTTGCAAAAGTAAGTATCGAAAATATCGATGATACTGAAGGCTTGGAAAGCGTGATGACTGCACTCAAAAACATCACTGGGGTGACGGCTATTGAACTTGATCCTGCCAGTAGTAGCGCTTTGGTGCGCTATGAGGATACCGATACCTCCATCCATGCGTTTACAGCAGCAATTAGTATGGTCGATTATGTCACTCAGCCGTATCCGATTGATGCGCCGCAAAACCCACGTTACTATGAGTAAGGGTTGCTAATGCTTAGTGTCTAATGTTTAATGCTCAATGCTCAATTCTGATTGTTTAGTAGTGCTACGCCTTATCCTAGGGATTATTAAGTTGGTAATAAACCACCTACCAAACTGGCTTGATGTTAGAGCCGATATCGCTTAACGTATAAGCAGTTAACTCATAATTATTATTAGTTAGCTTATAATTACATCAATAGATATTAAATTAGTAAATAATAACAAGGAGCCTAACATGGCACATCAAACGCGTATTATTAAAATTGACGGCATGACTTGTGCTAAGTGTGTTGAAAGTGTACATAGCGTTACAGGAGATATTGATGGGCTAATTAGCCTGACTGTAGAGCTGCCAACCAACCAAGCTACCGTGACCTTTGACGACAGCTTAACCAGCGCTGAAAAAATCGCTGCCGCAATTGAAGATGCGGGTTATGAAACTGAAGTCGCAAATTCTTGAACTAAGAAATATTTATAATAAAACCAGCTATCACGGCTGGTTTTTTAACGCATGAATATTAAGAAAACCAGTAGCTCATACGCGTCATAGATAGCCCAGCTATAGCGTATAATCAACTGATTTATTAAATTATCTAAACTAAATTATTGGTTAAAGTAAAAAATTCTCCTAATATTTATCAATAATAAGCAGTTAGTATGTATTGTCAATATGTTTTTTAGTATAATAATAGGGTTAACGCATACTAATTTGAAAAGTTAAGTAATAAACTCATTTCAAGTTAAGTCGTTTCTGTTATCTGACTTTATTTTGGTAACTGTTGATTGAGAATGATTGATTGATAATGACTGATCGATGGGTTGGATACTGATTGATGGATTTAGTATATTTTTTACCGCACTTATTTGCCGCACTTATTTACAGCACTCATTTACCGCCTCTAGAATTTTATAATCGCCATGACGAGTTTTATCTATGAATGATTCTACCAGTACAGCATCTGACCCTTCTTATGACGTCGAAACTGATATCCAATCGAATACCCAAACCCAACCGCAGCGTGCGCATTTGCAGTTAGCGATTGATGGGATGTCATGTCAGGCCTGTGCATCGCGAATAGAAAAAGTACTGAATAAAAAATCGGCTATCTATGAGGTGAGTGTGAACTTCGCTGGCGAGACTGCTAACGTGGACTATAATCCCACGCAGACTACGGCAGAGGAAGTGACTGAATGGGTTAATAAGACCGGATTCATTGCCAACTTACAAGAGAGCGATAGTTTATTTGCCCAAACGGATAAAGATACTGCTACCCAACTGCCGTGGCGACTGATTGGGCTTTGGCTATGTCTATTACCATTTTTGGTTGGAATGGCAGGTATGGTGGTCGGCCAGGGTATGATGTGGATGCCGCCAGTGTGGATACAGTTCGTCTTAGCTACTATTGTACAGTTCGGCTTTGCATTACCGTTTTATAGTAGTGCCTGGGCATCGATTAAAGGTGGTCTGGCCAATATGGATGTGCTGGTGGTCCTTGGCACCGTAACTATCTGGGTTTATTCGACTTACATTTGGCTGACTCATGGTGATGGCAGCTTGGCCAGCCTGCTACAAAGTGCTACTCATAGTGGCGGTAATGGCGCAGAAGTGTATTTTGAAGCTGGCGTGATGGTCATTGCTTTTGTGCGTACGGGTAAATATCTAGAAGAACGCACTAAAAAGCACAGCCTCAATAGCATTGATTTATTACTAACCCTGACGCCAGATGAAGTTGAACAGCAGCAGCCTAATGGTGACTTCCATCAAGTGGCGCTACAGGAGGTGCAAGTTGATGATATTTTACGCGCCAAGCAAGGCAGCCGCGTAGCAACCGATGGGGTGGTTATTGATGGTAGTGGTTGGTGTGTAGAAAGTCATTTAACCGGTGAATCAGTACCACTCAAAAAACAACAAGGCGATGAGCTACTGGCAGGTGCCTTGGTCGAAAATGGCAGCTTACTATATCGCGTACGCGCTAAAGGTAGCGATACTAAATTGGGCGATATGGTACAAGCGCTTAGCGATGCGCAAGGCTCTAAAGCCAAGCTGGCTCGCCTTGCAGATAAAGTAACCGCTATCTTTGTCCCTGTAGTTGTCACCATTGCGCTTGTCACCTTTGGGCTAACGTGGTGGCTGACCGGTATGGTCGATATCGCTTTAATGCATGCCGTGTCGGTATTGGTCATTGCCTGTCCTTGTGCGCTCGGTTTGGCGACGCCAGCTGCGATTATGGCAGGTATGGGCGTGGCGGCACGTCATGGAGTTTGGTTTAAAGATGCACAAAGTTTAGAGGCCGCAGGCGATATCGATACCGTGGTGCTCGATAAAACCGGCACATTGACCGTTGGCAAACCCACCATCGTCGATCAAGTGATGGTTGATAAATCAATATCCGTTGACGAAGTGCTCCAGCTAGCGGCCAGTGTGGAAGTCCATGCTAGCCATCCATTGGCTACCGCATTAATCAATACCGCAAACGAACGTCAATTGCCGTTATTATCGGTGACAGACATTAGCGTCATTAAAGGTGCTGGCATTCAAGCGCAAATTGTAGGTCTGGGTATAGTGAAGGTTGGCACAGCAGAATTTGCCAATCTAATACTGCCAAAGATGATGCCAAAAGTATGGCAAATCGCCAGTACTGTCGCAATTAGTATTAATGATGAGCCATTGGGCGCGTTTGCCTTGGCTGATGATTTAAAGGCTGATACTCCGCAAGCAATCACGGCGCTACAAGATGCGGGTATCGATGTGATCTTGATGAGTGGAGATAAGCAGTCGGTGGTCGATCATGTGGCAGAGCAGCTGGGTATTAAGGTGGCTTATGGTAAAATGAGTCCGCGCGATAAAGCCAGTCAAATCGCTAAATTACAAACGGCGGGTCGCAAAGTGGCTATGGCAGGGGACGGGGTTAATGATGCGCCAGCGATGGCAACCGCTGATGCCAGTTTTGCCATGTTTGAAGGTACTGATGTGGCACAGCATAGTGCCTCTGCGCGCTTGATGGGTGAATCATTAATGCATATCGATGCCGCACAAAAAATCGCCCATGCAACGGTACGTAATATTAAACAAAATCTATTTTTTGCCTTTATCTATAACTGTCTGGGTATTCCATTAGCCGCTTTTGGCTTTTTAAACCCAATGATTGCTGCGGCAGCAATGGCCCTCAGTTCCATATCAGTATTAATGAATGCGCTGCGCTTAACGCGCTTCAAAACAGAGGTTGAGCTGGAGAATACTGTGACCACGTCTAAGCCAGACGCACAACAATCAGTTTCTGCATAATTGGCTGAGTGTGGGTTGATACTCATAAAGATATTAACGTTATAAAGATATCAACGTTATAAAGATATCAACGTTATAAAGATATCAACGCTAATATCACATTTAAAAATGGGTCGAACAATCAGTTATAATCTATAATGATTCGCATTAAGATAGGCGATGTTTAATTCGATTTATGCTATGATGCCAAGCATTGTAGCCGATTATTGATATACTCAATCGACATCTAAAGGCACTTATATATTGCAATTTAAATAGATATTTAATGTTATTTTTAGTGTGCGAGTGGTACGATTATTTACCCTACCTTTGTTATAACTGATTGTCCCTTTTCTATCCCGCAAACTTGGCATGACCAAAGGAATTAACAGACACTATGTACGCTGAAGAAACCAACAACGTCACCGCAATTAAAGACATTCGCGCCCGTGAAATTTTAGACTCGCGTGGTAACCCAACGATTGAAGCTGATGTGATCTTAGCCGATGGCACTATCGGACGTGCCGCCGCACCCAGTGGCGCATCAACGGGTTCACGTGAAGCATTAGAGCTGCGTGATGGCGACCAAGCTCGTTATATGGGTAAAGGGGTCAAAAAAGCCGTTACCAATGTAAATAGCCAAATTCGTAGCGTTTTAATGGACAAAGACGTGACTGAGCAGCAGGGCGTCGATGATGCTATGATTGCCCTTGATGGTACGGATAATAAAGGCAATCTAGGCGCTAATGCGATGCTAGCGGTATCGCTTGCTACTGCTAAAGCGGCGGCAAAATCACAAAATTTACCCCTATATCAATATATCGCCAACCTGCGCAATCAAACCTCGCTGACCATGCCTGTACCGATGATGAACATCATCAATGGTGGCGAACATGCGGACAACACGGTTGATATCCAAGAATTTATGATTGAGCCAGTCGGTTTTAGTAGCTTTTCAGAAGCACTACGCGCTGGCACTGAAATATTTCATAGCTTAAAGTCAGTGCTAAAGTCTCAAGGCTTTAGTACCTCAGTAGGCGACGAAGGCGGCTTTGCCCCCAACTTACGTAGCAATGAAGAAGCCATCACCGTCATTATGCAGGCGATTGAGCAGGTTGGTTATAAGGCAGGAGAAGATGTCCACCTAGCCTTAGATTGTGCTGCTAGTGAGTTTTACAAAGATGGTAAATATATCTTGGCAGGCGAAGGTAATAAGTCTTTTGATAGCCAGGGTTTCTCTGATTACTTAGTGAGCCTTGCGCGTCAATATCCTATTATCTCTATCGAAGACGGTCTTGATGAGTCAGATTGGGATGGTTGGAAATATTTGACTGAACAAATCGGCGATAAAGTGCAACTGGTTGGTGATGATCTGTTTGTGACCAATCCTGCTATCTTACAAGAAGGTATTGATAAGCATATTGCTAATGCTATCTTGATTAAATTTAATCAAATTGGTACGCTATCTGAAACCTTAGATGCCATCTTTCTGGCGAAGAAAAATGGCTATGCGACCATTATTTCGCATCGTTCAGGTGAAACCGAAGACAGCACCATTGCTGATTTAGCAGTCGGTACTGCAGCGGGTCAAATCAAAACCGGTTCATTATGCCGCTCGGATCGCGTCGCAAAATACAATCAATTACTCCGTATCGAACAGCAAGTACGTGCAAGCTATCGTGGCCGCGAAGAGTTCATCGGTCTACGTGGTTAAGTTTGAAGCGTGCATACTCAACCATTTATTCTAAAGCAGTTCAGGTCGTTTAGTTAAGACTTATTGGTTTGAGTGCTAGCTAGCTTGGTTTACAGTTAGACAGTCTACGATTGTTTTATGGTCATAGATTGTCTAATTTAAAATCCTAGTGCTAGAGTGCTGTTTATTTTAGCCTTTTAACCTTACTTCTATCTCGCTTGGCGTTGTTCTCATATGAAATACTTTAGCCAGTTCATGTTACTTGCTTTGGCCGTTGCGGTGCTATTAGGACTGCAATATCAATATTGGTTGGGTGAAAATGGTCACTTTGAGAGTAATAAACTACTTGCTCAAATCAACAACCAACAGCAATTAAATGACAATCAAGTTGGGGCTAATAACCTGTTACGCACAGATGTCTACGATCTAAAAAACGGACTTGAAGCGGTAGAAGAGCATGCGCGTTTAGATTTAGGACTCATCAAGCCTAATGAGACTTTTGTACAAGTATCAACCGCACCAACGACCCATAGCCGCTATTAATAAGTCGCTATTAATAGTCATAATGGCTTATTAATATCTTCTATTTATCATAAACAGTCTTATAAACCGTTTAGTACTCTATTTTTCCCCACCCATACTTTGAATGTCTAGCCATGAATAACACCCCCTGCGTGTATGCCATGATTGTCGCTGCTGGTCGCGGTAGTCGCTTTGGCTCGTCTGTACCCAAGCAGTATTTACCACTCAATGGTCAAACGTTACTCCAGCACAGTGTCGCAAGACTGGCAGGTAGCGCTTATATTCATGACTGTTTGTTGATTATTGCAGCAGATGATACCAGGCCACAAAACTTAGATTTTGCACTGCCCGTATGGTACGCAATTGGTGGCGCTGAGCGTTGGCAGTCAGTCTACGCGGGACTAGACGCCATCATTAAAAAAGGGGGTGTGGCTAATGATTTGATTTTGATTCATGACGCGGCGCGCCCTACGGTACCAAGTCGTGATATTGATCAAGTTATTGACGCGGCAAAGCTAGAACGGTATGGCGCGATCTTAGCCACACCGGTCGCAGATACTCTGAAAAAATCACAGTATCAGCCGCATACCCAGTCAAAAACTGAATCAAAGCCTGTAGGTAAAAATAACGCCAATAGTAATGATTATGTCGAGCGTACTATTGATCGTAATGGTCTATGGCAGGCACAAACCCCGCAGGTGTTTCGTATCGATCAATTACACCGAGTGCTCACTTATGTTGCTGAACATAATCTTCATATTACTGATGAAGCGAGCGCCTTCGAGCATTTAGGCTTACCTATTCGTCTCGTTACTGGCAGTCGTCAAAATATTAAGCTGACATACCCTGACGATGCTATTCTGCTATCTGCTATTCTCATGGCACAATCGTCAGCCCTATAAAGTATTAACGCCACCAATTAATGCCGCTAATCAATACCGCTGTGTAATACAATCATTGAACGCTACGCACTCGTGTCAGCGTTTTTTTTATGTCTTTTTTACGTTGCTCATAGCTTGCCTACCACTTGCATTCGCTTTTCATTCCATCTCTTTACTATGTAATTTCTTTGCAATATTAGTTAGCTATCAATTTTTGTCAAATTACAATAAATTATTGTTGTCTTCTGGTAATAATTTGCTTTGATGACTAAACTAACCTATGATGTAACTAACTTAATACAATTAGTATAAATATTCGTAACGCGTGAAAACCAACGTCACAATCCTGCTCGTTCGTTTTGTCTTCATATTTTTTACGTTTCTTTTTTATATTCATACAGTTATCTTAGCT
Organism: Psychrobacter sp. PL15; assembly: GCF_035984995.1. Lineage (NCBI taxonomy): Bacteria > Pseudomonadati > Pseudomonadota > Gammaproteobacteria > Moraxellales > Moraxellaceae > Psychrobacter > Psychrobacter sp. PL15. The sequence continues at coordinate 67,896 of NZ_JAXCIB010000001.1, forward strand.
AGATTTGCCTAATAATGGGGAGAAACTGAATGTCAGCAATTAATAATAATTCGACAAATCCAGTAACACTAGACCTCTACGAGCTTATCTACATCAGCCGTATAACGCCCTCTGGTCTGTCAGGCGCCAGTACTCTCAATGATATCGCAGAAGTTTCCATAAAAAATAACAAAGCTGATAACATGACGGGTATTATTTGTTATGGCAATGGCTGTTTTTTTCAGTGTATTGAAGGCACTGAGCAAGTATTGACTAATCTTAAAAATCGTTTGTTGACAGACAATCGACACAAAGACCTAAAAATATTAGAATTCTCAGCACTGACTAAGCGTCGCTTTACCGGTTGGTCGCTACGCTCTATTGAGCTTGAACACTGGATGAATAATGATGCTAAAGTTAAGGCACTGATGCCATTTGAGCCTTATAACTGGAGTTCTGATCAGCATCATCAATTTTTAGATATTTTGCAAGGCTGTTACACAGGGCAAGAAAAGACTGGTGATATTGATACTCAGCCCGTAAAATATAGTGCATTAGGCCTAACGTTAAGTAGAGTAGTGAGCGAGCATCAAGCGTTTTTTTTGATTCAAACGGTATTAGGTCTAGCTATTGTATTAACGTTATTATGGGTTCTGCTATCAGATAAGTTTTAAATGACTTATTTATAACCTCTTTTTTTTAAACCAGCATATATTGCTGTTTTTTTGTGTTTTGCAGCCGCGAATTTTATAAAGATTAGATTGAAGGCATAATATACTCGGTACAGTTTGCCCACTATAAAGCCGCTATAGTGTCAATCTCGAAATATGGTAATGCGTTATTTGCGCCTGTTCGCCCGCCTGGTTGATTGATAGAAACATTATTGAATCATTGATTACGAAAATCAAAAGTAATATCGATACGTAACCTACTGCGGGCATACGTTTTTTTTGCTTGCTGTGCCTACGCAGACAGAGGCTGCAAAAAGCTTATAAGTAGAAAAACAATCAGGCATAAAAAAACTCTCAAAATCTTATAGATTTTGAGAGTTTTGAAAATACTGTTATTAACAACATTTTAATATATGGCGTCCCCAGGGGGGTTCGAACCCCCGTTACCGCCGTGAAAGGGCGGTGTCCTAGGCCTCTAGACGATGGGGACTAGAAACGCGCTTCAACTGCTTTCACCGTTTACGTTGAAGTGGTGCACATAATAGTAGGATAGTGGTTTTCTGTCAAGCTATTTTCTTCGATTTTTTTTTAAAGTTAAATATTTCTTTTTAATCGCACGCTGTGGGTGCAAGTCGTTGTTTTTTAGATGATGGCGAATCCATAAGGTGGTACAAGCGCTAATGGTTAAAGCGAGCAGCATATAACCAAGAATTGTTCCCCATATAATGTGATCTGGTTGCATAGTAAAGTCCCTTTTATTAAACCAAATAAATAGCGCATCGCTGGCTATCAAGGCGGTGTGGGCGACTTAACTCATCTACAGAATATTATTGCGTCATTGCAACTCGGGACAGTAACAAGTAATCGAACTATCAATTCCATTTAGACAGTACAAGATCAGGGCTGACAGTTGACTTGCTTATCATCGTATCAATCATATCCTTATTGATTTCGAAATCAAGATGGCAAAGTCAAAATTTTAACAAAGTAGCTTATGGATCGTTATGGTAAACATGACGCTGATTGGCTTAATATTTACCAACCAGTACCTACAAATGAGTATTTATTGATAACTATAAAAAACGGCTATATTTGTTAATTATTGCTTGTCGTTATCAATCAACTCTACCTTGGTTTGTTCAGTATGTAAAGCATTAGGCAGCATAGGGTAGTGATTAAGAATATGACAAAACAGCTCAGCAGTTTTTTGCGTGTCATATAATGCAGAATGAGCATCCTTACCGTCAAAATCAAGGCCTGCCGCTTTACAGGCGCGTGCTAGTACTGTTTGACCAAATGCCAGTGCCGCCAGAGTTACCGTGTCAAATACCGAGAACTGATGGAAAGGGTTGTGGTTTTTACTATTGGTACGTAACACAGCGGCATTTAAAAAAGCCAAATCAAAATGTGCATTATGACCAATTAATACACATTGACGGCAACCTGTATCGCGGCGCACGTCTTTAAGGTCTTTAAAGATTCGCCGTAACGCGGTCTTTTCATCTTCGGCAATAGCTTTACGCATGGGGTTATTGGGGTCTATACCGGTAAAGGCCAGCGCACTTGGCTCTAGATTCGCGCCCTCAAAAGGCTCGATATGGGCATTAATGGCCTCTCCTGGATAAAATACCCCCTGCTCATCGAGTAAAATAGGAATACAGGCAATTTCCAATAGGGCATCAGTTTGTGCATTAAAGCCAGCCGTCTCGACATCGACAACGACTGGCAAGAATTTACGAAAACGCTCTTTTATAGTCATCGGTGCCGCACTTTCTGTCTGGTCTTCCGAGCTTTCTCTATCAGCATTAACGGTGTGGTTATGGCTGGCGCTCTTATCTAACGTACTGTCGATTTGACCCGTTACTGGGTCAGTTAATGAATCATTGGTAAGCAAATCAGTGTTATTTGGGGTAGTCATATCAGGTTAAATCGCTTTTATCGGTCGTACAGACATATTGAGGTAAGGCCAGTATTTGATGGTATAAATATGTCATTAATGCCATCGGGAAAAATCGGGTAGTAATGGCGAGTCGTTCGCTACACTTTAAGAGACCAGGGTAGTATTTCACCAGCCATCAGTGGCGTCAGGGTTGACCCATCAAAATAAGGGTAGTCTGTCGGTACCTGCATCGGCATATTGATTAAAGTAACGGTACTCTCGTTCACAGGTAGCCCATAAAATTGTGCACCAAAGCGACTGGTAAAGCCCTCAAGCCTATCAATTTTACCCACGCTATCAAAAGTGGTAGCGTACAGCGGCAAGGCCGTTGCTGAGCTATAACAGCCTGCACAGCCACAAGCCGCTTCTTTTTTATCAGTCGCATGCGGCGCTGAATCAGTCCCCAAGAAAAACTTAGGATTACCACTGGTTGCCACATCTAATAATACTTTTTGATGCGAGGCACGCTTTAAAATGGGCAAACAATAAAAATGTGGCTTGATGCCGCCAAGTAATAAATCATTGCGGTTGAGCATCAAATGCTGTGGGGTAATAGTTGCTGCAATATGATTGCCTTGAGCCAACACAAAGTCAGCGGCATCACTGGTGGTGATATGCTCCAACACAATTTTTAATGTTGGGAATTTCATAATAATTTGTGCTAGTACTTCATCTAAAAAACGCTTTTCGCGGTCAAAGATATCAACATGATCATGGGTCACTTCGCCATGTAGCAGCAACGGCAAATTATATTTTTCTAGTGCTTCAAATACCTCAACGCAGGCATTGATGTCGGTGACGCCATCAGCGGAGTTAGTAGTTGCGCCAGCAGGATAAAGCTTGACCGCCTGTACGATACCGGATAACGCAGCCAGTTCGATGTCTTGCGCGGTGGTACGGTCAGTCAAATACAAGGTCATACGTGGGTCAAAGGCTGCTTTGCGTTCGGCCGTTAGATCGCTGGCTTGTAGATGCTGCAAGATACGCTCTCGGTAAGCACGGGCATCATCAGCGGTTTTGACCGGCGGCACTAGGTTTGGCATACAGATGACGCGGTTAAAGCTATTGGCGGCATGAGGTACTGTGGTTGCTAGCGCTTGATTGTCACGCAAATGGATGTGCCAATCGTCTGGTTGGAGAATGGTTAACTCTTTAATTGAATCAATAATCGGTGTCATAGCGCTCTATATCATAAAATATGGGGGTAAAAGGAAGTGGCACAGGACTGATAATAATAGTGTTTGATGTGCGACTATGATAACAGATTTGCCTGCTTGACTAAATATGCGCCTAACTATCTATACATAATTTGTTCTATACATAATTTATTAGCACGTTTTTAACTGACCGCTGAATTGACCATTGAATTGACTGCTGAGCTTACCATGAGAGATTAATACTTTAACAATCAAAGTCAGGGTCAAATGAAGACCCAGTCCAAGTTCAGATTTAAGCTAAAACCTAGCGCCACATGGTGGTTACACTTTTGCCCATAGTAAATATGATGTACACTGAGTATGCAAACTAACTTTTGACTGATTCTTCCGTATTGTTTTGATACTCTATAACTAAATTCTCATATTAGGAGTTATTCATGGCTCAGCTTGACCCAAAAAATATCAATAAAATTGTCTTGGCTTATTCTGGAGGTCTAGATACTTCCATTATCGCCAAATGGCTACAAGACACCTATGATGCTGAAGTGATTACCTTCACTGCTGACATCGGACAAGGCGAAGAAGTCGAGCCGGCGCGTGCTAAAGCAGAAGCGATGGGCATTAAGAGTATTCATATTGAAGACTTGCGCGAAGAGTTTGCCCGTGATTATGTGTTCCCTATGTTCCGCGCCAATGCCATTTATGAAGGCGAGTATTTACTCGGCACCTCTATTGCGCGTCCCCTTATTGCTAAGCGTTTGGTTGAGATTGCCAAAGAACATGGTGCTGACGCTATCAGCCATGGCGCAACCGGTAAAGGTAATGACCAGGTACGGTTTGAGCTGGGTGCTGTTGCTCTTTCCCCAGATGTCGTTACTATTGCGCCTTGGCGTGAATGGGACTTGTCTAGCCGCGAAAGCTTGATGGACTATGCCAAAGAACATAACATTGCTATTGACTATGCGGGTAATAAGACCAAGTCGCCTTATTCAATGGATGCCAACTTATTACACATCTCTTATGAGGGTGGCATTTTAGAAGACCCATACGCTGAAGCAGAAGATGACATGTGGCGTTGGTCAGTGAGCCCAGAACAAGCACCAGATCAAGCGCAATATTTAGAATTAGAATACGAAAAAGGTGACATGGTTGCTATTGATGGCGAGCGACTCAAGCCGTATGAAATCATGATTAAGCTGAATGAAATTGGTGGCAGTCATGGTATTGGCCGTTTGGATATTGTAGAAAACCGTTACGTGGGCATGAAATCACGGGGCTGTTATGAGACTCCAGCAGGTAACATTATGCTAAAAGCGCATCGCGGTATTGAATCATTAACGCTAGACCGTGAAGCCGCGCATCTAAAAGATGAGCTGATGCCGCGCTATGCGAAAATTATCTATAATGGCTATTGGTTCAGCCCTGAGCGTATGATGCTACAAGCCTTAATTGATAAGTCACAAGAATATGTTAACGGTACGGTTCGCGTGAAGCTATATAAAGGTAGTGTCAGTGTAGTCGGGCGTAAGTCAGACGATTCACTATTTGATGAAAAAATCGCTACCTTCGAAGATGATGCCGGTGCTTATGATCAAAAAGATGCGGAAGGTTTCATCCGTCTTAATGGTTTACGTTTGGCAATTGAAGCCAGTCGTGGTCGTGATTTGTCTAAATAGAGTAGCGAAAAAACGGTAATAAAAAAACAGAGACATCACGTCTCTGTTTTTTTATTGCCGTTGATTTTACCTTTTAGGGTTGGGTATTCACTAATATAGTTAAAATACCTTAAAAACGCTATGGTACTGCTGGTATAAGCTTTTTGCAGCCTCTGTCTGCGTAGGCACAGCAAGCAAGAAAAACTTATGCCAGCAGTACGTTATGTATCGATATTACTTTTCATTGACTATAGCTTTAGTGCTTTAGGTCTAGTTTTTATCTGCATCATCCTCTTTTATAACTGCTGTATCCTGCTGCTGTCGCTTTTCAGCAAGGTCCTGCTCTAAGACTACTTCAGTCGCTGGTATCGCACCATTAGACTTCTTCATTTGGTACTTTAGGGTAGCCAGTGCGCCAAGACTACCAATCACTAGAATAATAATAAGAATAATAGGGTTTTTCCATAGGGGTGTCGGCGCGTTATGCTCAATAGGGGTCTCGCTAGTAGCAATTGGGATATTGTCATCATTATCACCAATTGACCTTAAAGTCACCAGTGGCGCGGTCGGTGGGGTGGTTGGCTCAGAGGTAATACGCAGCCGATTTTGCTGCAAGTAAATATCTGAAATTTTAGCAAGTTGCAATAGCCAGCGTTGGTGCGGTAATGTGATGGCACGCATCTGTGCGAATATCAATAAGTCGTTATGTCGACCCTGCTGGATATTTTCTGATGAGCGACCAATGACTTTTAAGTAATCTGCCGTGGCTTCCTGCATGTCTTGTACAGGTTCATGATTATCAGGTTCATGATTATCAGGTTTAAACGTGGTCAACTCGTACCAGTAAGGGTCAAAAGGTGGCGGCGCGCTCAGTAGCTGGTTAGACACTAGCCGCTCAGAATCTAAAGAAGGATCTTTTATTTCTGGCGCTATTGATTCTGAGGGTGCAGCTTTTTCTTCGATACTCATGTCTTTTTTAACAGCATCTGTTACTGTTACTGGTGCAATAGTGGTCAGACGGCCTACTGATAAAAACTGCGGCTGCAATGCAAACCATTTATCCATCTCATCATTATCAATCTGACTGTAGTCAGTTAAGATAGCCAACTCACGTAAGACGATGACACACAGACAAGTCAGTAAAGTTTGCGCTTGTGGCGTGGTCGCATCAATTTGCGTCGCAATATGCTCGCTGGCCTTAATGACCTGTGCACTATCACCAAATAAGGCGTTAGCGGTATCATGACGATGGTACAAAGTGGCCTTGATGGTCACAAAGTTCATGGCGTTATAGTGTCGCAGCTCTTTAACTGCGCTACGACCAAAAAGCTTTTTTCGAACCGCTTGACCTTGATAGCGCTGCTGATAGGCGAGCAAAGCACTGACGATTGCTTGCAAGCTGGCACCGAGCGCAAGCTGCGTTTGGGGTAATGACAGCTGGGCCGCATCTGCCAACAACGACACCATAGGCTGAGTATCTTGATATAAAAAATCATACATCGACACACGTGTCGGTGAAATAGACGTCATAATTTGCTAGCATCAAAAAGTGAGCCCCTATATTACGGTGCCAACTGCCTTGATACAATCCCTTAAAATTAGATTTTTTACTAATTCATGAGAGTTTGTAGCTAAAATACTTCTAAATAACAGCCGGACAGCCCTTTATGACACCAAATAATCAGCCAAGCACACAGCTAATCATTAATATTGCTGAGCAAACCTTGACCTTACTTCAAGAGCATACTGAGGTTTGCCGTTATACGATATCTACTGCTAAGAATGGCATTGGTAGTCAGCAAGACAGTGGCCGTACCCCACTTGGGGCACACGTCATTGCCCAAAAGATAGGGGGTAGTGAGGCTATCAATACAGTATTTATCGGGCGCGTGGCTACAGGAGAAATTTATAGCGCTGCTCTAGGCGCTAAGCAGCCTGAACGTGATTGGATATTAAGCCGAATTTTGTGGCTGAGCGGACTTGAGATCGGTGTGAACAAAGGCAGTAATAGTCAAGGTGGCTGTGATACCTTCCAGCGTTATATCTATATTCATGGTACACCTGATAGCGAACCTATGGGTTCACCGCGTTCACATGGTTGTGTACGTATGCGCAATCAAGACATTATCACAATGTTCGCGCAGGTAGACGAGGGCACTGCTGTTTCTATTATTAGTGGTGTTAGCGACATCACTAGCATTAAATAAATAGGTGACAGCTTTGGTAATCGGCAAAGCGTATGGTTACAGACATTCATTAGATCTTCGATGTTAGAAAAGCCACGTTCACAAGACTTACTTACAAGGTTTATTTACAAGGCTTATTTACAAGGTTATTAATAAAATAAAATTAACAGTAACCAATGTTTGTTAAGTTAATTGCTATAATAGCCTTCAAGATTGTAAGTGAAGGCCCAATATTTGTACTTAAGGATATTGGTACTTACGATGTCTTATGAAGACTTCTATTTGGGTTATTTATCTTGAAGCAGCGATAACCCTCAAATTCATAGCAATCAAACCATAATACTAATTTACCAAACGTAGTAATAATTATTACAAGGATAACAATAATGACCAAAGCCAGCCTAGTGACTCTACAACAAGCGTTTGAAGAACGCCGTACTATTTATGCTCTAGGCAACGATTTGCCAGTAGACCCACGGGCGATTGTTGATATCGCTGAACGTGTAATACTACAGACACCTTCTTGCTTTAATTCGCAGTCGTCGCGACTGATAGTATTATTTGGTGAGCACCATCAACAGCTATGGGACATTACCGAAGCCAATCTGCGTCAGACTGTCGGCGATGGAGACTTTTCGAGTAGCAAACAGAAAATAGATGGCTTCCGTGCTGGGGCAGGAACAGTGCTGTTCTTTGAAGACAGAGAAGTTGTGACGTCGTTGCAAGATAAGTTTGCGCTATATGCCGATAAGTTCCCTTTATGGGCACATCAGACCTCAGCGATGCACCAGTATGCCATGTGGACCGAGCTTAGCACCTTAGAGGTTGGTGCCAGCCTTCAACACTATAATCCACTGATTGATGATGACGTAGCAACAGCATTTTCGGTTCCCAAAAATTGGGATCTAATCGCACAAATGCCATTTGGCAATATCCTCGAGCCTGCTGGCGAAAAAAGCTATCAGCCGCTTAATGAGCGCATGAAGGTATTTGGACTGGTTGACTGATATCAGCAAGTTAAAAAATCGCTATAGCGTTAGAGAAATAAAAAAAGACAGCATCATTAACTTGGGCTGTCTTTTTTATTTTTCTGGGTCAGCATTTTACCAAAACATCGCACTATCTTGAATACGAGCCAGCCGCTTTTGCATGCGTTTACCGTCATCTTTTAACAGTGCGGCAAACCATCCTGCTCCATATAATGCGTTAGGGTCGGTAAATGCCTTTTGCTGATAGCACTGTTGATAGTAGTTATGATCTTGATACTGTCCTAACGCTTTTTGCGCCTTTATTAAGCGCTTAAGCCAGCGTTTGCTGTTCTTTTTAGCATACAACGGTGCGGCAAACTCACTCACATAGCGTAAGTCTTTAAGATGACGGCGTACTTTATGTACAGGATTGCTACTTGAATGACTAGGCTCTAGATTGTCTTGCTCTACAGAATTATCTTCCAAGTCACTGTTTATTAAGTCGCTGTTTTTCAAGCCACTGTCTATTAAGCCATTACGTTTAGAGTCATTGTATTGAAAATCCTCAAAATCCTGCTCAGCTTCGAGTAGTTTTATATGTTTTTTAGCTAATATCTTCGGCAGCTTATCCATAGCGAGCTTGTTTGCTTGGGGCTCAGTGCTGGGATCGCTCATGGTAAATTCAATGAGCTCAAGAAGAATAATCTGAAAGTCATTGGCACGTACCGTATCCATAGGTGTGATTTTAATTCGTTCAAGGTCTATAGCCCAATCGATGCTAGGTGCACCTCGTTGCCGAAGATCAGGCTCAATAGTCGTTGCTAGATGAGCAAGCTTGCGGTAATCACCGAGTAAAGCCGCGGTTTGTTTTAATATCGAATGCCACTCGGTATTGAGTTGATCTGAGAATTTTTCAAAAGCTTTTAGGGTGACCTGCAGGCGACGGATGCCAATACGCAGCTGTAAGACGTGCTGATCATCTCGGCTACCTGCCGCGATAGCACTGCTGTTCGGAAGTATCTGTAATAGACAGTTGTGTACCGCTGCGCGTACAAAGGCAGGCCTACTGCTGTGTTGATTCACATTTAACTGCCCAAGGTCAGCACAAACTGCTGGGCTATATGAGTGTCCTTTAACCAGCAAACCACCGCGCTCAGCTTTGGTTACAGTGGACAAGCACAGCTTATAACGTTTACACCAGGTTTTAGCAGTCGCAAATAAAAACGCCAGCTCACCTGATACGAGCTCAAACTCAATCTCGTGGATATCTTGGCACTGAGAGTCGTCACTACCGTGGATAATCTGTCCAAGATCATAAGCGACTTCAATCGTGCTCCTTTCTTTGCTACTGTTTTCTTCATTACTGTCTTCTATTAGCAGGCGCGTGGTACGCGCCACATCAGTCAGATATTGGCGTGTTAATTTTTTTGCTAGTTTTTTGAGTTTAAAATCAGCCAGTGCTGGCGCGATAGCGGTGTCTTTATAAAGTGTTAAATCAGGCATTAATTCATTAGCATCTAGCATCGCTTGTACGTGTTCATTATCTAATATCGTATTATGCTCTAAGCGCGCAGCGATACCATCGCCACCGGCCTTGATAGTCTGTACCCAAACATCGCCTTCTTGACGAATACGCAGCCCAATACCAGCCTGTGCCAAATCTTGCTCAGAGGTATCATAATAGTGGGCGGCCATGTGTGTGAGTTGTGACGACTTTACCCTTGCTTGGCGCATTAGGCCTTTTAGACGCGCTTGAGGGATTAAAAATTTAAGTTCTATTTCTTGCATGGTATTTTCCCTATGATTTTGATTGCTTATTATTATGGCAAAGATCTACATCTAATTAATATCACACGAATCCAGGTAATAGCTATTTATTAAGGCTAATATTACTCAATCTGCAACAAAAAAGCCGCCCTACATGCTGTAGGGCGGCTGTTATTTTTACTTCTAGGGCTTACTTATAGCATAGTGCCTATTTGAACTGATCCATCGTGTTTTTGCCGCCGCCCGCTTTTAGCGCGTTGTCACCTGAGAAGATCTCTTTATGATCATCACCGATGTCAGAACCTGCCATTGCTTGGTGCTTAACAGCTGATACCCCTTCACGGATTTCTTTACGTTGTACGCCAGCGACATAAGCAAGCATACCGTCTTCACCAAAGTAACCTTTCACAAGCTTATGCATCTCTAGTGCAGTAGTGTGATAAGTCGGTAGGGTGATTAGATGATGGAATACACCCGCTTCACGTGCCGCATCTTTCTGGAAGTCTTTGGCCAGCTTATCAGCTTCAGTATTGAGTTCAGTACCATCGTAATCAGAGCTCATCAAGTCGTCTTTGTTGTATTGCGACATGTCGTAGCCTTCTTTTTCCCATTTAGCGACTACTTGCTTACGGAAATTTAGGGTCCAGTTAAACGATGGGCTATTGTTATAGACCAATTTCGCTTTTGGCTGCTCTTCTCTAATACGATCGACCATCATTTTGATGTGTTCGATATCTGGCGTTGGGGTTTCGATCCATAGTAGATCAGCGCCATTTTCAAGTGCCGTGACGCAGTCAAGGACAACACGATCAATGTTAGTGTCTTCACGGAACTGGTATAGACCATTTGCCAAGCGTACTGGACGCACCAATTTGCCATCATGCTTAAGCAAGCTGTCATTTTCATGCGCCTGATCAAGAGTGATTTCTTCCATCTCGATAAAGTCGATGTATTTAGAAGCCAAATCACCTGGCTCATTTGATACTGGGATTTTTTGCGTAAGTGACGCGCCTTCAGAATCAGTACGAGCAACAATAATACCGTTTTCAACACCTAGCTCTAGGAATGCATAACGAATAGCGTTAATTTTTGCGATATAGTCTTCATGCGGTACGGTAACTTTACCAGCTTGATGGCCACACTGCTTAGCATCAGATACTTGGTTTTCGAGCTGTAGGGCACAAGCACCCGCTTCGATAATCTTTTTAGCCAATAGGTAAGTCGCTTCTTCGTTACCGAAACCGGCATCAATGTCAGCAATAATTGGCACGACATGTGATTCAAAGTTTTCAATTTTTGCTTGAATCTCTTTAGTGTCTTTACCGGCTTCTTCAGCATCGTTGAGCTCACGGAAGTAGTCGTTGAGCACTTTAGCATCTGCTTGACGCAAGAAGGTGTAGATTTCTTCGATTAGCTTAGGTACGGCAGTTTTTTCGTGCATAGATTGGTCAGGTAATGGACCAAACTCTGAACGTAGAGCGGCAACCATCCAACCTGAAAGGTAGATGTATTTTTTTGAAGTGGTGTTGAAGTATTTTTTGTTGGCGTACATAGTTTGTTGGGCCACAAAACCATGCCAAGCACCTAGAGACTGGGTGTACTGAGAGGTGTCGTTATCGTACTCTTCCATGTCTTGGCGCATGATATCGGCCGTATATTTTGCAATATCTAAGCCGGTTTTAAAGCGGTTTTGTACCATCATACGTGCGGCATCAGTTTCGCTGATATTTTCCCAATTGCCATGTTTTTGCTTTAGTTCACGTACTAGTTCTAACGCAGATGTATAAGTTGACATCTAGACTTCTCCTTGGTGGGGTATTAAATACTAATGCACAAAAAACCGGGTGATAAAAGTCATCACCATTATGCTTGCATTCTTTGTATAGGATTTGCTGGGATTACGATTGCATTGATTAGATCTAAATTTAATGTTTGCTGGCATGGCTAAGCATGACTAAGAATATATTGAAGTTCGATCCATAAACCACAAATAGTAATTTATCGTAAATCTTAGCCCCATTACCCTAAACAAACCTGCTGGTAAATACAAGTGGTTTGCTTGATTTGATTGCTAAAAAATAGTTGGTTACTTATAAACCACCATGATACTCATTATCTAAATACCGCATTATCTATATTTAGTTTCTGATATAAACAAGGACAAGACCATCGGCTATCAGTGTCGCATGGGACCTAAGTTTTAGTAAGCATGTGAGGGTAATTGATATTCGGTAGTGCGATACGAGGTTCAACTGCATGCCATTGCTATCTATCAGACTTGAGAAGGTGATCTGGTTGTATTTAACATGCCTTTTATAATACTAGGAAGTAGCAGTATCACTACTCGCCAGCAAGAAATGCTATAATAACCGGGCATTTACTTAACAATGAACGACCTAAATGTTGGAGGCTGCTGACACTAAATATATCAGTAACACTTGTATAAGCAACTATTGTATAGGCAATTGCCGCGTTGTTAAAATACATACGTTAGTCATTGAAGTCTAGCGCGGCTCATAAGTGTCTAGAAATTTATATAAGTAATTAGCAACCCAACATAGAATTTATCATCTGTGCTTTGACTCATCTATATTACTCACTATAACTGCCTTGCCAAGATTTATCTAGTTTATGATTATTATCTTGGGTATTTTATTTGGTTATAGTATAATAAAAACAAAGGCTTGAGACAGTCGTTTTACATTGACGCTGGTACATTTTATCCTAATTCAGGTGAAATCCAGTTAAAAAAACAGTGGTATCATACTGTTTAATACGATGTAAAAACTATAATAGTGCGCAAAATTGCCAAAATTTAAGTAGCATTTATTCTATAGCAAAGAGAAAAATATATGAATTTGCAGCGGGTTGATTTGAATTTATTGGTACATTTAGATGTATTGCTAAGAGAAAAAAATGTGACACGTGCCGCTGAACAGTTGGGAATCACCCAACCGGCGATGAGCAATATTTTGCGTCGTCTACGTAAACTATTTAATGATCCATTGCTAGTGCGTTCATCTGAAGGTATGACCCCGACCGAGCGCGCACTCGAGCTCCAACCCCGTATCCGTGAAATACTTGCTGATCTTACCCAAGTACTCGAGCCAAGAACGGAGTTTCGACCCTATAGTACTTCGCGAGTGTTTCGTATCATGACTTCAGATTATGCTGAAGCAACGCTGGTACCGAAATTGGTCAAAGCATTACGTTCAGAAGCGCCGAACGTTATCTTAGATTTCTTAACGCCATCGGATGTTTCTTACCGTGATATGGAGCAGGGCCGGGTAGATTTGGCCATTAATCGCTTTAATGAAATACCGCAAAGTTTCCATCAAGTATTGGTTTGGCGTGATACTTTTAGTTGCTTGTTATCTTCTGATAGTCCTTATGCTCATCGCTTTAATCTTAAAAACTACCTTAAAGCACCGCACGTTTGGGTGTCAAAAACGGGTATGGGTGTGGGCTTTGGGGTCAATCCAGACAAGTCTGGCGGTCTAGGGTCTATCGATCAAGCATTGCAGCGTTTGGGACAAAAACGAAAAATTAGTGTGTTTACCCGTCATTACCAAATGCCAGCTATGCTAGCGGCAAATAAAGACTTGATTGCAACCCTGCCTACCCGTGTGGCACGGATGCAAGCAAACAATGACAGTATTATGATGGTTGAGCCACCATTTTTTATTCCTGAGTTTGAGCTAACGATGGCGTGGTCACCGTTATTACAGCACCATCCCGCACATCGTTGGTTGCGTCAATTAATCATGCACGTCGCACGGCAAGTGGTTGCTGACGAAGAGCATCAAACACAAGAAGAGATTCCAGTAATTAATCATTTGTTCTGACATTAGATAGCATGTTGTAAAAGCTTAAAATTAAATTGCCACTTAATATTTGACCAGCCATTGTGCTGGTTTTTTATTATCTGTGAATTGTGGCGATTAAATACATTGCTCTTAAAGGCAGTCACATTCTTAACATCTTCAACACATTTCATAATATCTTGTAAAATTTCAAATCAAATATCTTGTTATGATAGTTGTAGTGAAAAAAACTAAAAACTAAAAACTAAAAACTAAAAACTAAAAACTAAAATACCAACAAAACGCATAACTAAAAAAATTACTAGACAAATATAAATTTTAATAAAACCAAACACGCAATACCAAAAAGGACAATAACCATGACAGATATTACGACTGTAAACCCAACTACGGGTAAAGATATTAAAGATTACGATTATATGAGCAGCGATGAAGTCAATAAGATCATCGACGCTTCTCATCAGGCCTTTTTAGAATGGCGTCAGGTTAGCCACGAACAGCGTGCAAAAGTTATCACCTCTATCGGTGACACCTTGCTGAAGCACAAAGAAGAGCTCGCCAAACTAATGACCGAAGAGCGCGGCAAAACTTATGAGGCCAGCTTAGGAGAGGTTGATCTATGTAAAGCGATTTGTGTTTTTACCGCTGAGCAAGGGGCAGCGGCATTAGCTGAAGATGAACGAGAAACTGAAGGCCTAAAAAAAGGGCTTATCAGCTATGAGCCTATCGGTATCATTTATGGTATCCAACCCTGGAACTTTCCAGCCTATCAAGTGTTCCGTTATACCATTGCCAACTTAATGGCCGGTAACAGTATTCTCTTAAAGCACGCTTCAAACGTGACTGGCTCTGGCTTGTTGATTGAAAAAATACTCCATGAGTCTGATTTACCAGATGCTTTATTCCGTACCCTTCTCATCAGCCATGATCAGTCTGAAAAAGTGATTGAACACGATAAAGTAAGGGGCGTTACGCTGACAGGCAGTGATGTAGCGGGTAGAGTAGTTGCCCAGCAGGCGGCCAAAGTTTTGAAGAAAACAGTTATGGAGCTTGGTTCTAACGATGCCTTCATTGTGTTAGATGATGCAGACTTAGATTTAGCTGCCGCAACTTGCGCGCATGCTCGCTTATATAATAATGGTGAAACCTGTATTGCTGCCAAACGTTTTGTGGTGGTGGATAGTGTCTATGATGAGTTCCGTAAGTTGGTTATTGAGAAATTCAATAGCTATAAGGTCGGCGACCCAATGGACGATTCAACTGATATCGGGCCGCTATCGAGTGCCAAGCAACGCGATAACTTGCACCAGCAAGTTCAAGAGAGTGTCAGTAAAGGCGCAACCATTACTCTAGGCGGTGAGGTGCCCGATATGCCCGGGGCTTTTTATCCCCCCACTATTTTAGAAAACATTATGCCGGATCAGCCTGCTTACAAAGATGAATTGTTTGGCCCAGTGGCCTCGTTAATCCGTGCCAAAGACCAAGACGATGCGTTACGTATCGCTAACGATAGCCGTTATGGCTTAGGCGGTGCTATCTTTTCTAAAGATGAAGACAAAGCGATTAGCCTAGCCCAACAGTACTTCGATACCGGTATGGTTTATATCAATGGTTATGACCTAGTGAACCCAGGATTGCCATTTGGCGGAGTGAAGAATTCGGGTTATGGCCGTGAACATGGTGGTTTCGGTATAAAAGAGTTTGTTAACATTAAAGCGGTACATGTAGTGGGTAAAAAATCTGCTTAGCCTTGATATTTATTTATAGCTTGCTAAGCTACCCTTATTTATAAAATATAACTTATAAGCCATAAAAAACCCCCACTGTCGAACAGTGGGGGTTTTTTATGGCTGTAGCTTATAGCGATTGTATTTAGCTTGAACAATAAGTTTCAATTATCTGACTAAAAATTTAACTCTCTAAAAAAAGTCTTAAAGGTAAAGTTGGCAAATAAGATTTCGCCTCGGCTGATATTTTATTGGTATTAAGAGGTAGAATACCTTTCGCTAATAATAAGACAGTCCACGGCAATAGCTGATGTTCCATCGCTTGCACCTGTGTCTGTAAGCGGTCAGCCGTATCTTTGGGATTAACATTCAGCAAGGCTTGGGTTAGTACTTGCCCAGCATCAAGCTCAGCGGTGACTACATGGATACTACAGCCATGATAACGTTCGCCGGCCTGTATGACACGCTGATGGGTATTAAGCCCCTTATAAGCAGGTAGCAGGGCCGGATGTAGATTGATCATCGTCGCTGTGCTGTTATCAATAAATGCTGCACTCAACACGCGCATAAAGCCGGCAAGTATAATTAAGTCAGGTTGCCATGCCACAAGTTGCGCGCTAGCATGGGTCTCAAAGGTTTTAATCCCCATGCGTTTGCCACTGTCAGTATGTGACAACACGGCAACAGGAATATGGGCTTGTTGGGCGCGCGTGATAGCATAAGCATCATCACGATTGCTGATGACACCGACAACCTCAATCGGTAGCGCACCCGCTTGTATCGCATCTATTAATACTTGTAAATTACTACCATTGCCGGACACTAATACTGCAATGCGTAACGGGCCTGTCCGCTGCTGCTGGCTTGGTTGCTTTAAGTCATCAACAGACATTAACGGTACACCACTGCATCCGCTGCACGGCTGATCATTTCACCGATTTGCCAAGCGTGTTCACCGGCGTCATTTAAGGTTTTAATAGCGGTTTCAGCTTGGTCTTTAGGAACCACAATCACGAAGCCCACACCGCAGTTAAAGGTGCGATACATTTCGCTTTGGCTAATATTACCTTGCGTTTGGAGCCAAGTGAATAGCTCTGAAAACTGCCAGCTGTTGGTGTCGATGCTGGCTGCTAAATTATCAGGTAGGACACGGGGTAAATTATCTGTTAAGCCGCCACCGGTAATATGTGACATAGCATGAAGATTCTTATTACCAAGGCTATCTTGTAAGGCTTTAATCGCTTTAACATAAATACGAGTAGGGGCCATTAGTGCGTCTTGGATAGACTGACCATCTAGTTGCTCAGTGCTATTAGTCACATCAATACCGCTGACTTCAATGACTTTACGCACGAGTGAATAACCGTTTGAATGCGCGCCACTGGAAGCTAAGGCAATCAATACATCACCTTCTGCGACATTTTCACCCGTGATAACTTCTGCTTCTTCAACCACACCCACACAAAATCCGGCTAAATCGTAATCGTCATCATGGTACATTCCTGGCATCTCAGCCGTCTCACCGCCGATAAGCGCACAGTTAGAAAGCTTGCAGCCCTCGCCAATACCAGTGACTACGGTAGCAGCAGTATCAATATCAAGTTTACCAGTCGCATAATAATCTAAAAAGAACAAAGGCTCAGCGCCGCAAACCAACAGATCATTGACGCACATTGCTACCAAATCAATCCCGATAGTGTCATGACGGTTAAGTTGTAATGCCAACCTAAGTTTGGTACCTACACCGTCAGTTCCAGAAACTAATAAGGGTGATGTGTAACCAGTCGGAATGCGGCACAGCGCGCCAAAGCCGCCAAGCCCGCCCACAACTTCAGGACGAGTAGTGGCTTTTGCCACTGACTTAATACGCTGAACCAGCGCATCGCCAGCATCAATATCAACGCCGGCATCTTTGTAGCTTAAAGAAGGCTTGTCGCTCATGGTCATCTCACAATTGGATAGGTGATTGGGATTAGAATCAGTAGTTATGATCGGTAATGGAGGTCAGTCATTTGGATTTTGACTTTAATGCGCGCATTATACCCAAAAACAGCCTACACTCGCAAAGCAACTTACCAATATTCCGCTAACATTGAACATATGAGCCAAATAAAAAGTTAAGAAACAAAAAGAGACTGCTTTTTTTGTTTACTCTGCGATAATAAAGCAATTGGAATTTGTATACTCAATATAACGCGAGAGTGATGCCGTAGCAATAGAAAGGCCCTCGACATCTCTAAGTCATTAACATCAGTTTAACTGTAGGATTGCCATTAATGATTAATCAATCAATAGATCCCTTTTTTCGGCGCTTATTTATCGTCGTTGCCATTGTGGTGGGGCTGGTCTTGCTATACTTGATGATGCCGGTCATTGTACCGTTTGTATTTGCTTTTGTGCTGGCCTATCTGTTTAATCCCCTGGTAAAACGCTTGTCGAAATACGTCAAGCGTTGGATAGCTATTATTATTGTTTATTCTACCATCACCTTGAGTGTGGCGTTGCTGTTATGGTGGCTGGTGCCGACTCTGTGGCATCAGTTGCAAGCGGCTTGGGAGTATTTGCCAAAGATATTGACTTGGTACAATCAAGTACTGCGTGAGTGGTTTGATAATAACAGCCCCATTCGTTTGCCCCCACTAGAGACTAAAGGCTTTTCTGAGACTCTATTAGAGTATATGCAGAGCCACTATAGATTTGAAGATGCCAGCACTTTAATGAGTCAAGTTATTGCCTCTAGTATGAGTTTTATCAATAGCGCCGGATTGATTGTGTTGGTACCGATCTTGACCTTTTACTTTTTATTCAACTGGGACAAACGTTTGAATAGCTGGAAGATGGCGATTCCTGCGGCTTACAGCAAAAAAGTCATTGATATCGCGCAAGAATGTGATCGCGCATTGATGGGGTTTGTGAAAGGGCAGCTACTGGTTATGGTGCTACTGGGCATCATTTATGCTGTTCAGCTACAGCTCATTGGACTGGAGCTTGGATTGATTATTGGCATGGGGGCCGGTATCGCCAGCTTTGTACCGTATTTGGGTTTTGGTCTTGGATTTATTGCTGCTGTTATCGCTAGTTTATTTCAGTTTGGTTTGGACTGGTTTTATTTGTCTTTAATTGTCGGCGCATTTTTAATCGGGCAAGCGGCTGAAGGCTATGTGCTGCAGCCATTACTATTAGGTGATAAGATTGGTCTGTCACCCCTATGGGTGATCTTTTCAGTATTGGCAGGCGCCAGTTTATTAGGCTTTGTCGGGATGCTGATTGCGCTACCCGTATCTGCGGTCCTCAATGTACTATTCCGTCATCTATACGCTCATTATCAGACCACTGATTCTTACAAGGGCCACAAGCAGCTAAATTTATTTGAAAAAAAATAACTCATTTATAACAGTAGGTAGGGTATTTTTTAGCTTAAATCAGCATTTTAATGCTAATTACCCTAGTTGCTAATCATTTTAAAACTTATCGGTAAAATAGCGACTAATAAGCGTTGAGGCGTAAAAGACTTGTCAGTCATTTTGCAAATATGGTATATATAGACGCGGAGTTTGTGATACTAGCCATTATTGGGTCAGTTTTGAATGAGTAATGCAGTGATACGTTGTAGGTAGCAAGCACTGCGTGCCAGAACTACAGAACAATTCTACCCATAGAAAAATATTATAACTTTATGTCAGGCATTTTCGAAGACGCTTTAAAAAGATACAAGCTAGTGTTTGGCTTCATATTCATGACACTACTGTTATTACCACATGCAAATATTACTATACCCGAACCGAGTTGATGATTCATGGCAGAAGCGCAGCTAAGTCTCAATCTAGACATCAAACATGATGCGAGTCTCAGCGACTTTGCAGGTCCAGGTTGGATGTCGATTATTGATGCAGTGCGGCAATTACATGTCGGCCTGATCGGTCAGCTGTACCTTTTTGGTAGCCCAGCGACTGGTAAGTCTCATTTGTTATCCGCTATTTGTGAATCATTTATCGAAATGGACAAGTCAGCGATTTGTTTATCGCTTGATGAGTTGGTACATACGGATGTCAATGTACTGTCTTCGCTTGAGAACTTTGATGTCATTGCTATTGACGATTTAGAGGTGCTTGAGCATAGCAGCGAATGGCAGGAAGCTTTATTTCACCTAATTAACCGTAGTCGTGAAGGGCAACGTCAGTTATTATTCGCGGCCAACAAGCCGGCCAGTGAACTGCCTTTTCACTTGACAGATTTACTCACTAGGTTGGCGCAAGCACCTACTTTTAAAGTACCCAACGGTCGTGATTTGGCCGATCGCCAAGCATTATTGCAATCTATTTTGCGTCGCCGAGGTTGGCAGTTTGATGAGCGTATTATTCATCACTTGCTGCATGAAGGCCCGCATCGTATCGGTGCGATGATGGAAGTTTTGAACTATATTCAGCCGATGTTCTCTAACCTTGGGCGTAGTAATATTTCCAAAGCAGTTATCAGTGATGCGCTACGTACGATTGACGAGCAGACTTTAGCTGCCGAACTTGCTGATATTGCACAAGAGACCCAGGTAGATAATGACACAGCCAGCCAAGAACAACATACGATACCATTAGATTTTTAGAACTTTATACACTATAAAACGCTCTAAACTAAAAACATTTTAAACTAAATAATATTTACTTTTTCTATTCGAAAAATTTTATCATTGATAGGATAACTCATGAAATATACTGCTTCTTCGCTAAAAAAACTGTCCATCAGTGCATTGTTACTTGGTGCTGGCTCAGTATCTATGCTGTCCCACGCCGCAGTTACCTTGTTGGTTGATGATAATATCAAAGTCACCGCCATCAATGGACAAGAACTCAAGCAAAGTATTTTTCAGTCAGCGACTAAAGAATTCACTTTGCAGCCTGGTCAGCACGTGATCACCGCTAAATATGATCGTTTATATAATTTGCCCCGTGATGAGCATGATTATTTGCGTTCAGGGAATATCAGTGTCGCGGCAGATTTGACCGATAACCAAACTTACCGTTTGACCATGCCCAATCAGCCAGAAAGATATGAGGCTGCTAAGGAGTATGCCAAACTACCAACACTAGCGGTACAACAGAATAATACCATTATTGCACAGCAACAAAGTATTGGTGGTAATGACGGCGGACTATTCTCTGGACTGGGTAAAGCCTTGGGCGGGGTGTTCGGTGGCAACGGTAATGCTGAACTACAAAATCAGCGTGCCATTGCTGCATTAGGTCAGCCTGCCACCACGACCACTCAAGGCGACGTCAATCAAGGTGGCTTTAATCAAAGTGCCATTAATACGGGGGCAGTGGCTACTGTCAAGCAAACGACCAGTGTTAGTACATCTACCAACACCCTAGACCAATTCATGCAGTTATGGCTCAATGCTACCCCAGCTGAGCGTGAAAAGATGCGCCAATGGGCTCAAAAATAAACAGCAGCAACTAAGTTGTTGTCGTTCTAAGTTGAACTGTTTTAATCTTAGCGATATTTAAGTAATAAAAAAGCACCTAAATGAGGTGCTTTTCTTTACTTGAGAGTCTATTAATAAATAATGATGGTTATACAGCTATTAGCCTAAAAAGGCGTTATACATCCAAACCAGTTTCTCTTGCTCTTGTACATAAGCATCAACCAGATCCGCTGATCCTTGGTCTTCAGCTTCTGCTGCTAGGGCAGATACTTGACGTTGCTCTTCAATAAGCTCTTGTAGACCAGTTACCACGCCTTTGACGCAAGTATTGCCATCTTTCACATTCTTGTCTTCTTGAATGCCAGCATGTTGGGCAAAATCGCTGTAAGCATGGAATGGCGTGCCACCTAGAGTCAAGATACGCTCAGCAATCTCATCAATTTGCATTTGCAATGCGGTATACAGCTCTTCAAATTTAGGATGTAGCGAGAAGAAGTGTTCGCCTTTGACGTTCCAATGATACCCACGCACGTTGATATAAAACACATGGTAGCTAGACAATAAGCCATTCAATTTGGCAATAACTTGACTTACTTCAGCTTTTTCTAAACCGATTTGATTGGTGCTATCATTATTAGTGGTATTGTTAGTAGAGTTACTCATAGTGTTATCCTTATGGTGTAAGTATAAAATTTTTGGTTATAAGAATCTAATTATAAAAGGTTTGAATATAAAAAGGGTGAATATAAAAAGGGTGAATATAAAAGTAGTGGGTGAGTGGCCTTACCTCTGATGTTTACTATCATAGCAAGCTATCAGCGATAAGTTAAGTTAATTAAATCAAAAACGCAGTTATGTTTTGTAAAACCAATATATCTTTTAGGCGCTCTCATCATAATTATGCGGGTGGCTGTAATTGTTCGGTTTGTAAGCCTCGTACTGGTACCACCGCTTCTAAATGCTGGCGTACGGTCGCAATAGGGAACTTTTGGGCTTGTAGACGTTTGGGTACGATTTGGCTACCTTGCTGGCCTTTCATTTCGAACATCATAAAGATAAAGTCGTCAGTTTCATCCCAGCTTTTGATTGCGGTCCACGGAACAATAGCTTGCTGAGTGCTACCAGCACGCATCTGCATGCCGCGCGCTTGTGAGTTTTTTGCTAAATCGGGTTGAATGGTTGGCATCACCATAACCAATCCATGCTTCTGTATACCTAGCTTCATTTGGCGCATTTCATCGGGCATTTCTTGTTCAGCAACTTGCTTTTCAAACTCTCTTTTGACATACCATTTAAAGCCTAGAGTGCGAACCAGTAGATAAATCGCCACAGCGACTAGCATTAGCCAAAAAATAATCGTTGAGTAACCGGTCACAAAGACTAGTCCTGCAAGCGCTAGTATCACAACCACTGCCATAATGATCCATTCTTTAGTCTTGAGACTCTTTAGACCAAAAGAAGGGCTGGCACTAGCAAATAGCTCATATTGCGCTTGATAAAATTCAGCCTCGGTCAGGTTTAAGGCGACAGGTTGTAGGGTGTAGGGGTACAGGGCCATAAAGGTTTCTCAAATACTTATATTAAAGGCGTTGGTTTAAAAGCGCTAGGCGTGATCGATTACGCCGTACTTGGCTGGAAGTGGATTGAAGCTATGCGCTTATCTTACCGAAAAGTGTCTCTAAAAGAAACATATAAGCAGATCAACTCACTGTTAGATTTACAGGCGACAGTACTAATCGGTCTATATGCTATAGATTACATCGGATGAGTAACGTCAAACATAGTAAGGTTAGCATAAAATTACGCTGACATTAAAGCAGCAAAGTACCTGGCAAGCGATGACTTAAACGCGTGAAAATGTAGTTAAATTTGCTGGGTCTTGGTATCATAGCAGCTAGCATGCGCCATTATGACCCGCACATTAGATATAATAGCTTAACAAGCATATAAGATTAATTCTTTCTTCATTATTTAATGACTCTATTGTTTTTCTTTATCAACTTTTTATTAACTCTCAGCGCTACAGGCAGATATTATGATCGATCCCAAACTCTTACGCGGCGACTTACACGATTTAAAACAGCAATTGGCCACCCGTGGCTATGAGTTGGATATGGACTTTTGGCAAACCATCGAAAACGAACGTAAATCGTTACAAATGCAGACTGAAGAGTTGCAGTCGCGTCGTAACGCAGGGGCCAAGCAAGTGGGCGCGCTCAAAAAGTCAGGTGAAGATGCTAGCGACTTGTTAGTCGAGATGCAGAGTGTGAGTGGTGACATTAAGGCGGCTGAAGACGCGTTGCGCCGCTTACAAGAACGTATCACTCAAGCGGCATTACAAATACCAAATATCCCCGCAGCAGATACACCAATTGGTACCTCAGAAGACGATAATGTGGAAATGCGCCAATGGGGCACGCCTCGCGCGTTTGATTTTGAGATTCAAGACCATACCCATATTGGTGAGACTTTGGGTATGCTGGACTTTGAAGCGGCCACCAAGATTACGGGTAGTCGTTTTAACGTGCTAACCGGCCAGCTGGCGCAAATGCATCGGGCACTGATTCAATTTATGCTCAATACTCACACTATGAAGTATGGTTATACCGAGACCTATGTGCCCTACATTGTCAGTTCAGACAGCTTAAAAGGTACTGGGCAGCTGCCCAAGTTTGAAGATGACTTGTTTAAGCTAACCAATCACACGCATAATGAGGGAATGGATTTTTATCTGATCCCTACTGCTGAAGTGCCGATGACTAATCTGGTACGCGGCGAGCGCTTGGACATCAGTGAGTTACCTTTAAAATTCACCGCCCATACGCCCTGTTTTCGTAGCGAAGCGGGCTCGCATGGTCGCGATACCCGTGGTCTGATTCGCCAGCATCAGTTTGAAAAAGTTGAAATGGTTAATATCGCTACTGCTGAGCAATCTGATGCATTGCTTGAGGCAATGACTGGCCAAGCAGAAGATATCTTACAACAGCTCAATCTACCTTATCGTGTTGTGCAGCTATGTGGCGGTGATATGGGCTTTAGTGCGCAAAAAACTTACGATATTGAAGTATGGTTGCCCAGCCAAGACACTTACCGCGAAATCTCTAGCTGCTCAAACTGTGGCGATTTTCAAGCACGGCGTATGGGCACTCGTGTTAAAGATGGTAAGCAAACCAGTCTGGCTCATACCTTAAATGGTTCGGGATTGGCAGTCGGACGCACCTTGCTCGCGGTCATGGAAAACTATCAAAACGCGGATGGTAGTATCACCATTCCAGAAGTGTTGCGTCCATTTATGGGCGGTGCAGAAACTATTTCTGTTTAATGAGTAGCCGAAAATTAGGCACTATAGCCTGATAATTTCACACTTATTATTGATACTCATTTAATAAAACTGATATGAGTTATTGTTAAATATACATGGTCTTATCATGCCAATTTTTGGTGTGGCTGGTGCCAAATATGTTAAGATTGCGCTTTAATTTTACAGCCTATTATTTAAGGGCGCATTTAGCGTCCTTATTTGCTTACCCTTGAGTAAACTCTCCTCTTATCTTCAATACCTCTCATTCGAATATTAGGACACTCTATGCCTGCTCCAATTAGCGAACGTAAATTAGCCAATGCCATCCGCGTACTGTCGTTTGATGCGGTTCAAAAAGCCAATTCTGGTCACCCTGGCGCGCCGATGGGCATGGCCGATATTGCTGAAGTTTTGTGGCGCAAATTTTTAAAGCATAATCCTGCCGATCCTAACTGGTATAACCGCGACCGCTTTGTGTTATCGAACGGCCATGGTTCGATGCTTATTTATTCATTGCTACATTTATCAGGTTATGACGTTAGTGTTGATGACCTAAAAGGCTTCCGTCAACTGCATTCAAAGACTCCGGGCCATCCTGAGCTGGGTTATACCCCAGGTATCGAAACCACTACCGGTCCATTAGGCCAAGGTATTGCCAACGCTGTTGGTTTTGCTATCGCAGAAAAAACGCTAGCCGCACAGTTCAATCGTGATGGTCATAATATCGTTGATCATCATACTTATGCCTTCTTAGGTGATGGTTGTTTGATGGAAGGCATCAGTCACGAAGTTTGCTCACTTGCTGGCACCTTAAGTCTTGGTAAATTGGTACTTTTCTACGACGACAATGGCATCTCTATCGATGGTAATGTTGACGGCTGGTTCACTGATGACACGCAAGCACGTTTTGAAGCTTACGGCTGGCACGTTATAAAAATTGATGGTCATGATACCGATGCCATTACCGCAGCGACAGCAGCAGCGATCAAAGAGAGCATCAAACCTAGCCTCATTATTTGTAAAACCACTATTGGCGCGGGTAGCCCGAATAAACAAGGCTTAGCGTCTAGCCATGGTGCGCCATTGGGTGATGACGAAATCGCTTTAACCCGTGATGCATTATCATGGACGCATGCGCCCTTTGAGTTAGACGACGAAATCTATCAAGCGTGGGACGGCAAGCCAAAAGGCGATGTACTGCAGAAGAACTGGGATGCGGATTTTGCAGCTTATAAAAAAGCTTATCCAGAGTTAGCAGCTGAGCTATTACGCCGTCTAGATGGTGATCTACCAGCTGACTTTGATAAGCAAGCGCAAGACTACATTCAGCAAACTCAAGAGCAAGGCGGTGATGTTGCCAGTCGTAAAGCCAGTCAAAACGCGATTAATACCTTACAGCCATTATTGCCAGAGCTCATGGGTGGTTCAGCGGATTTAGCTGGCTCGAACTTAACGCTATTTAAAGACGCCATAGGTATTCAAGATGATGCCGCAGGCAACTATATCTATTATGGTGTGCGCGAATTTGGTATGACCGCAATTGCTAATGGTATCGCGCTACATGGTGGCTTTATCCCTTACGTAGCAACCTTCCTGATGTTTATGGAATACGCACGTAACGCCGTCCGTATGGGCGCATTGATGAAGCAGCGTATTATCCATGTCTACACTCATGACTCGATTGGTCTTGGTGAAGATGGTCCTACGCATCAGCCAGTTGAGCAATTGACTAGCCTACGTACCACGCCTAATCTACGCACATGGCGTCCGTGTGATGCGACAGAATCTGCTAGCGCTTGGGTTGAAGCCATCAAATCAGAAAATAATCCATCAGCATTGATCTTTAGTCGTCAGAGCTTGCCGCATCAGCAGCGTGATAGCGAACAGGTGGCAAACATCACCAAAGGTGGTTATGTATTAGCAAAAGAGCAGGGGGCTGGTGATAAAGGATTACAAGCTATCATTATTGCTACTGGCTCAGAAGTCGGTCTTGCCATGCAAGCGTATAAGACCTTAAGTGAAAATGGCGTTAGCGTTCGTGTAATCTCTATGCCATGTGCTGAAATATTCAGCGAGCAAGACGCCAGCTATCGTGAAGCGGTATTGCCGGCCAATATCCGCGCACGTGTCGCAGTAGAAGCGGCACATGTGGACTACTGGTACAAGTTCGTAGGTCTTGACGGCAAGGTAATAGGTATGACCACTTATGGCGAGTCGGCACCTGCGACAGACTTGTATAAAGAGTTTGGTATTACCACTGAAGCGGTAGTTGATGCGGTGAATAGTTTGGTTTAAGAGGTTCTAATAGTTTGAATTAAAAAAGAGCTGCTAGAATATTCTAGTAGCTCTTTTTTTATGCTTGTCACTCTTAGTTAGCAGCCACGAGGCTACCTGTTATATCAAGGGGTATCATATTGCCGACGATGCTTGGAAAAGCCGTTACCCCATAAGTAAACCTATCAATCATGCCCGTTGCCCGAAACTTTAAAATAGGTTTTTGAGTCACGGGATCATTTTTCATATTTGCTAGCGTCACCCTAACGGTTAAAGGTTTGGTTTGACCCAAAACGGTAAAGTCACCCGTTACGTTCGCTTCTTTAGCATTAATCATATTAACTTTTTTTGATACAAAGGTCATAGTAGGATATTGCGCAATGTTAAGTAGCTCTTTTCGGCGCAACAAAGCATTCCGTAGATTGCCACCTGCATCGACACTATGGGTATGCACGGTAAAATTTATCGTAGTAGCCGTTGGATTCTTCATATCATAATTGATTGAACCGTTAACTTTATTAAACTGACCGTCAATAGTGCCATTTCCTAAATAGGCCACTTTAAAGTCTACGTTGGTTTTTGGTACATCCATCTTCCACTTTTGCGGGGTGTTGGTGGAGGCTAAACCCATTACCGGTACTGATATTAATAAACAGGCAGTCAGGGTTATTTTAAGTAAAAAGGTGATAGGTGCATTCATTCTTATAATCCAAAGGGCGATCTTCACGAAATTATATGAAAATTTGGCCAGCTTTTTACAGCGAGTAACGAGTCGATAGCGTACTACACCTATTTGATTGTCGTGTATTATTAAAGTTATATGTTGTGAAAATAATTAGCATTACCAAAATTGGGAAATAGCTAGTTAATAATTGATAAAGCATTTGCTACTGGCTGCACAGTTTCCAAAGTGTCGTGGAGTGGTGAATATCAGCTAATAACAAGTTGCTATATAATAGTTTAATTATTTAGCAGATTCAGTATCACTTTCAACCGCACACACTTCTGAACGCACCATAAAGCGTTTGCCTTCTGGTATTTCTAGCGAAAAGCTAGCACCGCGACCGTTGACTACATCGATGGTTAAGTCTGTATGTTGCCATAAGTTATATTGCGGCTTACCCATATAAAATGGACAGCCAGCAAGTTCACCGATCAGCACATCTTGACCACCCACCTTAAACTCACCTAATGGATAACACATCGGAGAGCTGCCATCACAGCAGCCGCCTGATAAATGAAACATCAGCTCGCCATGTTTAGATTTCAATAATTCGATAAGCTCTTTACAAGATTCTGTAGCTTCGAGTTTCATGTCGTACTCCTTATCATTAAAACGTCCATTTTATTAGAGATAAGCGCTCCGTGTAAAAACATAAAAGGTCGTATCACATCTGGTCACATGACTAGTAGTATGTGACTGGAGATAATACAACCCATTATTTATGACCAAGCGTATTAACTATTAAACAATGTAACTATATTAAACGATGCAACTATATTAAACCCCATAGCCACATCGAGCTATGATACAGCTACATAGTGTAATCGATGACAATACGCCCTTCGATTTTTCCAGCACGCATACGCTCAAAGATATCATTGATATTCTCTAACGGTTCAGCAGCGACGGTCGCTTTTACTTTTCCTGCTGCTGCCATATTTAATGACTCTTGCAAGTCAAGACGTGTACCGACGATTGAGCCACGAATGGTGATACCGTTCAGAACGGTATCAAAAATCGATACTGGGAAATCACCTGTTGGTAGACCATTAAAGACCACAGTACCACCACGTCTTACCATGCTTAGTGCTTGATCAAACGCTTTAGAGGACACAGCGGTCACTAGCACGCCATGAGCACCACCAATCTCTTTTTTTAGATACTCACCAGGATCGGTATTTTTAGCATTAACAGTGACAGTGGCGCCTAGCTTTTTGGCAAATTCAAGCTTGTCATCATCAATATCGACAGCAGCCACGTTAAGACCCATGGCAATCGCGTACTGTACGCCCATATGACCCAATCCGCCGATACCTGAAATAACGACCCAATCGCCTGGCTTAGTGTCGGTCATTTTAAGACCTTTATATACAGTGACACCTGCACATAGAACCGGTGCAATCTCAATAGAGTCAACACTATCAGGGATAATACCGACATAGTTGGCATTGGCTAGCACGTATTCTGCAAAACTGCCATTAACTGAATAGCCAGAGTTTTGTTGACTCTCGCATAAAGTCTCCCAACCGCCTAAACAATGGGTACAGTGACCACAGGCAGAGTACAGCCAAGCAACCCCAACACGGTCGCCTTCTTTGACATGGGTGACGCCGTCGCCAACTGCGGTTATCAGGCCGACGCCTTCGTGACCAGGGATAAATGGCGGGCTAGGCTTTACCGGCCAGTCTCCTTCAATGGCGTGCAAGTCTGTGTGGCAAACGCCAGACGCTTGCATCTTGACGACAATCTCGCCAGCACCTGGCGTTGGTATGTCAACTTGTTCAATCTGTAAAGGTTGTCCAAACTCATGTAAGACAGCCGCTTTCATTTTATTACTCATGATAATGTTTCCTAGTTATATTCATTTGATTTAAAGGGTCAAAAAATATTTATGCTATGGTTTTACGATTATGATTCGATATATAAAATGTTGTGAGTGAATGATTTAGAAAAACCCCATCGCTTTATTACTATAAGAAACCAGCATATTTTTAGTTTGTTGATAGTGAGCGAGCATCATCAAATGATTCTCACGGCCCATACCTGATTGCTTGTAACCACCAAAGGCTGCATGAGCAGGGTAATGGTGATAGCAGTTGGTCCAGACGCGACCCGCTTTGATACCACGACCGAAGCGATAAGCACGATTACCGTTACGCGTCCATACGCCAGCACCAAGCCCATATAGGGTGTCGTTGGCGATGCTCATGGCTTCTTCATCATCTTTAAAGGTCGTCACAGCCAGCACAGGACCAAAGATCTCTTCTTGGAACACCCGCATGTCGTTAGTGCCTTCAAAGATAGTCGGCTGCACATAATAACCGTCTGCCATATCGCCATCGTGATGAGCGCGTTCGCCGCCCACCAGAACTTTAGCCCCTTCTTTCTTACCAATATCGAGATAAGAGAGGATTTTTTCTAGCTGATCAGAGCTCGCTTGAGCGCCTACCATCGTGTCCGTATCTAGCGGATTGCCCAGTTTAATGGCCTCTACCCGTGCAACGCAGCGCTTGATAAATTCATCATAGATACTTTCGTGTACTAGAGCACGTGAGGGAGAAGTACAAACCTCACCTTGGTTAAAGGCAAACAGTACGAGACCTTCAACTGCTTTATCTAGGAAGTCATCGTCCTCATCCATAATATCGGCGAAGAATACGTTGGGACTTTTGCCACCCAGCTCCAAGGTAACTGGAATGATGTTTTCACTAGCATATTGCATAATCAGGCGACCCGTTGTGGTCTCCCCAGTGAAGGACACCTTATTGATACGCGGGCTTGAGGCGAGAGGTTTACCGGCTTCGACACCGAAACCATTAACCACGTTGAGTACGCCTTTGGGTAAAATATCAGCGATACCAATGACGTCAAGTAAATACATAATAGAGGCAGGTGTTTGTTCGGCAGGTTTGAGAATGACACAGTTACCCGCAGCAAGTGCCGGAGCAATCTTCCATATGGCCATTAAAATTGGGAAGTTCCATGGAATAATTTGACCCACCACGCCAAGGGGCTCATGGAAATGATAAGCAACGGTATCGTCATCAATTTGGCTGATGCCCCCTTCTTGGGCGCGAATGACACCGGCAAAATAACGGAGATGATCGATCGCTAATGGAATATCAGCAGCCAGGGTTTCGCGGACGGGTTTACCATTTTCATAGCATTCGGCGATAGCGATATGTTCAAGGTTGGCTTCGATGCTATCGGCGAGCTTGAGTAACAAATTTGAGCGTTCAGTGACACTGGTTTTACCCCAAGCATCCTTGGCAGCATGGGCGGCGTCTAAGGCTTTTTCAATGTCGGCGGCTTTAGAGCGGGCAACTTGACAAATAGTTTGACCATTGATGGGACTGGTATTGTCAAAATACTCGCCATCAATCGGTGCGGTCCATTCACCATTGATAAAGTTGTCGTATTTTTTGCGGAATTGTACGGGGCTGCTTTCGGTATTGGGATTGGCGTATAACATTAAAGACTCCT
Source organism: Psychrobacter sp. PL15 (assembly GCF_035984995.1). NCBI lineage: Bacteria > Pseudomonadati > Pseudomonadota > Gammaproteobacteria > Moraxellales > Moraxellaceae > Psychrobacter > Psychrobacter sp. PL15. Next base: position 98,970 of record NZ_JAXCIB010000001.1, read on the forward strand.
TGGTTGTATATATAGCCAAATACTTATAGTTTCGCAACGGTCTTAGTCGAGCTTGCCATAACTGTGTATCGCTCGCGCTCGGTTCGCTGGTGTCGAAATTACATATATTTGACTGCTTGGTTTTCTGATCTTCCTGATCTGCCTGACTTGTGTTACCACTCTATCCTACTAATCTTTCGCTCTGACTTATAGTTACTTTTAATAATAATAATTTAGTTTAATAATAACTTTAAGTTATTAGTTGTTAGGTGCTTAAAGAGGTTCGCAAAGTTCGCACAGCTGCTATAATTGTGGGCTTAACAGTCTACTTGTTCAATAGACAGTCAGACAGTTCTACTTTTTACCATGTTTAGGCCGCTACCCATTGAATGTTTTCAATAGCAGCTCTCTTCTTTTCTCATATTATTGGTTGGTTTGGATCTATGCGTCAATCTTCTGCTCTCGATATCTTAAAAACAGGTCAAAACGTCTTTTTGACGGGCTCGGCAGGTTCAGGTAAGACCTATACCCTTAACCAGTACATCAATTATTTGCGTGCCCGCCGAGTGCCAGTCGCAGTGACTGCCAGTACTGGCATTGCTGCTACCCACATGAATGGCACTACGATTCATAGTTGGTCAGGGATTGGCATTAAGGATGAACTGAGCGAACGCGATTTGACCAATTTATCTCGCAAACAGTTTTTAGCGGATAGACTGAAAGACACTGCAGTACTTATCATTGATGAGATATCCATGCTGCATGCCAAGCAGCTGAATTTAGTCAGTCAAGTGCTCAAGCATGTACGTAAAAATGACACCGCATTTGGCGGGATTCAGGTGGTGGTCGCAGGGGACTTTTTTCAGTTGCCACCCATTGGTAGTAAGGGCGAGAGTAATAGAGAAAAGTTTGCCTTTATGTCTGAGGCGTGGTTGGATGCTAAGTTTCATGTTTGCTATTTGAGTGAGCAGCATCGGCAGGTCAGTGAAGCGGCAAATGGTGGTATCGATTTGGACGATATTTTGAACCAAATTCGCCGTCAGCATGTGACCTTTGAGGCAATTACGGCTCTAGAAGCTACCTACGATCAAGATGTCGACATCAAACGTACTCGTCTATACACCCATAATCTCAACGTTAATAAAATCAATGATAAAGAGCTGGCAGACTTATCTGGCGAGATGATGCGTTTCGACGCGACCTCGACTGGCGACGATAAACTAGTAGATACCCTAAAGAAAACTGTGCGTACCCAAGACGAGCTTATTTTGAAAGTCGGTGCGAAAGTGATGTTTATCAAAAACAACACTGAGCTTGGGGTCTCTAATGGCACGATGGGCGAGTTGATTGGTTTTGCAGCCGTAAAAGTTGATGATAGTAGCAAAGATAAAAACGATGCTTTAATTAATGAAGGTAGCGAGGAACTAAGCGCTAACGATAGCACTAATGTTAAGGCGGGCACTAAAACAAAAGAAAAAGTTAAAGCTAAAACCAAGAAACCTGCACCGCAAAAAATGCCAGTGGTCCGGCTTAATACAGGACGTGAAGTGGTCGCTGAGCCTGAAGAGTGGATGATTGAGGATGAAAGTGGTGAAGTGCTGGCCAGCTATTTACAAGTACCCCTATGTCTAGCGTGGGCGATTACTATTCATAAATCGCAAGGGATGACCCTAGATGCCGCTGAAATCGATTTATCCCGTACCTTTGAGCTTGGGCAGGGATATGTAGCATTATCGCGGCTAAAGTCTCTGGCAGGCTTACAGCTGCTTGGCATGAATGATATGAGCTTACAGCTAGACCCTCTAGCGCGCGGGGCAGATAAACGGTTTTTAGTGCTTTCTGATGAAGCGGATGCCAACTATGCGATGCTTGACGAAAAAAGCATGCAACAAGCGCATGAGAAGTTCATTCTAAAAACGGGTGGTACTCTCAACCAAGCAGTGATTGATGCTTACGCTAATCTGCAAAAGAAGCGCCGGGAACAGCAGCAAGCACAGCAAGATAAAAAGCAAAAATTAGGCAATCAAGTTGCCGACAAATCAGAGAGTACTTTACTCGCAACACGGCTACTATTGGAAGAAAGTTTCAGCATAGCTGAAATTGCACAGACACGTGGGCTTGCACAATCGACGATTATGCGCCATATTAGTGATCTTAAACGCCAAGATTCAAGCCTTGCTTGTGATCATCTGCGCCCTGAAGATGAGGTGATGACGGCGGTCGGTAATGCCTATGTGGCTATTAAAGTGGCCAACAATCCTAATGATTTTCATGACGATGGCAATGTGAAATTGCGCCCCGTTTTTGAGCACCTCAAGCAGAGCATCGATTATAACATTATCCGTTTGGCCCTAATTTTTATCACACCGTAAGATACTGGTTTTTTTACACTATAAGTGCTTACTATCCTAGAAGCTCGCGTTCCTAAGCCTGCGTACTAGTATTCTGACATCATTTTGTTGTGGTCCTTACAACGCCTAAATCTCCCTGCTCCTATATCTATAGCGATAACTCTTTATGCCTGATTTTTCTAGTGCCACTTATCGTCTGACGTCTGACCCCGCGATAGCAGCGGCGCTTCATGCGACCAGCGAGCATACCCAGCCGCTCAGAATTGCTATTAATGGTTTTGGTCGTATAGGGCGTAACGTACTACGCGCGCTACTGGAGCGCTTTGAGGTGCTTGGTCGTGCCATTCATGTGGTTGCTATTAATGATTTAGCGCCGGCTGAGACCTTATTGCATCTACTCAGGTTCGATAGCACGCATGGACGCTTGAGCCGATTGGGCGTTACTGCTGATATAGTACAAGAAGGCATCACCGATCGTCAGCAAAAACCCTGTGCGACAGCAAAGAATGACATTCAGCTGTGCTTGACCAAAAACAATCTTACTTACTGCATCCGTCTATTATCAAGATCTGATCCAGCAACATTGCCATGGAAAGATTTGCAGGTAGACGTGGTACTAGAATGCACTGGCCATTTTCGCTCCTATGCGCAATCATATCTACACATTGAAGCGGGTGCACGCCAAGTTATCATTGGTGCAGCACCCTTTGATGATGTCGATGCCTGTATCGTTATGGGGGTTAATAGTGACGAACTAACCAATGATCTACCAATTATTTCCAGCGTATCTTGTACGACTCAAGCACTAGTGCCACTAATCGCTACCCTTGATAAAGCCTTTGGAGTGGAGTCGGCGATGATGACCGAGATTCATGCGGTTACTGCTGACCAAACTGTGCTTGATCAAGCACATCGAGATCCGAGACGGGCGCGTGCATCGGGATACAATATTATTCCTACTACCTCTAGTAGTATTGCGGCGACCGAGCGCGTGTTACCGAAAATGGTAGGGAAGATAAACGGCCACTCGATCCGAGTACCGACGATTAACGTCGCGGCGATTGATGTGACCTTTGTATTTAGTACGCCGGATGTCAGTGTAGAAGCGCTGCGTAAGGCGCTCAAATCTGCTAGCGACGATAATTTGACCAACATTATGGCCTATACTGATGAGCCATTGGTTTCAAGCGACTTTATTCACCAGCCTGAGTCGCTGATTATTGATGGTCAGCAGCTGATGCAAATCGGCAATCAATATAAGGTCTTTGCCTGGTATGATAACGAGTGGGGTTATGCCAACCGGCTGCTCGATATGTGCTTGCATCTCGCTTCTAGTAAACAACAGGCCAGCAAACAGCGGTTAGTGGCAAAATAGTTTGGGTTTTTTACATTAGCCCTTGCATTCTCATTTCAGATCGTTATAATGATGCACAAATGGAGACGTGGCAGAGTGGTTGAATGCACCGGTCTTGAAAACCGACAAGGGTTCGTAGCCCTTCGAGAGTTCGAATCTCTCCGTCTCCTCCAAATTCAAAAAGCCCCAATCATTAGCTGATTGGGGCTTTTTTTATGGTTCATTTTTATGCTTTAACCTTATGATTAGTAAATACCAAAGATTAATATCCACCATCATTTTTCTAGGATATCGGTAAACTCAATTTTTTGTCCATCGGCAAGCATCAGTGTGCCCTCACTAATCTCTATGGTTACGTCTTGCGTGTTTTTAATGGCGCGCATGACGTTGAGGTCTTCAATACTACTCTCAATAACTACTTTACCCGACTGCTCAGGCAAGATAGGCGGTACGAACTGAGTAAGCGGCACGTTAAAGCGTTTCCCCTTAGTTAGCCTAGCATCTTTCATTAGTAGCGAGCCTTTAAAGCTCTTAATAGGTACAGTGCCATGATTGGAAAGCATAAACGGTAGTTTAACTTGGTTTAGGCTGTCACTATCGCTAGTCTTGACTGGCAGTAGGGCAACTGGATAAGTTTGGGCATTAACAGCTCCCATTTGTCTACTAGCGACGATTGGGCTTTTTCTGCCCGTTGGATTATTAGGGTGGAGGCGTTCATACTCACGTTGCTGTACTAGAGCCTGCTTAATAGACGTACGTGTATTGGCTCCTGATTTGTAAGCATCACTAAGTTTCATACGCAGCATATAGCGGCTGAGAAGCTGACGATCGTTCTCAGGTAATTGCTCAAAGCTATCACCTAGCTTTTTTTGCCATTGATCAGAGTCAGTAGGAATGACTTGCTTACTGGGATCAGATTGGGGCATAGTGCAGCCACTGAAGACCGGTGCCATACCCAAAGACAGCAACAGCAGCATAACGCTGCTCATACGCTTAGGGATACCCTTACCGGCTAGCGCTGGGCGCAATATATCAAGGCAGTGTATTACCGCGTGACAGCGATTTATTAACTGCTTACTTGAGAAATTTACCATCATATGCCTCCTCATCAGCATCTAGGTATAGGTCACTACGCAAGTACTGAGCCATTACAAGTACTGAGTCTTTGCGAGTGTCTAGCTATTGTGAGCGTCTATCTAGGTCAACACTCAGCTAAGTATATGCTTACGGTCAGTGCGTCATTATAGATTTTTACAATTGGACCAAGGTATTCTTATATCATTTAACAGTGTTAGCAATGCGATCAATTAATTGGTCCGAGCGAAAATATACTATGATCTATAAGTAGACCATTAGTCTTAATATACTGTGTTTCACGGGTTAGTGCGCTCAACTATCGCTGAATATTGTGTTAAATTTTGCAAGATAAGGGCTAAGAAACCATAATGGCTGACTGAAAAAACAAGGATTTAAAGTAAACAAGAGGCAGGTAAGCGTATCAGAAAATAAAATACGTCAAGGTTAAGCATTACTTAGTAAGCTTAACCTTGACGTATTTTTTATCAACAGCTGTTTTTATCAGTGATTTTTCACAGTAATGCGATTGTTAATAACAACGAGAATATGAGCGGGAAGGCTAATCATCATCTTGAAGCTCAGATAATGGGTGGGTAGTATTATTGTTATGAGTGACGACAATAGCCTCATCAATAATATGCTGACTGACACCACGCTTACGTAGCGTTTCAATGAAGACCTCGTCATGTGCTAAGGTATAATCTTGATGATCACGATCAAGACCCTGGCGAATATACAAACGAATCAGCCCTTGAATACGTTTAAAGCCAAGCTCTGATGAAGTCGCCCCTAACAGCTCAATCATCTCCTCAGAGAGACGAATACTAATCGGGCGCATGATTTTTTGCGGATGATCAGAAAATTTATTTTTTATGCGTGCAGGTATCATAATAAACCATTACTAGTAGTGAGTAGGAATAAAGAACTTGAACGAAAACTATAGGTAGGTCTTATATAAATAGCGGTTAGGCTATTTGTTAAAAGCGCTGACAACGTCCGACAATGCTGAAGATAGACGCTACTGACCAAACGTGAGCAGTAGTACCTACCATACAACAAAACGGCCCAAAAGAACACTATGGCCACGCCAAAACAGCATCCATAAAAAAACCTTCATCGGATAGTGATGAAGGTTTCTTACAATATGGCTCCTCAACCTGGGCTCGAACCAGGGACACACGGATTAACAGTCCGTTGCTCTACCAACTGAGCTATTGAGGAATAAACGGTGATAACCACGGACTTACTGAGCATAAATGCTGAGCCAGTTCGCGTTATGTGGTGCATATTCTAGCCAAGTAGCGATTAGCTGTCAACCTTAAGATGTCATTTATCAGTAACTTTATGAGATTCTTCTTTAAGAGCAGATAAAAGCCCATTACTAAGCTTAATATGAAGTTTGTATCGTGTAAAAATATCCATTCAGTCGCTAAATAAATAATTTCTGTGCAACATTATTATCTCTAATCATGTTTAGTAACAGTCCTCTGACGCCAGTATAGTCAATGAAAAGTAATATCGATACATAGCCTACGGCTGGCATAAGTTTTTCTTGCTTGCTGTGCCTACGCAGACAGAGGCTGCAAAAAGCTTATACCAGCAGTGCCGTCGCGTTTTTAAGGTATTTTAACTATAGTTGCACAGCGGTTTATAGCAGGGCTCAAGTGATTCTAAACAGCTATAAAGAGACAGCTATAAAGAGACAGCTATAAAAAAACCCCCATCAAAGTGATGAGGGTTTTGGCATATGCCATAATCGAATCAAAGGTGACTCAAGTTATTTACTAGCTATTACTAAAATTTGGCTCCTCAACCTGGGCTCGAACCAGGGACACACGGATTAACAGTCCGTTGCTCTACCAACTGAGCTATTGAGGAATAAGTTGTGAAAGTTAACATTTTCACAATTAGCTTAGCGCAGACTCTAACGAGTTCTTGCTAAGAGGTGCGTATTCTAGCAAAGATAAAAAATAGGTCAAGCCTTTTTTTTATTTTTAATAACCATTAGCGTTATTTTCGCGTGAATACGCCATTTTAAGGTTAGGTTTCATCAATGACAGCGCTAATAACAGCAAAGATAAAATATCTCTAAAATTCCAATAAAGCATCTACAAGAATAAAGCATCTACAAGAATAAAGCATCTACAAGAATAAAGTGTCTACAAAAATAAAGCGTCTATAAAGTTATGACAAAAAAGACGCCTAGTATAGGACGTCTTTTTTAGTTTAAACACTCTCTGCTAAGCTCGTTTTTGCGACTGTTTTTTAAAACCAGTTCCTAAAACAGCTGGTTTTTAACGCTTATTCGACAACGTCTAAATCAGCGATTGCTTTTTCGATACGTGCTAGCGCATCTTTTAGCGTTGCTTCATCAGTCGCGTATGAGATACGCATATGACCACCGAGGCCGAATGCATCGCCAGGAACGACCGCAACACCAACTTTCTCTAGCAACCATTCTGAGAATTCGGTACAAGAAGACAAGCCAGCAGCTTTAATCAACGGTACGATATTAGGATAAACATAGAACGCACCATCAGGACGTAAGCAGGTGATACCTTTAATAGCATTTAAGCCATCAACTACTAGGTCACAACGTTTCTCAAAGGCCTCTACCATCGGCACAAGGACGCTTTGATCACCACTGATAGCCACTTCGGCAGCCACTTGGCTGATTGACGTTGGGCATGAGGTTGACTGCGACTGTACTTTTTTCATCGCGCCAATCAATTTAGCTGGACCACCGGCATAGCCGATACGCCAGCCGGTCATCGCATAGGCTTTTGATACCCCATTTAAGATGATCGCCCGCTCTTTTAATTCAGGGGCAGCGTTCAAGATGTTATAAAATTTATCACCGGTCCAGCGAATGTGCTCGTACATATCATCTGAAACAACATAGACTTGTGGATGCTTTTTGAGTACTTCGGCCAGTGCTTTTAGTTCATCTAAAGTATAAATCATACCGGTAGGGTTAGAAGGGCTGTTCAACACTAACATTTTAGTTTTGTCAGTAATGGCGGCTTCTAATTGCTCCGGGGTGATTTTGAAGTCCTGCTCAGCAGGGCATTTTACGATGACCGGCACGCCTTCAGCGATGATAACCATGTCAGGGTAGCTGACCCAGTATGGGGCTGGAATGATGACTTCATCACCGGGGTTCATAAAAGCTTGGGCAAGATTAAAGAATGACTGCTTGCCGCCAACTGACACTAAGATTTCATTGAGTTCATAGCTGAGGTCATTATCACGCTTGAACTTTTCGATAATTGCTTTTTTGAGCTCTGGGGTACCATCAACGGCAGTATACTTAGTGAAGCCATCATTGATTGCTTTGATTGCTGCTTGCTTAACATGTTCTGGGGTATCAAAGTCAGGCTCACCTGCACCCAGACCGATAATGTCTTTGCCAGCCGCTTTAAGCTCTTTGGCTTTGTTGGTGATGGCAAGGGTCGGTGACGGCTTAATATTATTGACGCGGTCAGACAGTTGCAGTTCGCTCATGAGAGATCCTTTTTATCTGTGAGTGGGGCTTGGAAAAATTGAATACCGATTATATAACGTTTTAATGATTTTCATAATGCTTTGATAATTTTCATAGCGTTTTACATCAAATTTGTTAACAGTTATTCGATCATTATGAAACGATTAAATAAAAATCTATAGTTCTACTTATGAGTTTGCCTAATATTCTTTTAATGGTCACTATAAACAGGTTCCGTTTTAGTATTGTAGCATGCTGCTATCAGGCTGTCTTAGGTGGCTAGCAACAGAAAAGCAACAACCTATATTTATTGTCCTGCCCTAAATATATAGGGGTTGATTACACCAATTGCCAAATTAATCTGAGAAAAATACTCAATAAAAATCTACAATTAAGCAATGGTTTGCGAAGTTACAACAACAGTTGTCTTACCTTATACTATAATTGGTTAGATGCTCTAAATAGAAAACCTAAATTATTAAAAGAGGGTTAATAATGTGTCTGTTAGAAACAGGTTCTAAAAGAACATAAAGAATTAACTACTTATGCGGTAAATACAGCAATTTTTAGTGATAAACTATAATGAATCCCAATAAATAACGATCAAAAGAAGGATGTTCACGATGACCAGTTCTCCTAAAAAACTTCATATTCTCATCACTGGTGCGACCTCTGGTATTAGTAACCAATTGACTAAAGATTATCTGTTAGCAGGCCACAAAGTCTATGCCGTTGGACGTGATGATCAGGCATTAGCTGCGCTCAAAGAATTGGGAGCAGAGACGATTAATCTGGACTTGATGGACCGCGATAAGGTGATTGAGGCCTTTGATAAAATAAGTCAGGTTGACCTAGCGATTTGTGGTGCTGGCATGTGCGAATATTTAGATATGCCAGACTTTGATAGCAGTGTGTTTATGAAGGTATTGTCAGTCAATATGGGCACTTTATCGCATGCTATTGAAGGGGTGTTACCAAAACTGATTGAATCCAAAGGCCGATTAGTTGGTATTGGTTCAGCCTCTGCTTATGTGCCTTTTGCACGAGCAGAAGCTTATGGTAGCTCAAAAGCGGCGATTCACTATCTAATGAAAACCTTACAAATTAGCTTAGCGCCTCAGGGTGTTGCGGTGAGTTTAGTGGTGCCCGGATTTGTGGAAACCCCAATGACCAAGCAAAACGACTTCTCAATGCCCTTCCTTCAGACTACAGAGCAAGCCAGCCGCGCTATCCGTGCTGGGATTGAGAATGGCAATAAGGTCATTGAATTTCCCAAAAAGCTGACCTTACCACTAAAGACTTTGGGGGCGTTACCCGATATGATCTGGCAGCAAGTCAGCAAAAAAATGAATAAAAAATAGTCAGTAACACACCACCAAATAGAATGTCTACACAGAGTACAAAGGAAAGTGTTTATGTCGTTTATCCGCCGCAAGCGTGAGCCTGCACCAGCTCAATCTGTAAAGTTGCAATCAATGTCGCAATCAACGAAGTCTAAATCTGAACTTGAAACAAGCGTCGATTCTAATGCCATTGATTCTAATGCCATTAATTCTCAAGCTAAGAAACGAGTGGCCATTATCGGCTCAGGGGTATCAGGTCTCACTTGCGCGCACTATTTGGCGAAGCAATATGAGGTGACAGTATTTGAGGCCAATGACTATATCGGTGGGCACGTTAATACTATCGATGTGGCATTACAAGATGGCAAAAAATCAAAAGCCAGCAAAACAGAAAGCAGTGCGATAGATACCGGTTTCATCGTGTTTAATGAACGTACTTATCCTAACTTTTTTCGTTTACTTCACGATTTACAAGTACCGTTTCAGGCAACGGACATGAGCTTTTCGGTTAAAAATACCGCGCGTAATTTCGAGTACAACGGTCATACGCTCAACACCTTATTGTCGCAACGCAAAAACATACTCAGCCCCAAATTTTGGCAATTTATCAAAGATATTTTGCAGTTTAACAAGCATATCTTGCAGATCCGAAAAGACTACGATACTGCACGCGAGCAAGGACAAGATGTCAGTGCCTTTACAGAACAAACATTGGGTAGTTATCTAGCCAGTAAGCGCTATGGTAAGTTGTTCACTGATAATTATTTATTACCAATGGTGTCCGCGATTTGGTCAACTAATCTGAAAGAAGTGCAAGGATTTCCACTGGTATTCTTTGCTCAGTTCTTTGATAACCATGGTTTACTTGAGGTTGTTAATCGTCCGCAGTGGTTTACTATCAAGGGCGGCTCTAAGCAATATGTTAATAAACTGGTGCCCCGTTTTGTCAAAGCGGGCGGCACCGTGCGAGTTAATAGCCCAGTACAGTCCATTGAACGTCATGATGGCAAGGTGTCCATAAGTTTTGTAACTACTAGTGCAAATACCAATGTCAGTACTAATGCAAATACCAATATCAGTACTAATGCAAATACCAATGCGAATACTGATACAAATGTTAAAACTAGCGGTGACTTGCAAACTTTAATATTTGATGAAGTGATCTTTGCTTGCCATGCCGATACCGCTTTGCGTCTATTAAGCGATGCCAGCGAAGATGAGACCGAAGTGCTAAGCCATTTCCACTTTACCAAAAATACCGCTGTACTGCATACCGATACTAGCGTGTTACCCAAAAAACCATTGGCATGGGCAAGTTGGAATTACCTTATTGATAATAAGGCAAATAAAAAGCCCAATCGAAAAAATGATGTTGAAAATAAGAGTGAGCAACAGCCGGTCAAACCAGCACTCACGTATCATATGAATATTTTGCAGCGGCTGACGAAGCAACATAATTATCTGGTCACTTTAAATCATGATATAGATCCCGCTCAGGTTATAAAGCGTATGTATTATAGTCACCCAGTGTTTGATCAAGCGATGGTTGCCGCTCAAACAAAGTGGACCAGCATCTCTGGTAATGGCTTGCATACGCACTTTTGTGGGGCGTATTGGTTCAATGGCTTCCATGAAGACGGCGTGCGAAGTGGGCTGCGCGTTTGCCAAGCGTTGGGTCGTGATATTGAGATTAAAGATGAGGTTGACCCTAGCCATTTACCTGATGCCCAAACGGCCCATACGCCATTTCGTTATCAAGATTTGCCAGTAAAGGCAGACAAGCAGCCGCGGAAACTTAAAAAACGTCAGGTGGTTACCGCGACTACTAACCAAGAGTTGGTTGACTATATTGCCACTCTACAACCAACCATTCATGAATTCAGTGGCAAGAAAAAACGGGGCTTGTTTGGTAGACGTCGTAAAGCACAATAGGATGTCGATACTGGCTAATTAGTAACGACAACTTATAGTTCAACAATAGTTTATATTTTAATAGTGGTATCTAAGATAATTAATATTGCTGCAACATTTGCTAGCTGCAACACTTAAAGAGAGCCTTATGTCCACAATTGCTCATCCGTCCGAATCGGCTTCGACGCCAAGCTATCCTCATCAGTTATTTGAGGGTACGACTTGGCACAGTCGCCTATTACCAAGCGTGCACAAATTCACTTATCCTTATCGTTATTGGGGTGTGAATATTAGCGCATTAGCAGCAGGCCAGTGCCTGCCAGAAGTAGCGACACCAACATTTAGTCAGCATAAAGGTCTGAAAGGGCTACCGTTATTTTCAGCACAGCATAGCGCTTTGCAGCAGTTTTACGCTGAAGATTATTTAAAGGGCAATTATTTAAATAATCCTTCTCTACCTGCTGATTCTCTACATGCCGATTGTCTAAATGATGATGCAAAAGTCAGGGATAGCGTCGATGACGACAACAATGATACTGACATTGGTGTTGATGTTGCTCATGGCAGTAAGGTCGAACAACCAGCGTCATCAGTGCCACTGTCAGCGCAAACTTCAGCGCAAAATCTGACACAGCGTCTACATCAGGCGTTTAACCAGTATGCAGGTAGCGTGCCGACCGGTGACATGATCGGCTTGGTAGTCTGCCGTAATGCAGGAATATATTTTAGCCCGGTAAATTTTTATTTGGGGTTCGATAGTGAGCAGACGCCCACTCATTTGTTGGCAGAAGTCTCTAACACCCCGTGGAATAAACGCCATTATTATGGATTTTTATTGACGGGTGCGAATACTGAGTTTTGTCATGATAAGGATTTCCATGTTTCACCCTTTAATCCTATCGATCAACGGTACCAATGGCAGGTTTCGGTAAAAAATAATGCCATCAAAGAGCCTAAAACTACCGACATAAATGATGGGAAAGGTGATTGCTTGCAGATTCGTATCGCAATCAATATCAGCGATGTGCGCGGTGAGGTATTAAAAACTGGGGTAAAAATGACCGGCATCCCGATGACTGCTGACAGTGTCCGACAAAGCTTACGTCAAAATCCGTTGATGAATATCAGTTCATTGACCCGCATTTATTGGCACGCATTTAAACTGTATGCCATTAAAAAAGTGCCCTACATTAGCTATGATCAAAAGTTAGCAGATAGCCAACAGCAGGCAGTCGATATCAATAAATATGATGACAAAAACAGTCACTCTCAAAAGACCATTCTGGATGCTTCAGGAGTCCAGTCACAGAATACAAAATATATAGACAAGGATAACGAGACCATGCCAGCACGCCCAACCGATCGTACACCATCTTCAACTGTTGGAAAAATTACGGCACGATTAAGCCAAGCCGTTAATAACAGCGCAGTCTTGCAACCTGTAAATAATAGTGTGAACTATCTGGCAAGAAAGGCTATATTTCGTGCACTGCAGCATATTCAGTTTGGCAGTATCACTATCATTGAGGACTCTGATGAAGTGACACCTGTCGTTCAGACCTTTGGCGACCCTACCAAAAATTCAGTTTCCAATCATTCAAAAGTGCGTAGTAGCTCGGCGGTTGGTCGACATCCCTTACATATCACCATGAATATTCATGATAGCAATGTCTATCGTCAACTGTTGTTTGGGGGTTCTATTGCCTTGGCCGATAGTTATATTAATGGGGAGTGGGACACTAATGATCTAACGGGGCTCATACGTCTATCAGCGCGCAACCTAGCGGTAATTGATAATTTAGAGAATCGCTTTGCCAGCATTAGTAAGACTTTTGAAAAAGCCAAGCATCAGTTACGTAGTAATGATCAGACGGGTGCAAAGTCAAATGTCTTGGCACACTACGATTTAGGCAATGCGATGTATCAGCGGTTTTTAGACCCAACCATGATGTATTCATCAGCGGTATATCCTACGCCTGATATGTCACTGGCACAGGCGCAGCAGCACAAGCTGGCGCTCATCTGTCAGCGATTACAACTCAAAGCTGAGGATCATGTGATTGAAATCGGCACAGGCTGGGGTGGGTTTGCGATTTATGCGGCGCAACATTATGGCTGCAAGGTGACCAGCACCACTATCTCTGACGCGCAGTACCAAGAAGCACGCCGCCGTGTCGAGGAAGCTGGGCTTTCTGATAACATTACTCTGCTAAAACAGGACTATCGTGAGCTGACCGGGCATTATGATAAACTGGTCAGTATTGAGATGATTGAGGCGGTTGGACACGAGTATTTACCTACTTTTTTTGCCAAATGTAATGATCTCCTCAAGCCAACTGGGTTGATGGTGCTACAAGCCATTACTTTTAATGATCAAAATTATAGCGATTATGTAAAATCTGTCGACTTTATTCAGACTCATATCTTCCCTGGTGGTTGCTTATTGTCCAACCAGGAACTGACCACACAATTTGCCAAGCAAACGGATATGGTCGTCAAGCAGTTACATGATTATGGTTTTGATTATGCTTATACTTTGCGGGATTGGCGTGCGACCTTTATGGCGCAGCGTGCAGAGATTAAAGCGCTTGGCTATGATGAGGCCTTTATTCGCCTATGGGAGTTTTATTTCTGTTATTGTGAAGGGGGGTTTTTGGAGCGTACTATTGGTGTGGTACAGGTCACTGCGGTGAAACCCGACAATATAGATACGCTACACTTTTCCGACTTGCCAGCAGCATAATAGTCGGTTGAGTGGGGGAGCATAGAAAGAGTAGGCAAACATTGTTATGATGAAGCGCTATCATCACAACCAACGCTACAAAAAAGCATCATGCTTAAAGCATGTCATTATAAAAGGACATTATCATGGCTTACGTATTTATTTATCTTGCAGCTGTTGTCATATTTTTAGGTGTCGATGCGGTCTGGCTGACGACCATGAAAGGCGCATTTTATGAGGAGCGTATCGGACACTTGCTTGCTGATGAACCAAATATGCTCGCAGCTGGCGTTTTTTATATGTTCTATGTATTGGCGCTATGCATACTGGTATTGTACCCACAAATTAAAGCTGGTAATTCAGTTGGATATATCTTCTTATTAGGTGGCCTAATTGGGCTGATGGCGTATGGAACGTATGATTTCACCAACTTAGCATTGTACAAAGGCTTTACCCTAGATACGGCACTAGTCGATTTTGCATGGGGTGGATTATTGACTGGTTCAGTCAGTGCCATCGTGGCATGGTTGGCTTATCGTTTTCACTGGCTCAGCTAACTTAAATCAGCCGCTTATATTTAACTATGAGTTGTTTGGCTCTGAGAGCTCAAGCAATTCATAGTTTTTTATTAGCTTGAATATAGCCCGGTTAATATAGCCCCGTTAACATAGCCCCATCAACTCAAACCTATGACTGTCCTTAGCTAAAAACTCTCACCGAGTCATGAGTTAAAACTGCTACTGAAAGACTATTTGGTATATGAGGTGTCTGTCTAGTCGCCATTAAGTTGCGCTACCATGCGTGCTGCTGTATAAATATGCCTCCAAATAAACAAATCTCAAATGCTCGTAAGGAATGCTATGCCTCAAGCTAACACCACTTCAACTGCCAAAAAAGCACCTTTAAACCATGAGTTATATATGTCGGTGCTCATGACTCCCGATATGGCTAACTTTATCGGTAATGTCCATGGTGGCGATTTACTCAAGATGCTTGACCAAGTTGCCTATGCCTGTGCCAGTCGTTATAGCGGTAATTACGTCGTGACATTATCAGTGGATCAAGTGATGTTCCGTAAGCCCGTTTATGTGGGCGAGTTGGTTACTTTTGCAGCCAGTGTCAACTACGTTGGTAGAACCTCGATGGAAATTGGTATCCGCGTTGAGGCGGAAGACGTGCGAGCGCGCACCATTCGTCATACTAATAGCTGTTATTTTACCATGGTCGCTATTGATGACAATGGTAAACCAACACTCATTCCACCACTCAAAGTAGACACCCCGATGCAGCAATGCCGTTTTGACGCCGCCCTAGAGCGCAAGCGTTTGCATACGGAAGGTTCAAATCGCCCAAGCTGTGAAATCTCCACCATGGTTGGTGAGCCAGGAAACACGCTTTAGTGCGGCAATAAATACAGTAACAACCAACTGTTCAAAGTACTAACAAACTAAACAGCGACTCACTAAAAAGCTATTGATACTATAAGCAACTTATTTTAGGCTAAGCTATCTTTTAATCTAAATATTAACATCCTAAACATCAGGATGTTTTTGGTCATTTTATTGAGCTTAGCATGAGTTTAAAGCCGTCTGTTGCCAATCCGCCGCCTGATCTCAAGCATCCCGTGCCTACGCCGAACGGTCGTGCCCGTGGTGCTGGTCATGTTATCTTCGATGCAAATGATGATGCCAGTTCTGGGTCTAATAATAATTCTAATTCTGTACCTGGTGATGATAAGCACTCTAGCTCATTGATTACAGTATTGATTGCAGTTGGTGCCAACCTGATCATCGCTATCGCCAAAACGGTTGCTGCTTTTATGACCGGCTCAGCCTCTATGATTGCAGAGGCGGCACACTCCTGGGCGGACACAGGTAATGGCACGTTACTAATCGTTGCGGAAAAAAAGGCAGTCAAACCTGCTGATAAAAGCCACCCACTAGGCTATGGCAAAGAATCCTATGTCTGGTCGATGATTGCGGCTTTTGGTGTATTCATGGCAGGCTCTATTGTCTCTATTTATACCGGAATTACAGAATGGAATGCTGCTGAATCTGAGACCAACTACACCATTGGTTTTATTGTCTTGGCGGTTGCTTTTGTACTTGAGGGTGCATCATTACTACAAGCCTATCGGCAAAGTAAAAAGCATGGTAAGGCGCTCAATATTAGTGCTATTGATTATGTGGTCGATACTTCCAACGCGACCCTGCGCGGGGTATTTTTTGAAGATTTGGCTGCCGTAGTGGGTCTGGTTATTGCGGCTGCCGCTATGGGTATGCACGCGTATACCGGCCAGCCATTTTGGGATGCGCTGGGTTCTATCATTGTGGGGTTGTTATTAGGGGTGGTGGCGATATTTTTAATCAGCCGTAACCGTGACTTTTTAGTGGGTTATAAAGTCACAGACAAAATACATCATTATATTTTAGCAGAGCTGCTAGATCACCCGGATATCGATAGTGTGTCGTATCTACATCTAGAATGGGTAGGGCCTACCAAGATATTTATGGTGGCTGCGGTAGATATTGTCGGCAATCAGCCAGAAAACAGCATCGCCCACAAATTTGAAGACATCGAAAATCAGTTCCGTGCTAACCCGTTATTCCAAGAGGCTATTTTGACCTTGTCGATTCCTAACGCTGAAACCTTAAGCTTAGAAGATCAGTAAGTAGCCCAATAATTACGCGTGGCATTTTATAGAGTAGGTCAGTTGGTGGAATATGGCTAAGAAGAATTATATAGGCTCTAAAATACTACCCGCTTAACGAACAAGCGCTAGGATTTATTGTCAAATTTCGAAGTTTATAGCTCATAAAATTTATAGTTCATAAAAAAGGTCACCATAGCGGCGACCTTTTTCTATTCAGCAGATAAGTTAAACTTGTTCTAATTTAATTTTTTAGTGTTATTAGTTCTTTGGCGCATTGGCACCAATGAACCAAGCATCTTTATCAATGACTCGGCTGGCTTCAGTAAATAAGTCAGCAGTATCTTCATCGCCAGCATCGCCAGCAGCATCAATAGCTTCACGCAATTTAACAGCTATTTTTTTATAGCGGTTAGTAATCTCACGGACATGCTCATCAACTTCAGTGATATCAGTCGGGTAGTCTTCTAGAATAGAATCTTTGACTACTCGGCTAGCGATGCCATTAGGCTGACCACCTAAAATAACAATACGCTCTGCAATTGCATCTGATACTTCGCGAATACGCTCTGCAGTATCATCTAGTAACTGATGCACACCAATGAAGCCAGTACCCTGTAAATTCCAATGGCACTGTTTGCCATCTAACGTCAAATCAATGACGTTGGCTAGATTGGCATTCAATAAATCTATCATTTTTGCTGCAGTAGCATCGTCTATTCCACTTGCGTAACGTTCTCTCATAGGTTGCTCCATTATCTAATTATTAGTGGGCTAAAAGTGTTATATCGAATCTAAATATAGTGCTTGTAAATGCAGTGTTGTGAATCTACGAAGCATCTTCTCACACTTTATTATTATAGTTAGCATTGCCGTTTACAATGTATATTAAGCGCGGTGCTAGTAACTAGTAATAAGTAAGTAAGTGCTGTTAATGGTTAATTCAGTATCGATAATAACAGCTTATGTCAATGATGGAACCCCTATGCGTTAGGCTTTATTGAGTGGTCGTGTAACGACTTTGTTAAACGTGAAAAGCTTTGTAAAGCGAATCAGGAATAAAGGGGTGTTTGATAATACTTGATCAATAAATCACTATCCTACTATCCCTTGTGACGATCATTCAGCTGGTGTGATGCCTTTTTCTTCAAATTTGTCAAACAATTGCTGCTGAGTCAAATTGGTAGTGTCATTAGCAAATTCGTAATAGCTTGGTTTTTTGTCGATGAAAATTTGGCTTTCAAATTTAAAGTTGGTGTGGTCTTGAAACAGTCCAAGAGATAAAACATAGGTATCAAAGCCAAGCTGATGATAGTATAAATTGGTACCACATTTATGACAAAACGCGCGCTCTGCCCATGCTGATGACGCATAGACGGTCATTGACTCTTCACCAGTAATATCTACTTTTGAATTGCAATGAACTGCCATCAGTGGACCGCTACCCCAGCGCCGACACATCGTGCAGTGGCAGGCCTCAAAGGTATTGATATCTTCTACTTCAATCGTTACGTTACCGCACAGACAATTGCCTTTCATAAGTTTTTCCTTGATTGAATGTAACTCGACTATACGCGAGTCTCTAGATACATATTTCACTATATTGTATTGTTTAGAAGGTTTTAAGTTGCAGATTGGAAAGGTCATGATGATTTATTAAGTTAGGTTTGTATTGGTTGCTTATGAATAGGAACACAGATGTTAAAGGGACTGTCTTTAGGGGCTGCCCTTACCAGAGCACCTCGGTAAATGGATTTATCTATCATAAAAATCATCCACTTACGTAAGGATAAAGCACTCGATTGTCCTTTAAAAATAGCCGCTCAGCCCCCACATTGTTATAAACCTTAAGAAGAAGAAAGCCATTATGCGTATGCCCGAACCGCGCTCATCGCGTCAGTTAAACCAATTAGCCACTCAGCTACAAGGCGAAGCTGAAATTAGTGGTGTTAATGCGTCAGGAACGCAAATATCGAGCCGCGCCTTTGAGATGATTACTGACTTTGAGCCAGCAGGGGATCAACCGCAGGCGATTGAAAAGTTGGTTAATGGCATTAACGCTGGCATGGATGAGCAGCTATTGCTAGGAGTTACTGGTTCCGGCAAGACGTTTACTATGGCAAAAGTTATTAGCGAATGTCAAAAACCAACCATCATTATGGCGCATAACAAAACCCTTGCTGCGCAGTTGTATGGTGAGTTTAAAGCGTTTTTTCCGAATAATGCGGTTGAATACTTCGTTAGTTATTATGACTATTATCAGCCTGAAGCTTATATGGCAGCTAGTGATACTTTTATCGAAAAAGACAGCGCGATTAATGATCATATTGACCAAATGCGCCTCTCTGCTACCCGTGCGCTATTAGAGCGCCGTGATGCCATCATTATCGCCTCAGTATCGTGTATTTATGGTTTGGGTGATCCAGAAAGTTATCTCAAAATGCTACTACATATCGTAGTCGGTGACCGCATTGACCGCACCGCGACCATTAAGCGTTTGGTCGAAATGCAATATATGCGTAATGAATTAGACTTTGGTCGTGGTACTTATCGTTTGCGTGGTGAGCTACTAGACATTTATCCGGCAGAGTCTGAGCAGCTGGCCGTACGTGTGCATTTATTCGATAATGAAGTAGAAAAAATCACCTGGTTTGATCCATTAACCGGCAAAACAGTACGCAGTGTGCCGCGTATTACTATTTATCCCAAGTCGCATTATGTGACCCCGCGCAATAAGCTAGAAGCGGCAACTCATACTATCCGAGCTGAGCTTGAGCCGCGTCTTGAATATTTCCGTGATAATAATAAATTGATTGAAGCGCAGCGTCTCAAAGAGCGTACTCAGTATGACCTAGAGATGATTCAACAGCTCGGCTACTGTAACGGTATTGAGAACTACTCACAGCATTTATCCGGTCGTCCTTCAGGGGAGGCGCCACCAACCTTGTTTGATTATATTCCAGAGGATGCCTTACTGTTCCTTGACGAGTCACACGTGACGGTATCGCAGATTGGCGCGATGTATAAAGGCGATAGATCACGTAAAGAAAACTTGGTCAATTACGGTTTTCGCCTGCCAAGTGCGATGAATAATCGGCCGATGAAGTTTGAAGAGTGGGAGCGTATCAAGCCAACCACTATTTACGTCAGTGCAACGCCTGCAGTATATGAGTTGGAGCATAGCGAGCAAGTAGTCGAGCAATTGGTGCGCCCAACGGGCTTGATTGACCCCGAGATTGAGATTCGTCCGGTACTGACTCAAGTCGATGATGTACTATCAGAAATTAGCAAGCGCCGCGAAAAAGATGAGCGGGTCTTAATTACGACTTTGACCAAGCGCATGTCAGAAGATTTGACCAGTTATCTGAAAGAATACGATGTCAAAGTCGCTTATTTACATTCAGATATTGATACCCTCGAGCGCATGCAAATCATTCATGAGCTGCGGACAGGCGTGCATGATGTATTGGTCGGTATTAACTTGCTGCGTGAGGGTCTCGATATGCCCGAAGTGTCACTGGTAGCGATATTTGACGCGGACAAAGAGGGCTTCTTGCGTTCTGAGCGTGCCTTGATTCAGACTATTGGTCGCGCTGCCCGTCATATTAATGGTAAGGCTATCCTCTATGCTGACCGCATCACGCCCAGTATGGAGCGAGCGATTGAAGAGACCGATCGTCGCCGCGAAAAACAAGTGGCCTTTAACCTCGAGCATAATATTACCCCAAGGGGCGCACGCCGGAACGTCACCGACAAAATCGATACGGGTGAAGACCTCGATGCCAATGATAACCAAGCGATTCCAGTCAAGAGCAACCTGCCCGATGTCGATATTAGTATCTTACGCAGTCCTGATTTGCTAGTTAAAGAAATCAATCGTCTCGAAAAGTTAATGAAGCAGATGTCGCGTGACTTAAAGTTCGAGGATGCCGCCAAAACCCGTGATAAAGTGTTGGAACTAAAGGCACATTTGGTACAGTAACTAGCGTTATTGAATTTTAATCAGCAATCAATTTTTGCATTAGCTCGGATTTTTCTTATATTTGGTGACTCTGATAGCAAATTATCTAAGCAATTCTCAATCACCGCTCATTATAGTTTTGGGAGTCGTGAAATAATAGCAACCAATCTTATAGACCTAAGAGCTTATGAATTAAGTGACGGTTTTAAGGATCTGATTGTAGAAGAGTTAGGCAGAATAAGAGAACAGTTAAAGAAATTAAGCCTATAGTTTTATCTTTGTACCTTGTTAAGGTTTTCTATCGCCAAGTTTAGAGTAGATGCAGTGCGATAAAACTCAAATTATAAGGCATAAAAAACCGTGGGTTACGCTTCTGCTAACCCAGGTTACGGTTTCTGTATGATTGCCAATGTCACACGTAGCTTTACATTTTACAACTTAAAAAAGACAGCTGGCTTATGTAGGATAGATTGATAAAGGATAGCTGATGTAAAAGTTATTTTGAATTGACTAAGTTTGCAAATTTTAGGAGTGTATCTATGTTTGATATCAAATCGTTTTTAAAACGAGGAATAGAAAAAGAACTGCTTGATGTGGATGATTATATTTTCATGCCCGAGAGTGTGGCAATGGTGGTTGAAGAGGGTGATCTAAAGTGTGTATTGAATAGTGATGGTCGAGTCAATATTTTTTATACCAAGCAAGGGGTGACTGATGTCAGAGCAGCGGCTCGCAAACATCCATTCACCTCTTTTGACAAAGAGTTGAATCACGGGATTTATGATGATGTTATCGACGATTTAGTCAAAGAAGTCAACAAGATTCTTGATAGTGAGTCCAAATACTTTCGCAATATGGTCTTACCTTCAACAGGGCCTTTGCCTTTGACAGCATCTTCAGAGCCATAACTAGCTACCATAAGTGAAGGCTAATATTTCTGCTTGAGATGCTTTTATTTCATACTGAACGGACAGCTGTATATTATCTATAGTCAATGAAAAGTAATATCGATACATAATCTACTGCTGGCATAAGTTTTTTTTGCTTGCTGTGCCTACGCAGACAGAGGCTGTAAAAAGCTTAAACCAGCAGTACCGTCACGTTTTTAAGGTATTTTAACTATATATATGAGTTGAATTTCTGAATATCAAAAGCGGGGTGCGTCATGGTCAACTGGCGCACCCTATGTCATTTTTTAAGCAAACCTATCACTTATAACCTAACTTATGACTTAATGAAGCTTCCGTAGCAACTTTGTAGTGACCTAACCGCTACT
This sequence comes from Psychrobacter sp. PL15, assembly GCF_035984995.1. Classification (NCBI taxonomy): domain Bacteria; kingdom Pseudomonadati; phylum Pseudomonadota; class Gammaproteobacteria; order Moraxellales; family Moraxellaceae; genus Psychrobacter; species Psychrobacter sp. PL15. Next base: position 121,078 of record NZ_JAXCIB010000001.1, read on the forward strand.
TTAGTGACCAGTTGTGTGCGATATTCTGAATCTATGGCTGCATTGGTCATATCAACGATGGTGACTTGCTGTGGGGCTTGCTCACTAACGCAACTACAAATTCTATTTTGTATTGCTGACTCTTGTTCCACTGTCATGGCAGTACGAGCAACGCGCCAAGCACTTTGCTGTTCAAGCTCGATACGACATTGGTTATTAACAGCGGCCTTGAATACATTCATACCAATACCGGAGGCAGTACCAACAGAACTGCCTGAGTTTGTATTTGATCCTGGCGTCGCGCATCCCGCTAGAGCAAATGTAGCAAGCAAGGTAGTCAAGGTTAAGATTTTTTTCATGGTCGATCCTTCAATGTTAGTCAGTAATTTTCGAAAATTGTATTTGAAAGTGATGGGTCTTACCCGTTTTAAGGTAATGCTAATAATCTGTGATTATGAAGCAATTTTATAACGTTGAGTCACATTATGTACAGTAAGCATGAGCTATATTCAAGATAGCATAACCTACCAAATAATTAAAAATTTATCAAACAAATATTGAGTTGTCTGTCACTAATCACAGGCGACAGTTACTAATATGCTCACTATAAATCCTCACTTAATTTTAATTATTCAGTCTTCCTACCTCATATTGCAATAATAAATCTTACTTTTGCCCATCGGTACCATTTGAGTTTTTTGAAAAGCAGTATACTATTAAACCTGTAGCACATGATATCGTTAGTGCACTCTACCACCAAGACTAATCCCTCACTGCCACTGGAAGGTGTATTTTCCGATATTTTTTCTTCTATTAACGTGATTGATGATCGCAGTTTCAATTGACGACATTGTTCAATGTTGTTTGTTACGCTTAAAAGCAGAAGAACAGGTGCACTAAGAACATTAGTCAATTCTAAGTTTGTGACAGGCAAGTCACTAAGATAGATGCAAATGGTCAGTCAAAAGGCTTGAACCTAGTGTGAAACTAGGTTAGTTTTAAAGGCTTGTCGTTTGGTAATATGTTTGTAAGTATGGCTGATAGTGGTCATATTAATTTTCTAAGCAGTTTAATACAGGTGTGAGGTGTCGCCGCATTAAGCATCAGGCTGCTATCATTCTAATGCTTATACAACGTCATAGGAATGACAGCGATAAAACTTGGGGCAAAAAACAATCAAACTTGTAGATTTGGTATCTTGCAGTCTAATAATCATTCCGTCTCATCTCAATCATTCAGAACGTCTATTTCAAGGAAGAAGTTATGCTCGGCAAAATGATGCACCGCCCGTTATTGATTAGCCATCTAATCCAACATGCCGCCAGATACCATGGCGACACCCCAATTATCTCGCGAGAGACTGATGGCACCACTACTCATTCTGACTGGACAACCTTGCACAGCAACAGCAAACGCCTTGCTAATGCATTGACTAAGCTCGGTATAGAGCAGGGTGACCGCTTGGCTACCATTGCCTGGAACAACCGTCGTCACCTTGAGATTTGGTATGGGGTCTCTGGTAGTGGTATGGTTTGCCATACAATTAATCCACGTTTGTTTCCGCAACAGATCATCTACGTCATCAATGACGCCCAAGATCAAGTGCTGTTCTTCGAAAAAACTTTCTTACCATTGGTGATGGGTGTCAAAGACCATCTAACCACCGTCAAGCATTTCGTCTGTATGACTCCGCCTGATGAAGAAGTTAGAGCGCAGCTGCCTAATGTGATCTTTTATGATGACATTGTTGACGAGCAGTCTGACGAGTTTGAGTGGCCAGAGCTCGATGAGAATGCCCCAAGCTCGTTATGCTACACCTCAGGCACGACCGGCAATCCTAAAGGGGTGCTGTACACCAACCGTACGACAGTTCTGCACAGCTTTGGGATTAGCTTACCTGACTCAATCAGTCTGTCTGCAACAGATGTAGTCTTGCCTGTGGTACCTATGTTCCATGCCAATGCTTGGGGTCTACCCTATGCAGCAGCGATGGTCGGTGCAGCAGTCGTGCTACCGGGTCCCAATCTAGATGGTCATAGTCTGGCCAATATTATTGATGAACACAAAGTGACCTTAGCGGTTGGTGTACCGACCATCTGGCAAACCTTACTGGCTGCTGCCAAAGAGACCGGTACTAAACTGACCAGTCTCAGACGTAACGTTATCGGTGGCTCGGCATGTCCATCGTCTATGATGAGGACTTTCCGTGATGAGTTTGATTGTGAGACCATGCATGCATGGGGTATGACTGAGACTAGTCCATTGGGTTCAGCCAATCAGCTCAAAGCCAAGCATAGCGGCTTATCAGACGAAGAAAAATTGACCGTACGTTTGTCACAGGGTCGTCCACCATTTGGCGTTGAACTTCGTATTGTTGATGCGGCGCAGGACAATAAATTGTTGCCTAATGATGGTCAGACACCTGGTAACGTACAGATCAAAGGCTATTGGATCGTCGACACTTATTTTAATTGTGAAGCATCTGCGCTTGAGTCAGATGGTTGGTTTGACACCGGAGATATCGCGACCATCAATGAAGATGGTTATTTAATGATTCGTGATCGCGCCAAAGATTTAATTAAGTCAGGTGGTGAATGGATATCTTCAGTGGAACTCGAAGACATTGCCATGTCGCATCCATCAGTTGCTATGGCGGCAGCTATCGCGGCAGATCATCCAAAATGGGATGAGCGTCCAGTGGTTATTGTACAGCTTGTTCCTGGAGCAGAGCTAAGTGAAAAAACGCTGATCGATCATTACGAAGGCAAGATTATCAAATGGCAGATTCCTAACGCAGTGGTTTTTGTGGAGTCCATTCCACTAAATGGTACGGGCAAAATGCTCAAAAAAGACTTGCGTGAGCAGTATGGCAATCACCTTATTGAGCGTGGTTTGATTGACTAACTGAATCACCCGTAAACCAACCTCTTTATCCAGCTGACGTAAGAGAGCCTATCTAAATGATGGGCTTTTGCTTTTTGGCATTGGGCCACATTCGTTGATATGAGCAGCACACTGCTATGGATAACTCTCTCTCTTATTTTAAACGGATTCTAGCGTTTATTGATTATGAACGTCTAACAACAGATGAGTTCGTTTAACTATAGGTTTTTACCCTGTTGCCTTTGCTGAATATCCTTGGCTAATTTATAGCAATCTTCAACATGATCAGTCGCAATTTTCTTAAAAATCATATAGCCCATTGTTCCTGCGACCAATTGCCCACCAAGTGGAATAAACTTGGTCACTTGTTTGGCAGCGATACGTCCACCAAGACCTTGAACGGTTTTTTTGACGATGCCACGAGTGGCCATGAGACCAGCAAAATCGACTGTACGATCTTTTAGGGCACTCCAGTGAATGGCGCGTGATTGCAAGTCAACTGCGGATTGACGACCTTCAATCAAACCAAAGCGTTCGCTGATGTCAGGCAGCAGCTGGGTCAACATGCCAGCGTCAACCGCCATATCAAAAAATGGCACCGGTACGAGTGCTATACCTGCAGAGATTCTGGCACGTTTTTTGACCATCGCGATACATTCTTTTTTCACTTTATTTAAGTTTAAATTTGGATCTATCGTATTCGGAAGTTTTTCAACGGTTGGTATAGTATTCATAAAATCATCCTCAATATAGTCAGTGTTCAGTTATTTAATTATCACTGTTAGCGACTGAGACTTATTAGTGCTCAGTATATAACTCAGTATATAAATAGTGCTGATATCATGATTAGCGCCCAGCCCTTACCTTCAGTAGCTGACACTCAGTAGTTAGAATATACTAACTTATAGTTGGCTACTTAACTTTGATAGCTTAATTTTAATAATAAGCTATAGACGCTAATCATGACAGATAGTTATCATTTTAGGGATTTATGAGCGCTATACAATTATAGCTTTGTAGCAAATCATAGAAAATTACTAAATTTATGCAAGGTTTTTGTAAAAAATGCCTTAAGTTTTATAGCAGATAGATAGATAGATAGATAGATAGATAGATAGGCACGGGCTCAACAGATGAAAATATCATTCATACAGACTCTATTACTATCGCACTAACAATTTTCAGCTATAACTAAAGACATTATAAATTAATATTGTGACCGCCCACCAAAGCCAGTAGAATACCAACATGCTAAATTTAACCCCCCGTTATACTGGTACTCGCATTGACGAGCTGCCCACTGCGCTGCGACCCTTTGCCGCCCAATCATTCACTCTTGCTAAGCTTTATGCGGGTCGCGGTATCATTGAACCTGATGAGCTTGAAACTCAGTTATCAGGTCTACTACCTGCTGATATGTTGCATGGCGTTACCAAAGCTGTGCGCTTATTAGATCTGGCTATTGACGACGGCCAGCGTATTCTGATTGTTGGCGACTTTGACTGTGATGGTGCGACCAGTACTGCGTTGATGATGCGTGCTTTGACGGCCATGGGTGCGGTGGTCGACTTCCTAGTACCTGATCGCTTTAAGTATGGCTATGGTCTAACCCCTGAGATTGTCGAATTGGGTATTGAGACCTATCAGCCGCAAGTGATTGTCACGGTCGATAATGGTATCTCAAGCCATGAAGGTGTAGCACGTGCGCAGGCCGATGGCATTACCGTTATTATTACCGACCATCACCTCACAACCAAGGCTGTACCGCCTGCTGAAGCGGTAGTCAATCCTAACCAGCAAGATTGCAACTTTACCAGTAAAGCCTTGGTCGGGGTAGGTGTGGCCTTTTATGTGCTCGGACGCTTAGCAAAATTGCGCCGCGAAGCTGGCAAGTCTACCGTACAAGTCAGTCAGTATTTAGACTTAGTGGCGCTCGGTACGATTGCTGATGTGGGTATATTGGATAAAAATAATCGTATTTTAGTTCATCATGGGTTGGCTGCCATTCGCCAAGGTCGCTGCTGTATGGGAATACTAGCGCTACTTGAGCAAGCAGGACGTGATCCGAAGCAATTGCATGCACAAGATTTTGGCTTTGTCTTAGGACCACGGATTAATGCTGCCGGGCGTATGGATAATATGCGCGTGGGTATCGAATGCCTGTTGACCGAAGATTGGAGTACGGCACAAGGTTTAGCACAAGAGCTTGAGCAGTTAAATCGCGATCGCCGACAGGTCGAAGGTGAAATGCGCTCGCAAGCGGATAGTATCGTAGAGGCTTTAAACGCTGATAACAGTGTTAATAACAGTAGTGTTAGTGATAGTAGCTCCAATAATGGCCACAACGGTCAAGAGAGTTCTATTAATAGTAATGACATTATTATTAAAAACGCTGAAAAAAAGCCAGCTGCAATTAACAATGACAATCGCAGTATCATTCTATACAAAGACGATTGGCATCAAGGGGTCATCGGTATCGTGGCGGGACGCTTAAAAGAAAGTCATTATTGCCCTAGTATTGTGTTTGCCCCGTCGGATACGCAGCGTGTTGGCGATGATGACCCTATTAAGGGTTCAGCGCGCTCGATTGCAGGTGTGCACATACGTGATGCTATTGAGCAAGTGGCTGAGCAGAATCCAGCGCTGATCAGCCATTTTGGTGGCCATGCGATGGCAGCAGGTTTGACTCTTAAGCGTGGTAATTTCGATGCTTTTGTCAGCGCTTTTGATGATGTGATGGCACAGCTTGATGACGAGGTTTTTGCCGAGCAGAAATTTACTGATGGTCCATTGCAAGCGGGTGATTTTAGCTTATGGTTCGTCGAAGCATTGGCGGATGCTAGCGTTTGGGGTCATGGCTTTGCACCGCCGATATTCGATGGTGTATTTGAAGTGCTTAGCTTTAAAGTGTTAAAAGACCAGCATCTTAAACTATCGCTACGCTATCCTGATGTGCAATATCCGATTGCTGCTATTTATTTTAATTTTGATAGCAGCGAGTGGGATTATCGTGCCGAAAAAGTGCATATCCTATTTGAATTAGATATCAATGAATGGAATGGTAAAAAAAGTTTACAGCTCATGGTCAAGGATTTGGCTGTTGTTGCACCTTAGATATAATGAGCCAACTTTGGCTTGAAGGTAAGGTTAAAACACCTTAAAAACGCGACGGTACTGCTGGTATAAGCTTTTTGCAGCCTCTGTCTGCGTAGGTACAGCAAGCAAGAAAAACTTATGCCAGCAGTATGCTATGTATCGATATTACTTTTCATTGACTATAAGTCCTTTACAGAAGACGAAAACGGTTTAAATTGAAAACAAATAAGGGCATGTTGATTATTCAACGCGCCCTTATTTATTATGTCAGCTTATCATTTTGTATTATCAATTTATCCCTTATGCGGCATGGTTTTTCATCAGCCCAATATCTGGAAAGTGCCAATCATAGCGCACCGCCAGCATACGAATCACAAAGATTGTAATCATCGTACACGACTCGGTTATCCACGGAGTAAAGCCCATACCCTCCATCGCAAAATATAATATCCCGCCAATAATCGCTGCAGTCACATAAATCTCGCGCTGTAACACTAATGGAATCTCGTTACACAGCATGTCGCGGATGACGGTACCAAACAAGATATTCAAAACCCCAAGCAAGATACAGATAGGGATGTTTGCACCCATTTCTTGTGCCACTTGGATACCAATTAAGGTAAAAATTGCCAATGCCAAGCCATCAAATAGCTTTAACAAGCCATCTACATGGCGCGCTTTTGGGTTACAAAACATCTGAAACCCAACAGAAGTAATAGTAATAATCAACAGGTAATTCATATTCACTATCCAAAACAGCGGATAGCGATCAAGAATAATATCACGCGCTGTAGGGCCGCTAATAGCGGCAATCATTGCTACCAAAATACAGCCAAACACATCGAAGTTTTTATGTTTAGCTAAAATAGTTCCCGAAACGCTACAGGCAAAAATACCAAACATTTCTAACCAAAACATAAACGAGGTAGGCTCAAATCGTGTCACAAACTCAGGCGTCAGAGCGAGCGGGGATTGGACTATTTGATTAACAGCTGAATCAATAACCGTAGGGACAGCAGCGGATGATGTCACGCCCAAAGTGGGGGCGGATAACATATCAAAAGATTTACCAAAGACTGCCATATAGCATGCGTTGAGCAACGCATAGGCATGGACACTAATAATACTGATCATAATTGTTCACATAAAAAATTCACTCAAGCGGTTAAGAGGTTAGCCACCTGTTAACCAATCAAGCGAATGGAGGGAAGATGCCAATCGAAGCGCAGTGCTAACATCCGCACCGCAAAAATGACGCTGAGCATAATAAACTCATTCAGTCCGGCGTTAACGCCCAAATGCTCAAGCAGTAAATATGTCACTGACCCTACGATACTGGCGGATATATAGATTTCGCGCTGCAGCAGTAGCGGTATTTCATTACAGATAATATCGCGTAGCAATCCACCGATAATTGCAGTCCATACCCCCATCATAATGGCAATCGCTGGCAACATATCTTGCGTTAAGGCGATTTTAAAGCCAATAACGCTAAATGCGGCGAGACCGATAGCATCGAATAATTTTAGCGCGTTATCAATTTTATGATAAAGATGAAAAAATATCTGCAGGATAAGGGAAGTCGCTGTAATGACCAAGAGGTAGTTGAGATCGGTCATCCAAAATAATGGATGGCGATCTAGAGCCATATCACGTAGTGTGCCGCCACCAATCGCATTGACCATTGCCACTAAGATGCAGCCGGCAATGTCGAAGCCTTTGTGCTGTGCGAGCAGTGTGCCAGCGATAGCACAGGCAACGACCCCAACCATATCTAATGCATACAGCAAAATATCAGGAAAAATGAAAACATGACTCATCGTTATCCCCTTGATTGCTGTTTAATATAAAATATGTTCATTAAGGTATAGTCAATTCAAAATAAAAGAGAGTTGTTGATAGCAATGTATTTTGTTTAAACTGGATCGACCATTACCTTTATCAACCAGTCAATAGTTATTAAAGGTAGTGGTCAAAGCATTTTTAACCATCCTTAGCAAACAAAACCAGCCCCAGCATAATCAGTCCAATACCGATTAAACCCATGGCTGATGGCAAAGCATTACTAAGTAATAATATACCGCCAATCAAAGCAAATATCACTTCACTGGCCTGCGTGGAATCAACACCAGCGACTTCGCTTGAGGTTTCAGCACGTTCACGAGCATATAAAAATATACTGGTCGCACCAACGCCTGCTAATAAAGCCACCAGTAAGGTGTTAAATATCTGCGAGGTAGCAGGTGCTTCAGGACGCACTATAATGCCTAAAATCAACCAAAATGGCAAACTACCAAGGGTCATTAGCCATACTTTATTAAAGGCATTTTGCAGCAGTTCAGTGTCGATAGCGGGGATACGGGCAATCAGGTTTTGTAGCATCGACTTAGATGGCGTTTGCTCAGGGTGTATAGTACTAGCAGGGCTGTCGATGGCTACGGTACTATTGATATCTATAGATAAAGGTGGTGCTTCGGTCGTGAGTGGTTGAGCGCTACTGCTATGAGTGCTGTTTTGAGTCGCACTACTTTGAGTAATACTATTATCACGCGCGATTCGCAGCGCTGCGGTATGTTTGCGCGAATTATAAGACACCTGCCAGACCAGCTGATTGCCAATGGGGTAGCTAAAGGCGGCAACTAAAGCGGGCAGTGCCCCATATATTAGCATTTCAGTCATAGGTATAGCGGCCACGCTTGATGCGCGTAACCCTTCACTGACGTTCACTAATACCACACCAAGAAAAACCAGTAGGGCGTAAACAATGAATTTTTTGTCAAAGCGCTGCCCAAAGGCCAATAATACCAACAGGCTAGTGACCACGGTGAACATAAAGGTTGCAGCGACTACCCAGCCAGCGACATGGTCGCCGGCATAGCAAATGCCAGTATAGAATACGCCAAAGCCGATACTGCCAGTAATGCACCAAAAGCCCCAGTGTTCACGGAAGATAGTGAGTAACTCTTTGACCCGCCCAAAGCCGTGTTGCATACTAATAATGAGGGTAATCATTAGCCACATAAAGATATAGCGCAGGCTTGCTGACCAAAACCAATGGCCGCCAGCAGTACTCATGAGCTCGTTTAAAATAAACGTTGAACTGAATAATGCACCAGCCAATAAGCCCAGTAAAATTAGTTTGACCATCCCTGTGTCCCTACCATTTCTCTTTAATACGTTTTTGATTTTATAGCGCTTATGGCTGACGTTAACTCACTGCGCCAACTATTTGCCTTTGGCATCCGCCCAAATGATTTTATGCAATTGTAATTGAAAGCGCACTGGCAGCGCATCGGCCAACATCCATTCAGCCAATTCACGAGCCAATAACGGTACATCAGGGCTGGTATCTTCCAAACTTGCATCGTCTGCCACATTAAACATCGGCGAGAACCAAACCGTACCAACCAGCTTATCAAGTTGATACTCGACAAGTTTGGTCTTTGCCCAGTCATAGTCCTCACGATTCATAATGACAAATTTCAGCTGATCATGCTGGCTCAGATAATTAAGATTTGACCAGAGATTTTTATCTGCTTCCCCCGAGCTTGGGGTTTTGAGATCCATTACCTTGCTTACCGCCGTTGGGACCCGCTCTACTGATAGCGCACCCGCAGTTTCTAAAGAGATTTCATAATCCTCAGCAAGCAAGCGTTTGATAAGCTCAAGCGCATTTGGCTGCGCTAAAGGCTCGCCGCCAGTCAGACAAATCCGCTTGCACGGATAGCTGCGGATAGTGGTCATGATGGTTTCCAGCGACTGACGCTCGCCACCACTAAAGGCATATTCGGTATCGCAATACACACAGCGTAGCGGACAGCCCGTCAGTCGAACAAATATGGTCGGCAAGCCTGAAGTCAACGCTTCACCTTGTAAGGAATAAAAAATTTCAGTAATGCGCAGGCCAGCCTCAGGATCAGTGACCGGAATAGCAGGGCTGCGTAGCGATAGCTCACTCATAACAGTTTCAAATAGGGTTCGGTGTCGATACCGCGCTTAAGCGTTCTAAACCAAGCCAAATGCCGATTTAAAAAAGCTGTTAACACACGATTATTAGACAAGATAAAAATAAGACATACGGTAGCTGGCGAGTATTGAGAACTTTGCAAGACGAGTATGTAAGGTTGGGTGTTGCTTATTTGCTTATGACTGGTTAATCGGCCAGCCTATTAATAGATGATGATTCAGTGTAATAGATAATCACTCGGTGCTGAGCGAAAATTTGCTAAAAAATATCATTAAAAAAGCCGCCATAATTGTGATAGCGGATAATCATTTTAATAATGTTATATTTTAATAGGAATTATAGCGTAAGACGGGGTATTAAGCTGTAAAAAAGATGCTGACATTTACCTTCAGCATCTTTTTTTATCATTTATGACAGTGAATCTAATGATGGAAGCAGTAAAGGCGCTTAGTCTAAGCGTAATAACTCGTTCACGGCCGTTTTCGCACGGGTTTGGGCATCGACTTTTTTCACGATAATAGCCGCATATAAGCTATGGGTACCATCTGCAGAAGGTAGTGAACCTGGTACAACGACCGAGCCGGCTGGCACGCGTCCACGATGAATCTCACCAGTTTCGCGGTCATAAATACGCGTTGATTGACCGATATACACACCCATCGAGATAACGGCGCCTTCCTCAACGATGACACCTTCAACAATCTCAGAACGTGCGCCAATAAAGCAGTTGTCTTCAATGATGGTGGGATTGGCTTGTAATGGCTCAAGGACACCACCAATACCCACGCCGCCTGACAGATGCACGTTTTTACCGATTTGCGCACATGAGCCTACCGTTGCCCAGGTATCTACCATTGCGCCTTGATCAACATAAGCACCGATATTGACATAAGACGGCATTAAGACTACGCCCGGTGCAATATATGAGCCTTTACGAGCGATGGCAGGTGGCACAACACGTACGCCCGCTTCTTTAAACTGCGCTTCGGTCCAATCAGCAAATTTAGTAGGTACCTTGTCATAAAACTGTAGGTGTTCGCCAGTTGACATGACGTAGTTGTCGTTGAGGCGGAAAGACAATAAAACTGCTTTTTTTGCCCACTGATTGACGACCCATTCACCATCCTTTTTTTCAGCGACCCGTAGGCTACCGTTATCGAGCTGCTCTAGGACCTGTTCAATGGCATCACGCACCTCTTGCGGCATATTGGCTGGGTTATAGTCGTTGCGGTTTTCAAAGGCTTGTTCGATAGTTTGTTGTAATGACATAAAAATTCCTAAAAGGTGATGGATGAAGGTAAGTGAGCGTTGTATTTATAATTAAATTAGGGTGATAAGTTCAAAGTAAAACCAACAGTTAAAATTCATAACAATGTAGTAAAGAGGCCATTTGATGAGATTCCCTTGACTCTATTATTCATTGAATTTCAAAGTCGCTCGTTTGTTTTCACCAAATTGCAACTGTTCTGTTTTTCTAGAAAATGATCGACATGGACTATGTAGAGTAGTGCCTGCCGTATTGTCGCTAATTTAGCCAATTTTAGCAAATTATGGCATGACTTATCAGCACTATGATGAGTCTGATGATGAGACCTTAAGTACTCAAGGTGTGTATCCAATGTAAAATGTCATTATAAACCACGCTATGGTGCTGCTCGTGCAACGGCTCATGACGCATATTAGGATAGAGTCGGGTACTTACATGAGTAAAGTTTTGTTTGTGCAGATCACTAACAATATTGCGAACACCGCGGCCCATATTGCCAATGGGATCATTTTCACCGCTGACGAATAATAGTGGAAAGTCTTTAGTAATCGTCGTCGCCCAGCCCCTATTTAACCCCATTTTCATCAAAGAAAATAAAGTCATAAAACCGTTATTAGTAAAGTCGAAGCCCGTTAATGGATCGGCTTCATAGGCTTCAATATTAGCCGTATTTTCACTTATCCATGCAAACTGCGAGGTAGATACGCGCTCATTGAGTTTGGCATTAAGCACTTTATTCATGATTTCCGCAAATAATGTATTGGGCTTCTTAGGCGCAGTTTTTGCTAAGAATTTGTTCAACGGTAATAGTATTTTGACCAACGGATTGGTATCCGCCGTGCCCATTAGGATAGCGCCTGTGAAGTCTTGAGCGTGATGTTTGAGTACAGTGCGCACAATAAAGGAGCCCATCGAGTGACCCATGATAAAGTGAGGCACTTCAGGATGTCGCTCTTTTAAAGCACTAGTCATGATGATGACATCCTTTAATAAGGATTGCACTGGGTGTTCATTACCAAAAAATCCTAGTTCATCCCGTGTTTTAATAGTTTTGCCATGACCGAGCTGATCATAAGTCGCGACCGCTATACCCTGATCGGCTAAAAACTGCGCAAAATCTGCATAGCGCCCGCTGTGCTCTGACATACCATGCACGATCAGCAAGGTTGCTTTAATATCGCCAGCTACTGGCTCAAAAAATTGATGATGCAGACAATGGCTCTGATCAGAGGAAGTAATTTGCTCGGCAGTACTCATTGGCGGTTCCTTGAATAGTTAGGAGTTTAAAAACGGACAGCCAGCAATATTTTGCTACGTTCGTAAACCGTTTCATCTTTTGTTATTGTTCGATATGCCTTAACATGCTTATTGCTATTAGGCCTTTTTTAATAGCCCTAGTCTGTTATCTTGTTAATAAGCCATAAAATTAATATTTCAGACTGTTTCTCGATAGAAAATTCCAGACCATTCTCAAATATAAAGAGATCGTTGGACAAGTCATAGCGGCAATCAAACCCACCATAAAGCTAGTTATGGGCAATATTATTCGCTGATTTGCTGTCATCGTACAATAAACTTAGCTTAAACGCTTTTAGTTTATGTTTTAATTTCGATTAAGTTTGTACCTTTGTCTACTAATATCCCTATAGTCTAGGGACCATAAATGGCTCATAGTGTTGCTCTTAGCAGTTATTCTGTTCGCTAACCATTTTATAATCATGCTTGAGCTTGGTTTGTTTATATTGGATTCAGGATAGATTGACTCTATATTATTAGGTTCTATTACTAAACACTTGAACAGTTATTTAAAATTATTTATGAAGAAGTATTTATGAAAAGTTTACCGGCAAAAAAATTATTATTAGCAGGTGCAGGTCATGCGCACATTGGCTTATTGCGTCGTCTTAGCACTGAGCGTTCAGATAACATTGATATCACTCTAGTCACTGAACAGCTGCAGTTTGTCTATTCTGGGATGTTACCGGGCTGGATGGCGGGACATTATCATCTTGATGATATCACTATTGATGTGACATCGCTGTGCGAGCAGTCAAGTGTGCGTTTTATTCAGCACCCAATAGCTAAAGTAGAGGCTGCGTCTTGCACAGTGACTACCACCAATAATGAAATCATTAATTATGACGTACTGTCGCTAAATACCGGTGCAGATACAGATACGCGCTGGTTACATGCAGCTGCCACCACTCAAAAAACGGCCCAAACAACAGCCACTACACTCAAAGATGATACTGATACTGATACTGATACTGATACTAATGCGTCTGCCGTTATCGCTATCAGACCATTATCAGATTTTATCGATCGTTGGCAGCAAATTCTAGTGGACGCCTATAAATCTACTCATTATAGATTAGCCATTGTTGGCGCTGGTGCGGCAGCAACTGAATTGGTGATGTCTGCCCAAATAGCCTTGCAGCGCATTAATCCTAAGCATCAAGTATATTTGGTCTGCGGTGAGCATCTATTGTCTGGATTTAATTCGCAGTTTAGGCGGCGGGTCATCAACCAGTTTAAGCGCCACAGCATTATAGTGGTTTATGCGCGGGCGACCAGTTATAACGAGGGTCAACTGCTTACTACGCAAGAGAGCTTAGAAGTCGATACGGTTATTGCTGCTACTGGGGTAATGGGCGCGGAGTGGACACAGCATACTGATCTCGAGACCATAAATAATGGCTTTGTTGCAGTGAATGCCACGCAACAAAGCATCTCTCATCTCAATGTTTTTGCAGTAGGCGACGTGGCGACGCGAGTGGATCAGAGTGTCGCTCATTCAGGTGTTCATGCTGTATATGGCGGTGCTGTGGTGGCCGATAACCTTCTATCCTATCTGGAAGACAAGCCAACGCAAGAATATCAACCTCGCACCCGTACTTTATACCTATTGTCCTGTGGCGATAAATACGCCATTGCTAGTTGGGGTAGCATTAGCTTGCAAGGCCGATGGTTATGGTATTTAAAGCAGTTTATCGATAAACGTTTCGTAAAATCGTAACAAGGTTAATGTAAAGAAAACTATATTAAAATTCGTGCTGATATGGAACAACCAGCCAACTCACTATTATCGATTAAAACAATAGGTTAACAATAATGTATGATTGATTAGGTATACTTTAAACGAATAATAAACTGACAAGAATAAAGGGATCAGACGGCGGTTGGTCATACCAGGACTTTATTTCTGCCTAACTGACGTAACACCCTGCTGGCGATGAGTCAGTGAGTCTATAGCCGACCATTGTTATGGCGGCACAGCAAGATATAAGAGCAGCTGTGGCGACGTCTTATATTAAGAAATAGCTGAAAAATCTGCCGAGAACACAACCACCTAATTCACATTATTATATTTAATAAAACTTATGAAATAAAGGACAGCGCATGAAAAAACTACTGATTGTCCTTACTGTTATCCTTATCGTCACCGGATTTTTCTTTTTTGGATTCAATGATTTACTGACCCTTGAAGGGATTCAATCGCGCCTGGGACAATTCTACCAATGGCGTAATGACTCACCATTACTGGTAGGTGGCGTATTTTTCTTAGCCTATTTGATCATCGCCGCATTTTCATTGCCTGGTGCTGCGTTAATGACTTTATTGGCAGGTGCGTTGTTTGGTTTGTGGTGGGGGGTGTTGTTAGCGTCATTTGCCTCAAGTATTGGGGCATTGTGTGCCTTTCTCGCCTCACGTTATCTGTTACGCGATAGCTTCCAAAAGAAATTTGCTACTAAATTAAAAAGTATCAATCAAGGGGTAGAAAAAGACGGCGGCTTCTATTTATTTACCTTACGTCTACTGCCGTTATTCCCGTTCTTCCTCGTTAATATATTAATGGGATTGACCACAATTAAGTCGTGGACTTATTATTGGGTCAGTCAAATTGGTATGCTGGCGGGTACATTTGTATACGTTAATGCTGGTGTACAGTTGGCGCAAATTGATAGTCTCAAAGATATTATTTCACCGGCCTTGATTGGCTCATTTGTCCTGCTAGCAGTATTCCCTTTAATCGCTAAAAAGACGCTCGATTGGTACAAAGGGCGACAAGTCTATAAAGGTTGGAATAAGCCTGCTGCTTTTGATCGTAATATGGTGGTAATCGGTGCAGGCGCAGCAGGTTTAGTGTCGTCTTATATCGCAGCTACAGTCAAAGCAAAAGTTACGTTGGTTGAAGCCCATAAAATGGGTGGCGATTGTCTCAATTATGGCTGCGTACCCAGTAAGGCGCTGATAAAAAGTGCCAAAGTTGCCCATGATATGACTCATGCTAAAGATTACGGCTTACAAAATGTAGCGGTCAATTATGATTTTAAGTCAGTCATGGCACGGATACATAATATCATCGCCACGATTGAGCCTAATGATAGCGTTGAGCGCTATACCGAGCTTGGTGTCGATGTTGTCAAAGGCTACGCTACTATCATTGATCCGTGGACGGTAGAGGTTGCCGATGATACAGGCAATATCCAACGTCTTACCACGCGCAATATCATCAT
Source organism: Psychrobacter sp. PL15 (assembly GCF_035984995.1). Taxonomy (NCBI): domain Bacteria; kingdom Pseudomonadati; phylum Pseudomonadota; class Gammaproteobacteria; order Moraxellales; family Moraxellaceae; genus Psychrobacter; species Psychrobacter sp. PL15. Next base: position 136,787 of record NZ_JAXCIB010000001.1, read on the forward strand.
TGCGGCGGGCAGTAAGCCATTTGTACCACCGATAGCAGGTCTTGAGACCGTCGATTATCTGACTAGTGATACTTTGTGGGAGGCGCTCAGTCATCAAACGTCGCCGCCTAAACGCCTGATTGTCATTGGTGGTGGACCGATTGGTTGTGAGCTCTCACAAGCGTTTGCTCGTCTAGGTTCTCAAGTAACACAGATAGAACGTACCGCACGCTTACTTGAAAAAGAAGATCAAGACGTCTCGGATTACGCCAAGGTTTGTTTAGAAGCGGATGGTGTGCAAGTGTTATTGCAACATGATGCCGTACGCTGCGAGCGTACAGGTGCAGACAATAACGGCACTCAGCAGTTGATAGTGAAACATGAGGGTGTCGAAACTGTTATTGAATTTGATGCCCTCGTTATTGCCGTCGGCCGTCAAGCGCGCTTATCAGGCTATGGTCTTGAGAATTTAGGTATTGATAGCAAAAATACAGTCGTAACTAACGATTATCTTGAGACTAAATTTCCCAATATTTTGGCTGCAGGTGATGTTGCTGGTCCTTACCAATTCACTCATGTCGCCGCCCATCAAGCTTGGTATGCTGCTGTCAACGCCTTGTTTGGCACCTTTAAAAAGTTCAAGGTTGATTATCGAGTGATACCTTGGGTCACTTTTATTGACCCTGAGGTTGCCCGTGTGGGTATCAACGAACAAGAAGCCCACGAACAAGGGATTAAATTTGAAGTGACACGCTATGATATTGCTGACCTTGACCGGGCGATTACTGACAGCCGAGCTACTGGCTGGGTTAAGGTTTTAACCGTCCCGAAAAAAGACAAAATATTGGGTGTGACCATCGTGGGCAATCACGCAGGAGAGTTACTCGCCGAATATGTCCTAGCGATGAAACATGGCCTCGGACTGAACAAAATACTTGGCACCATACATACCTATCCAACCATGAGCGAAGCCAATAAATACGCTGCTGGCGAGTGGAAGCGCGCCCATGCTCCGCAAGGATTATTGAAATGGGTAGAAAAATATCACCAGTTTAAACGGAGCTAACCTAATGAAAGTATTAAATTTTTCAGTGTTAAAACCTCTTATCGCAGTGGCCATGCTAGTCCCTAGTGTTGCCGCCTATGCAGACTTTAGTCATCAAAGTTGGGATGCGTTATTAGACAAGCATGTGACTATGACTAATGGTGGTAAGGCTTCAGTAGTTAATTATGCCGGCATGAAAGCAGATAAAAACCAGCTGGCAAGCTATCTTAAAGCCACCAGTAAAGTGAGTCAGTCGGAGTTCAATCGTTGGAATAAGAATGAACAATTGGCGTTTTTAATTAATGTCTATAACGCAGGTACGGTTGAATTAATCCTGACTAAGTATCCAAATCTCAAATCAATTAAAGACATCGGATCGCTATTTAGCTCGCCGTGGAAGCAAGACTTCATTCCATTACTAGGTAAAACGCGCTCGTTAGATGATATTGAGCATAACCTGATTCGCGGCTCAAAACGCTATAATGACCCGCGTATTCACTTTGCGGTCAATTGTGCTAGCATCGGTTGTCCTGCGCTACAAGATGATGCCTATACGGGTAAGGGTTTGGACGGTCAATTAGAAAAAGCCACGTCTAAATTCTTAGCGGATAGCAGTCGCAATCGTATTAAGGGTGATACGTTGGAAGTCACGCCACTTTTCAAATGGTATAAAGAAGATTTTGCCACCAATTGGCGCGGCACTAATAATCTAGAAGGGTTCTTAGGACGCTATGATAAAGCACTAGGTCTTAATCAAGCCCAAGCAACAGCGCTAAAGCAAGGAAAAATGAAAATTGGTTATACCGAATACGACTGGCGTTTAAATAAAAAGTAAGCATGATTTTCGTTGCACTTTTTCCATACTGAGCTAATAATTCTGAAGAGGCAATAAACATTTTCCGCGTTTACTGCCTTTTTTTATATCTTCTCAGTCTTTGATAAAGTCTATTGTTGCACATCAAACATATCTTACTAATTACTAAAAACATGATAAAACTAATGTTACGAATGCTCGCCCAGCCTGTTATTGAAGCAATGAGCTCGCTGCGGAACGGATTACGCGGTAGGAGCAAACTTAATAAGCAATCAGTCCCTACAATTGTGACGACACCTGTTAACGTTTCTATTGTTATACCTATATTTAATGAAGCAGATAATTTACCGAAGCTGATTACCCATGTGGCCAAACTTAATCCACCGCCGTATCAAGTTGTATTGGTCGATGGGGGCTCAACGGATAAGTCGGTTGCCATGGCTAAGGCGCTGATAAAAACCTTTATGTGTGACAGGCAAGCACCAGTTATCGAATGGCAACTTATTGAGTCTGAGGCAGGTCGTGCGGTTCAAATGAATGCTGGCGCCGCGCAAGTAACTGGAGACACATTACTGTTTTTGCATGCCGATACTCAGTTACCAAATGCAGCGATTACTGAAATTGTACAATCAATGACTTATCATGACTGGGGGCATTTTGATGTGCGTCTAAACAGTCGCAGTCCGATGCTGTGGACTGTAAGTAGAATGATGAATGCGCGGTCGCGTTTAACAAGAATCGCGACTGGCGACCAGGCCATTTTTATTAAAAAGTCATGCTTTGATACGCTTGGTGGTTATCCTAATCAACCGTTAATGGAAGATATAGAACTGTGCAAACGTCTGAAAAATATTGCTAGGCCTGCGTGCCTAAGTAGCGAAGTGACCACTTCAGCACGGCGCTGGCAGAAATATGGCACCTGGCAGACAATTTTTTTGATGTGGCGTCTGCGTTTTGATTATTGGTGCGGAGTTGCACCTGAGCTATTAAAACAGCGTTATTATAGTCATTCAAAAATAGCCGGTTTGAAGAAATAACAGTAGGACAAGGAATAGATATGACGAACAGAGCAGCACGCTCAATAGCGCAAACCAGCCTACAGGACAGCAATCAAAATACCTGCGTTATTATATTTGCTAAATATCCTACTCCAGGTATGGCAAAGACTCGCTTGCAACCAGCGCTCGGCGTTGACGGTACAGCGCAGATGGCAAGACGGCTGCTATTACACAGTGTTGAGCAAGCAGTAGCTACCAATTACTTGGTCGAGTTATGTGTTAGTCCTGCACCAACTGACCCGTGCTGGCGAGCGCTTGATTTACCTGATACGCTTCATTGGTCAGGTCAAGTAGTCGGTGACTTAGGGGCGCGCTTACTAACGGCCAGCCAGCAGGCTTTGGATACATATAAAAAAATATTATTAGTTGGCACTGATTGTCCCAGCCTAACAGCGCAGTGCATTCAAGATGCAGCGCTACAGTTAGACCAACATGATACGGTAATGATTCCCGCATCGGACGGTGGCTATGTGTTATTAGGATTCAAGCAAGTTCATGACAGCTTGTTTTCAAATATTATATGGAGCACCGCCAGTGTGGCTGCTGTAACCCAGCAACGTATCAAAGCGTTGGGCTGGTCGTTAGCAGTATTAGAGCCACTGCATGATATTGATGAGCCTGATGATTTAAAATATCTACCATCGGATTGGCTGGCCAGTCAAGAGTGACGATATTAAAGGTAGCATATCAAGTGAGGGCAACGCTGTAGATACTCTATATGGATTCAGTTCTATTCTCTAATTATTTTTCACTACCGACAAGGAAAGTGTTATGCATGACATTGTGCAAGATTACTACGGCAAACAACTACAAAGCACCAGTGATTTAAAAACCTCAGCATGTTGTGATATTAGTAGCCTGCCGCAATGGCTTAAGCCCTTATTGGCTAATATTCATGATGAGGTAACGAGTCGTTATTATGGTTGCGGATTGGTATGTCCTGCTCTGCTGGAAGGCTGTCGTATTTTAGATTTAGGGTGCGGTTCAGGTCGTGATGTCTATGCGCTAGCACAATTGGTTGGTAAGACCGGTCAGGTGGTTGGCGTCGATATGACCGATGAGCAGCTGGCAGCCGCAAAACAGCATCAAGACTATCATAGCGAAAAATTCGGCTATGACAATGTGACCTTTTTGCATGGTTATATCGAAAAGCTAGATGAGCTCAATCTAGAGGCCAATAGCTTTGATATTATTGTCTCAAACTGTGTAATAAACCTATCACCTGATAAATCTGCGGTTATGGCCAGTGTACAACGCTTGCTTAAACCGGGTGGAGAATTTTATTTTTCTGATGTCTACGCTGATCGCCGCATCCCTCAGCATTTAATTGATGATCCGGTGTTATATGGTGAGTGCCTAAGTGGGGCATTGTATTGGAATGATTTTATACGTTTGGCACGTGAGGCCGATTTTTTGGACCCACGTCTGGTTGAAGACCGTCCCCTTGAGATTACTGATCCTACCTTGGCTGCTAAAATTGGTAACATTCAATTCTTTTCCGCTACCTATCGCCTATTTAAGCTTGCAGCACTCGAAGATGCCTGTGAAGACTACGGACAAGCGGTAGTTTATAACGGTACTATTGCTCAAATGCCGCATCGTTTTGACTTTGATAAGCATCATATTATCGAAGCTGGTCGCGTGTTCCCTGTATGTGCCAACACCTTCAGAATGCTTAAAGAGTCTCGCTTTTCTCCTCATTTCAAGTTTATTGGTGATGACAGTCACCACTACGGTGTTTTCGCAGGCTGCGGTGATATGATGCCATTTGGTGAGGCTGCTGCTCTGGTATCCAGTACGGCTGCTAGTCCAGTCAACGGTTCGTGCTGTTAGCATAAAATTAGCTCGTTAAAAATGAAAAAGGCCATCGAATTATTCGATGGCCTTTTTAGCTCAAAAATAGCGTCTATAGATCAAGGGGTAGTAAGGCTGTCAGCCTGGTTTTAGTCTGCTCATCCATTGCTTCAATAGGAGTGATTAATGCTTGCGCTAGAGCGTTATGAGCGATTGACTCGGGCCGCTCAGCTGCAATTAGAGTCACCGCTTGCTCGATGACTTGTTGAGCATTTTCAGCATTTTTCATGAGGTTCTGTATCGCATAATCTGCGCTTACGGATTCTTCATTGGGATGCCAGCAATCAAAGTCGGTGACTAGCGCTAAGGTCGCATACGCGATACTGGCTTCGCGTGCCAGCTTGGCCTCTGGCATATTAGTCATACCGATAATATCTGCCTGTATTTGGCGATACCAATGTGATTCTGCGCGGGTGGAAAACTGTGGTCCTTCAATACAGATATAGGTCGCCTTAGAGTGGCATTTTCCTTCACTAATTCTGGCCTGGCTATACGCACGCATTAAAATATCGGCTACTGCAGGACATAAGGGGTCAGCCATTGCGACATGCGCAACAGCGCCATTACCGAAAAATGTACTCACTCGCTGCTTGGTCATGTCAATCATTTGATCTGGTACGACCATATCTAAAGGTTTAAGCTGTTCTCGCAATGAGCCAACCGCTGACACGGAAATAATATAGCGTACGCCTAAAGTTTTTAGGGCGTAGATATTGGCACGATAAGGTACCTCAGACGGCGTTAATTTGTGACCTTGACCGTGCCGAGTCAAGAAGGCAATCGTCACACCATCCAACTCACCGAGCACAATATCATCAGACGGAGCTCCGTAGGGCGTCTGTATAGTAACGCTACGTTTATTAGTCAAGGCTTGCATTTGATACAGACCGCTGCCACCGATAATGGCGATATCAGCAGTATTAATAGACAGCGGCGTTGTATCTTTTATTACAGTGGTTGGCATGATGATTTTCCAAGTTTTGATAGTAAAAGAGAGCGTCATGATTCAATATATTAAGAAATAACTTTATAGGCTATCCGTTATGATATTTGGATAAAGCAAAGATTCTTGAGAATAAAGAAAGCAGGTACGGCGGTATATTTATTACAAAAATTGCTATACCATTGCAGAAGTGTAAGTTATTTGATGTCTATACGTTATCATAATTAGTAATATAAAATTAATGATCTTCAAGGAAGAAATCAATGTTCAACTATTCAAAATCGCCTTTATTGCTATCAGCGCTGCTAAGCGCTGCTTTAGGCCTGACCGCCTGCTCATCTCCAAGCTCAGAAAGTAGTGATGATAGCGCTGCAACTGACGCCGCCATTCTAGCAGCTGATAAGCTGGAAACCGAATTTGTCACTATCGCTACAGGCGGCGCATCTGGCCCTTATAATATCATTGGCACCTCATTGGCAGAGATTTATGTCAAAACCTTTGGCGTCAACTCAAAGACTCAAACCACAGGCGCCTCAGTAGAAAACGTCAATTTATTGACACTAGGCAAAGTTGATATGGTGTTGGCCCTTAGTGATGTGGTCACCGATGCGGTTGAAGGTAGTAATAACTTTGATGCGCCAATCACTAATATTCAACAAATTGCCGTATTGTATCCTAACGTGATTCAGTTAGTTGCCACCCAAGATTCTGGAATCAAAAATATTGAAGACTTAAAAGGCAAGCGTATTGCGGTTGGCGATCAAGGCTCTGGAACTGAAGTCAATGCCCGAACTTTATTAGAAGGGTTTGGCTTAACTTACGATGATGTTGAGGTGGATTATTTAGGCTTTGCTGATGCTGCTGATGCCATGAAAGCGGGCAAAATTGAAGCGGCATTCTTTAGTAGTGGGCTACCTAACTCATCTTTATTGGAGTTAGAACAAGGCTTAGATTTGCAGCTAGTAACGATTAATCAGGACACGCTTGGTAAGCTCATTGAGTCAAAGCCTTACTTCAAGACTTTTGAGATTCCTATAGGCACTTATGGTAATGATACTGCTGTCCCCACGGCAGCTGTCATGAACGCCTTATTAGTGCGTTCTGATATGTCTGAGGATGACGTTTACAAGCTTACCAAAGCTTTATTTGATAATTTAGAAGGTCTAAGAAATGCCCATCAAGCGGCCGCTGATATCAGTTTAGATACGGCGCAGCAAGGTATGGTAGCACCTATCCATCCTGGCGCTAAAAAGTACTATGATGAACAAGCCGCTAAATAAGCGCTCATGGCTATGGTTATCAATTGGTGCAGCATTTATTGTTGCGCTAGTTTTTTTTACGCTATGGGCCGTCTCTACAGGTCAGTCTGTAATCGAAGTACGAATTAGTGGCGCTGATAGGTTCGATAATACTGATAGCACTGATGAGGTGCTATGTTATTTCATTGAACCTAACTTCCAACTGCGCTGGATTCATTCTGTAGAAAAACAATGGTGGGAGGAGCAGTATCTTCGTGAAAGCGATGGGCTACTGCTGACCACTACTTATTTTCAAGCTTTCGGTGCGGGCACCCCGTCAACTGAAGCATTGGCTCCAATACAAAAACCTGGCTATGTCGGTTATCTAATTAACGAAAGACTGCCTAGCCTTAACTGGGTGGTATCGCGGCTAACCAAGGGTGAAATTGATTATGCTGACAATCGAATTTTGATACATCAATGGGTACCAGATTACTCTGAAGTAACGATTACGCCCAAAGCGTACGATCTAATGGATAGATTTAAAAAGGACTTATGTCATGAACTCTCAAGTGACGGATCACAGTAGCGCATCCGCCATGTCTAGCGAAGATGCTAATCTGTCAAAGCATTTGGACCCTCATGCAGATACTGAGGTTGATAACAGCGTTGATAATGATGTTGATCCTAATGTCACGCAAGCGATATTGGAAAAATATGACCGAGAGTCTATCACCCGTCATATCACTCAAGGACCAGTAAGATACATTATTGCTGGGATTTGCATCTTATATTCACTTTATCATTTGTATGTCACCTTCAATCCCATGCCAGCCTTGTTACAGCGAGCGGTGCATTTAGGGGTTGGTTTTGCATTGATTTTTCTAATATTTCCAGCAAATAAAACCAGTAGCCGTAAGAAAGTTGCATGGTATGACTGGCTTTGGTTTTTGCTGTCTTTAACGGGAGTGACCTATCTCATATATGAGTACCAAGACATTGTGACCTCTCGCGGTGGAATGGCAAATCAGCTGGATGTGATATTTTCTATCATCACGGTGATCTGTGTACTTGAGGGCAGTCGACGCGTCACTGGTTTGATTTTGCCCGTATTGGCCTCGATATTTTTGCTCTATCCATTCGTAAGTCATTTGAGTTTTATGCCTGACCGGCTACTCACTCGACCGTATGATTTTGGTGATATTTTTGGTCAGTTATTTTTGAAAACTGAAGGGCTATACTCTGTTGCGATTGGGGCGTCAGTTACCTTTATCTTTCTGTTTATTTTGTTTGGCGCATTTTTGGCGCGCTCTGGCATGGGGCAGTTATTTAACGATTTGGCATTAGCGCTGGCAGGGGATAAAAAAGGCGGCCCAGCAAAGGTGGCCGTAATTTCAAGCGGCTTTATGGGCAGTATTAACGGCTCAGCCTTATCAAACGTAGTCAGTACCGGCGCGTTTACTATCCCCTTGATGAAAAAGGTTGGTTATCACAAAGATTTTGCGGGTGCAGTAGAAGCCAGTGCCTCGGTTGGTGGGCAAATCTTACCACCTATTATGGGTGCCAGTGCTTTTATCATGGCTGAGACCACAGGGTTACCCTATAGTACAATTGCGTTGGCGGCATTATTGCCAGCAATACTATATTATCTAGGGGTCATCGCGCAGGTACATTTTCGCGCCGGACGTCGCGACTTAAAAGGCATTGCCAAAGAGAGTCTACCGCAGATAAAAGAAGTGTTAAAAGCGCGCGGTCATATGTTACTACCGATTGTATTTTTGATTTATCTATTGATCAAAAATGTACCAGTGGGTTATGCAGCCGCTTATACCATTGGTTTTACAGTTGTAGTCAGCATGATACGTAAAGAGACGCGAATGGGATTTGCTGATATTTTGGGTGCTCTAGAAGATGGTGCTCGCCAGTCACTAGCAGTGATGGCCGCCTGCGCAGTAGTGGGAATTATCATTGGGGTGGTGAGCTTAACCAGCTTTGGTACGGTGATGACCTCTGCAATTGTGACCTTAGGGGCAGGATCGTTATTACTTACGCTGGTTTTAACTATGTTAGCTTCAATGGTTTTAGGTATGGGGCTACCGTCGATTCCTGCCTATATTATAACGGCAACCATGGCCGCGCCTGCCTTAGCTGGTTTCGATATTCCTATTTTATCCGCGCATATGTTCGTGTTCTACTTTGGGGTCTTTGCCAATATTACTCCGCCAGTTTGTCTAGCAGCCTTCGCGGGCGCTGGTATATCAGGCGGTGATCCGATGAAAACCGGATATTTGGCTCTAAAATTAGCTTTAGCCGGATTTATCGTACCGTTTATGTTTATTTATAATCCTGCCATGTTGATGATAGATCCTACTGGTTTAGCAGTAACGGCTAAAGATTACCCACTACCACCCATTATTGATATAGTCACTGTAGTGTTGACATCTGTTACGGGCGTTATTGCACTAAGCGCAGCGCTAGAAGGCTATTTTAAAGGAAGTATGAACTCCCTGATGCGTGCCATATTAGCAATTGGTGCGTTACTGCTCATCTATCCTGGGCTAACGACTGGCTTAGCGGGTGGGGTTATTGTACTAGGCGTTGCCATACTAAATGTTAGAAGCAGTAAGTCCGTATCGACCTCCTCAACAGCTTAGGAGTCGTAGCGGTTAAGAGCCATGAATCTCGAGTCAAAACGAGCGAAATAAACTACCATTAAGGTTATTTGTTTCGCTTTTTTAGTATCGACCATCAGTTAATTTGATTTGAATCAACAGAAGAGAGGTCCTAATAGACCTCTTTTTTAGGGATGACTCTTAAATTCTAAGCATAGACATAGATAGCCACTAGCGCTTATTAACTCTCTTATACATACCTTGAGCAAGTGCTTTGATCATCATCGTCTGGCTTTGCATTAAGCCATTGTATTTGGGTAAGTCATCGTCACTATCCTCGACGCGGCGATTATAAAATAGATGCATGGTAGGTTCAGGCAGTGCAGCCATATTAGGGTAGTTTGTGGTGGGCACTAATATCAGGTTTCCACCTACAGCCATCTCTATACTGGGTTTATTGCAGAGAATACACAGACCGCGGTTAATATTTGGTGGCAGTTTCCAGCGGCGAAAATTGGTTCTAGTTAGATCTAACTCACTCACATCTGATTTAAGCAAAATTGTCACATCATTATAGGCTTGGCCAGTGAACTCTTGGCAAATAGTACAGTGGCAGATAAAGCGGCCAATAGGCTTATTATTAATAGTATAAGTATTGCTATAACAGGCGCAAGAGCCTTCTTGTGGGGTAAATTCGCTGCTCATCAGTCAGTCCTTAATAAGAAGATGATCATTATTTATTATTTGTTAATCTAAGTTACAAAATATAGCACTATCTTAGCTCATTAGTGTAGAAGCTTTCAGTAGGGATAGTAATTATTAACTATTGATTTTTCAGCTATAGTTAAAACATCTTAAAAACGCTACGGTACTGCTGGTATAAGCTTTTTGTAGCCTCTGTCTGCGTAGGCACAGCAAGCCAGAAAAACTTATGCCAGCAGTAGGTTATATATTGATATTACTTTTTATTGACTATATTTAGTACAATGGCACTCGCTGCCCAAAGAACTCGCTACCTAAAAAAAGGATGAAGGTGTCGATAAATCGTCCACAAAAAAGGAGACCCATAGCAGGTCTCCTTTTTGTCTATTACTAGCGTAATCAATCGAATATTAACAACCCAATTTCCCTTCCGCTGCTAATGCTTTTTTGCTACGTATCGGTGCAGGGCAATCTTCGCCATAGAATTGACGATCAGCAAAGTAGCTTGAGCGTACCATTGGACCGGCCCAAATGTTAAAGAAGCCAATTTTTTTACCGTAGTCCATATAGCGTTGGAACTCGTCAGGGTGGACATAACGATCAACTGGCACATGGTTTTTACTAGGCTGTAAGTACTGACCAACCGTAATCATGTCAACATTGTTCGCTTTTAGGTCATCGAGTAAGGTATATATTTCTTCTTCGGTCTCGCCAAGCCCGACCATGAAGCCGCATTTGGTCGCGATATCAGGACGACGTTCTTTATAGATTCTGAGTAAGTCTAATGAATGCTGATAATCAGAGCCGGGACGGAAGGCTTTATATAAACGTGGTACGGTTTCGATATTATGGTTAAAGACGTCTGGTGCGGTCTCAGTCAATAAGTCTAATGCCACCTCCATACGACCACGGAAATCAGGAACCAAGATTTCGATTAGGCAGTTTGGGCTGAGCGCTCTTGCTTCATCAAGCACTTCAACAAAGTGAGCAGCGCCGCCATCTTTTAAATCATCACGATCGACTGAGGTGATAACCGCATATTTCAGCTGCAAGCCTAAGATAGTCTCAGCAGTATGGCGGGGTTCATCAGCATCAAGGTTATTAGGGCGACCATGTCCCACATCGCAGAACGGACAACGACGGGTACAGATATCACCCATGATCATAAAGGTAGCCGTACCATCAGCAAAGCACTGTGGCAAGTTAGGGCAGGCCGCTTCTTCACAGACGGTATAGAGCTTTTGCTCACGCAAGGTGGCTTTTATACGCGCCACTTCAGCAGGCGATGACATCTTGACCCGAATCCAATCTGGCTTTTTCTTGGCTTCAATAGTCGGAATCACTTTAATTGGGATACGTGCTACTTTGTCATAACCACGTAACTTTTCGCCTTGAATGGCTTTTTTAGGTTTAACCCTGGCAGCAGGAACGTGCGTTTGTACGGCTAATGAGCTCATAAGCTTATCCTAAACCCTTACAATCCTAAGTCTTTATAAGACAAGGGCTTTCTTTATCATTTGAGGAGAGTGGATGGTGAATTTCATATGCTGATTATAGCAAACTTAGCGTTATTTTTCATCTTTGTATCGTTAACGTGCACTAGAGTGAAAGCAAATAAAACACAGACCAATAGCACGGGAAAAATTGCTATTTAATAGGAATAACACCTAGTTGAGATGGTGTGCTTAGCTGTATTTATATAGGTAACCATTTATATAGATGATTGCTGTTAGTAATGAGCGTTAAATATAGGATACCAACATGAAGGTGATATGAATGTGATATGAAGGTGATTAATATGAAGGTGATTAATGAGAGTGATTGGTAATAAATGGGATAACAAATAGATAAGAAGATGCCTATTTTTAGATAAGAAGATACCTATTTTGTATTAAGACATTTTGTAGCATGTGACCTTTCTAATTTAACAGAAAAGCAGCTAAAAGGCACCGTTAAATTAACTTAATATCGTGATGAGTAATACGATAAGTAGTCAGAAAAAAATACCTCCCATTTTTATAATAAATGTTGGCTATGGGGTGGAGATTGGGGTTTGCTTCTTAACATTTTGACCATTTTACGCTATATTGTACGGATAATTATTCAATGTAGTACATCGATGCAGGCAGTTATTCTAACTACCCACGTGATGTACCAATTACTCAACTGACGAGGACGCCTATTGTGTTAGAAGCTTATCGTAAACATGTCGAAGAACGTGCTAAGCAAGGAACTGTACCGCTTCCGCTTAATGAGAAACAAGTAGCAGATTTAGTTGAAGTGTTAAAAAATCCACCAACGGGTGAAGACGCATTCTTAATGAATTTGTTAGAAAATCGTATTCCTGCCGGTGTTGATCAAGCCGCTTATGTAAAAGCAGCATTTTTAGCGGCTATCGTGAAAGGTGAAGCGACTTCTTCACTGGTCAGCAAGCAAAAAGCGGTCGAAATTTTAGGCACCATGCAAGGTGGCTATAATGTTCAGCCATTAGTCGCCGCATTAGATGACAAAGAGTTGGCGCAAGACGCTGCTGAAGCTTTGAAAAAAACCTTGCTAGTTTTTGATGCCTTCCATGATGTGACTGAAAAAGCCGAAGCGGGCAATGACATTGCTAAAGAAGTGGTGCAATCATGGGCCGATGCTGAATGGTTCTTAAACCGCGCTGAAGTACCAAAAAAGTCAACGTACACCACCTTTAAAATCACTGGCGAAACCAATACCGATGATTTGTCTCCGGCGCAAGATGCGTGGAGCCGTCCTGATATCCCGTTGCATTCATTAGCCATGCACAAAAACTCTCGCGACGGTATTACCGCTGACGAAGAGGGTGTTATTGGTCCGATGAAACAGATTGAAGCATTAAAAGAAAAAGGCCATCAACTGGCTTATGTTGGTGATGTAGTTGGTACTGGCTCTAGCCGTAAATCAGCAACCAACTCAGTATTGTGGTTGATGGGTGATGACATTCCTAACGTCCCGAACAAACGCGGTGGCGGTTTAGTATTGGGTAATAATATCGCACCAATCTTCTTTAATACCATGGAAGATTCAGGCGCACTGCCAATCGAAAAAATTAATGTCGATAACTTAAATATGGGTGATGTGTTTGATATTTATCCGTATGAAGGCAAAATCACTAAGCACGACTCTGACGAAGTACTATCAACCTTTAAACTAAACTCACCAACATTGCTTGATGAAGTACGTGCCGGTGGCCGTATTCCATTAATTGTTGGTCGCGGTTTGACCAATCGTGCCCGTGAATACATGGGTCTTGAGCATTCAGACATTTTTGCCAAGCCAGAAGATCCCGTTGATACCGGTAAAGGCTTTACGCTAGCGCAAAAAATGGTTGGTAAAGCTTGTGGTCTAGACGGCGTTCGTCCTGGTATGTACTGCGAACCTAAAATGACTACGGTAGGCAGTCAAGATACCACGGGTCCAATGACTCGCGATGAGCTAAAAGACTTAGCTTGCCTAGGTTTCCAGACCGATCTAGTATTGCAATCATTCTGTCATACGGCTGCTTATCCTAAGCCTGTGGACATCGAGACTCAGCACACGCTACCTGACTTCATCATGAACCGTGGTGGTGTGAGCTTACGTCCAGGTGACGGCATCATTCACTCATGGTTGAACCGTATGCTCCTGCCAGATACCGTGGGTACTGGTGGTGATTCGCATACCCGTTTCCCAATGGGTATCTCGTTCCCAGCTGGTTCTGGTCTGGTCGCTTTCGCAGCTGCGACTGGTGTGATGCCACTCGATATGCCTGAGTCTGTGCGTGTACGTTTCGTAGGCGAACGTCAAGCGGGTATTACCTTACGTGATTTGGTGCATGCGATTCCGTACCAAGCGATCAAAGATGGCTTATTGACGGTTGATAAAAAAGGTAAAGTTAACGAGTTTAACGGTCGCATCCTTGAGATTGAAGGTCTTAATGACTTAACGCTTGAGCAAGCCTTTGAATTGTCTGATGCGTCAGCCGAGCGTAGCGCCGCGGGTTGTACTATTGCCTTATCAGAAGCATCAATCACTGAGTATTTGACCTCGAACGTCACCTTGCTTAAATGGATGATTTCAGAAGGTTATGGCGATGCGCGTACTATTAGTCGCCGTATTGAAGCCATGCAAGAGTGGTTAGCGAATCCAAGTCTCATGCGCGCTGATGACGATGCTGAATATACCATTGATATGGTCATCGACATGAGCGAGATCAAAGAGCCTATCCTTTGCTGCCCGAACGATCCAGATGATGCCAAAACATTGTCGGACGTGGCAGGGAATGCCATTGATGAAGTATTCATTGGTTCATGCATGACCAACATCGGTCACTTCCGTGCGGCCGGTAAACTGCTACAAGAGGTACCAGCAGGTAGCTTAAAAACTCGTCTATGGATTGCGCCACCGACCAAAATGGATGCGCGTCAGTTGATGGAAGAAGGTTATTACAACATCTACGCACAGGCCGGTGCTCGTACTGAGATGCCAGGTTGTTCATTATGTATGGGTAACCAAGCACGTATCGCACCGAATTCTACCGCGGTATCAACGTCAACCCGTAACTTCCCGAACCGTTTGGGTCAAGGTGCGGATGTGTATCTCGCTTCAGCTGAGCTTGCTGCCGTCGCTGCGGTATTGGGTAAACTGCCAACCAACGATGAGTATCAGCAATATGCTGGCATGCTCAACAGTATGGGCGATGAAGTGTATCAATACATGAACTTCGACCGTATGGAAGAGTACACTGAAGAAGCGGATAAAATTAACGTTGCTCAATTGACCTAAGTTTTGATCTGAACGCTTTTTAGTAGTCTAAAAATAAAAACCCCGTGTCGTTATGATGCGGGGTTTTTTAGGTGGTGAACGTTAGAAATTGCAGTCAGATATACACATTTTTTATGAGCTATTTATCCTGATAAACTGGTTTACACCTGTCCACAAAGGCCGTAATTCCTTCTCTAAAGTCATCGGTGTTGGTCAACATGGTTTGCTGATCTATTTCCATATCTAGGACTTAATTGAAGCTAATTAATGTATGTCTATTAATTATGTGTTCCTTTATATGATCGTTCATATTTGATAGCTTATGAGTTATAATCACTCTTAAGCTATCAAATATGAATGGTTGATCTGATATGAGATTTGATTTCTATACCCCAAGCGAGGTTACCCAAATCTTAGGCGAGCGTCTAAAAAAACGGCGTCTTATCTTAAATCTAACACAAACAACGCTAGCAGAGAGAGCAGGTGTTGGCATTAGTACTATTATTAGAATTGAATCAGGTCAAGGTGGCACATTAGATAATGTGGTGCGGATGGCCATAGGTCTTGGTTTAATTAATGAATTTGCCGAGTTGTTTGACATTGCCCCTGCGAATATTAAAGAAGTCATGGAGCAAAAAAATCTGCGCCAACGTGCCTCTACCAAAACATCATAAGGGCGCTCATTTATGTATACACCCATACCATCAATTAAGGTGTTTTACCAAGGGTTCGGTGAGCATCGTCTAGTGGGCTATTTGACTATAGAGGGGCATCGCCCCGTTTTTGGTTACGATGATTCATGGGTTTCAGATGGATTTGAGTTGTCGCCAATAGAGATGCCGCTGCGCTCCACGCCTTATCGTGGGCTTAACAAAAATGCTTATTATTTGTGCGGATTATTAGCCGATAGCTTACCAGATGGTTGGGGTATCCTATTGATGGATCGGTTTTTTCGGCAGATATCTGATGAGTCTTCTCGAAACATGACGGTATTAGAGCGCTTTGCCTATGTTGGTGAGTCGGTGATGGGTGCATTAACCTTTGTGCCTGAGCAACCGCTCATCCCTGACGCTGTTGAAGTCAGCCTTGCTAAGCTTGCACATGCCAATCAAAAGCTTCTTGCAGGGCAAGAGAGTGACATACTGGTAGAGCTGATTGCAGTGGGTGGCTCACCACAAGGAGCAAGGCCAAAAGCACTCGTATTATTTGATAAAGACTCTAAGTTTATCACCACAGATTTGAATACCCTTCATCCATCAGCCACGCCTTGGCTCATTAAATTTCCAGCGCAAAATGAGCATAAAAGTGTGTGCTTATTAGAGGCTATTTATGCAGATATGGCCAAGCTATCGGGTTTAAATATGCCTTGTCATTATTATTTTGATATTGACGAAAACCACAGTGCATTTGGGGTTGAGCGTTTTGATAGGATAGGCGGTCAGCGGGTACATATTCACACGCTAGCAGGGTTGTTAGACCTTGATTTTCGCCTTCCTTTTTCTTCAAATTATTTGCAGTATTTACGCTGCGTGCGCATGTTAACTCAATCGCAACAGCAAGTTGAACTGGCTTATAGACAAGCCGTTTTTAACGTGGTTTTTAATAATAAAGATGACCATAGTAAAAACTTCTCATTTATGATGAATAAGCAAGGGGAGTGGTCTTTATCACCGGCTTATGATTTGTCTTACAATACAGGATTTGATGGCTGTCATCAAATGGATATCGGCGGTGAAGTCACACATCCAACCTTAACGCATCTGATTAAACTTGCCACACAGGCAGATATTAAACAAGAGACTGCCAAAGAAATTATTGAACAAGTCACAGCCGCCGCCAAGCATTTTTTGACTGAGATTGAAAGTTACTGTGTCGATAAGAATTTATTAAACCAAGTCATTCACGATGTAACCGCTAATGTTAATAGAATGAAATAACTAAAACAAAAACCCCGTATCGTAATGAGGCGGGGTTTTTGTGTAGCGATGATTAAAAAATAAAGTCAGAGTTAGCTTTCGGTTTACAATCTACTTACCCTGATAAACCGGCCTACGCTTTTCCATAAATGCAGTAATACCTTCTTTAAAGTCATCCGTTTTTGCCAGCATAGTTTGCTGATCCACTTCCATATCTAATGCTTCATTAAGACTCATATACGCGTGCGTGTTAATCATATGCTTCATTGAGGCTAATGCTTTTCCAGGTAGATTACTTAGACGAGTCGCCAAGGCGTTAACGCTTGCATCCAGTGCATCCGCGCTAACCACTGTATTAACTAAGTTTAAGCGTGCCATATCTTCGGCTTTGAGTTTATCACCGAGCATAACCATTTCAGTAGTCTTTGCTACACCGATCAATTGAGTGAGCAAATAAATACCACCAGCGTCTGGTACTAGACCAATATTGACGAAGGCTTGGACAAATTTTGCATTATCAGCGGCAATACGGAAGTCGCAAGTTAAAGCCAGGTTCATACCAGCGCCTGCGACCGCACCTTCTAATTTGGCAATAATAGGTTTATGAATATTACGCAGCTTTAGGCTAATCTCAGCAACTTCGCCCACCATAAAGTTAAGTTTAGTGGCCAAAGCATCCTTTTCCATACCATTTTCAAGCATTTCACCGATATGGCCACCACTGGAAAAGTTATGGCCTGCACCTTGCAAGACAATAACTCGTACCTGCTCATCCGTATCGGCCTGATTGAGTGCGGCGACCATCGCATCTTTTAGCGATGTGCTAAAGGCATTAAGAGTTTTAGGATCATTCATAGTAATGGTGGCGATATGATTCTTGGCCTGATACTCGACTAAAGGTTGCGACATGGTATTTTCCTTAATTATAGTTTTGGGACAATAAGCTGTTCAATCCTCATTACTATAGCAGTTTGGGGTTGTGATAAACGCTGATTTTGTACACGCTCAAAACAGGGGTATGCTTTGTATTATTGTCCGTCTATAGTATGTCTTGAGTGTTATTCGTATTATTATAAATTGACGGTATACGACAAAAACTTCTTATTCAGAAATAACACTATTAAGTGACTGAATTTTAAACTATGCTGAAGAGCTAATACAAATGTCAGGTGTTTTTATCGCTGATGAGCACATATCTATTTATAAACAATAAATCAGTCAGACAAGGAAGTTGTTATGCCTAGTATCCAAATTAATAACGCCAGTATCTATTACGAAGATAGTGCTCCTGACGATCAGCAAAAGCCTGTGATGGTGTTTGCACATGGTCTGTTATGGAGTTCGCGGATGTATGATAAGCAAGTTGCACATTTTCAAGACGATTATCGCTGCATTGCTTTTGACTTTCGCGGTCAAGGGCAGTCTCAGATTACCAAGTCCGGCTACGATATGGATGCTTTGACTGAGGATACTCTTGGCCTGCTAACGGCACTTAATATCAATAAGTGTCACTTTGTAGGACTATCAATGGGTGGCTTTATAGCGCAGCGTATCGCACTTAAACGTCCTGAGCTCTTGTTATCCTTGATAATGCTGGAGACTTCAGCTGATCCCGAAGATCCGGAGCTAGTGCCACAATATCGTAAGCTAATGACCGCCATTCGTTGGGTAGGTATGAAGCGTGTTAGCAAGAAAGTCATGCCAATTATGTTTGGTACCAGCTTCTTAGAAGACAAATCGCGTAAAGCTGAAAAGAGAGAGTGGCTAGGAATGCTACAAGGCAATCGTAAAAGTGGCGTGACCAAGGCGACCCTGGCGCTGATCGAGCGTAAAGGCACTTATGAGCAGCTTGGCGACATCGCCACGCCGACCCTTATTATAGTCGGTGATGAAGATGCGGCAACGCCTTATGAAAAGTCTGAGCGTATACATTTTGCGATTCCAGGCTCTAAGCTGGCAGTTATTAAAGGTGCTGGCCATACCTCGACTGTAGAGGAACCTGAGCAGGTTAATGCCGTGATTAGTAAGTTCCTAGAAAGCTGTGTTTAAAATTTATATTTGACATAAAAAGGCCGCTATCAGATTAATGACAGCGGCCTTTTGTTTTAGACATTTATGGTGATATGGCTTTACCTTTATAGCAGTGGCTTATAGTCGCTATTGCCATCATTAATAACCCCAAATACCTCTGAGCGATTGACCACTTCATGTGCCCAAGCACGGTGGGTGGCTGGCTCTAGCATGGTATTATTGTACTTAAATACGGCTTTAGCCTCGCTATGTAATATTGCTTGCGCTTCATCCAGCATGCTTAACGGTACACAGTAGGCCTGCTGTACTAGGGCTATTTGGCTTGGATGAATGACGGTCTTGCCTACCAGACCTAAGCTTACATCACGGGTCAGCTCTTGCATAAATAGCATGGGTTGATCTAGATACTCAAATACTGGCGCGGATAAATAGAAGCCATGCGGCACAAAGCAGCCGAGTAATTGATAGATAAGCGTGCCAATCGGCGTGTCATAAATAATACTGTCTTTAGGACGGCGTAGTCGCAAGGCCGCAAACAGATCATTACCACCGATACGTAGCGCAAAGATAGGCTGGCTAAAGGCTTCTTTAAAGGCGATTGCTAGCTCTTGATTGTGATGTGGATCAAATAGGGCAGCAGTCTCTAAAGTGGGCATCAATAGCTGATCAGTACTTAAATTCTGACAGGCCATGCGCCAATTGGATAAGCTATACATATCCACTTTTGGCATGACAAAACCATCAATCAAGTCGATATGTTCAAAGTCTGCTAAATTCTGCAGCATCATTGGATTGCGAGGACGCACAAATACCAAGGGGCGTGTCGGCTGTTGGGTCTGAATATCTGCTAGTGCTGACGGTTCGTTAATGCTGTTGACATGCGACGCCCAAATATTAAGCAGCGCTTGCAATCGCGTGAGTGCCAGCTCAACATCACTATGGCTGACCGCGTCTTCTAAACAGATGATAATACTATTAATCGTGGGCAATTTGTCACGTTTAATCACTTGCCAAATATCCTGTCGAGTAGCAGGCATATAGAGACTGGCACCCAGCTGATAAGGGTGATGCGTGTGCGGTTTAATCATCGCATGACGTCCAGTGATTAGACGCGCATAAGACTGAGTATGATTATAAAGGCTGGACGGGTTATCTGGCATAGTAGGTGTCGTAAGTAGTTATCAATGAATAATAAGTCGCTTTAGAAAAGTAAGGGTCATTAAATAGGCTAATGACTAACTATCTGTGGTGGTTGTACGCTGCTTGATAAGTGTCACCGCTTGATAAGGTAATATATCAGCGCCTAACACCGTGATATCAATATCTCGCTGAGCACACAGATATCGCAATAATGTCGTATCAGGGTGATCAGGGCTGGCAAGCAGCACGCGCTCAGGATCACGGCGTAATATTGCTCGGGTCGCCTCTGCAATAGTGGGCTTGATACGATTACGATTAGTAATCTGATAGCGCGAGGCGAGCATGTCGATTAAAACGGCAGTGAGGTAACGCGGCTTGTCAAAGACTGGCAAACGTTGCGGCGGCGCGATTAGTTGCAGCCTAGCTATATTGATATGCTCGATAAACTCAAGGCTATGATCAACATCTATTAATTTATCATAAAACACACTGCGATGTAGACCTGATTGCGGCGCGGTATATAAGCTACGTGAAATCAGTCCTGACACGGTACTGTTTAGTAAACCTGATGGAATAAGCCAATCCTCAGAACTGGCAGCAAGCCAAGCAACCCCAGCAGGATCAGCGAGCGTAAGCAGTGGAATTGTACCCACGCCTTGATGAAAGATATTGGCAAAGTTTGGATGTGTAGGCTCGCTAAAGGCCTCAAGGCTGTTAGCCAACTCTTGATAGATCGCACCTTTACCAGTCCAGCCATCGACAAATACAATCGGACTGTCTGGATAACGCTCTAGCAACAGTTGTAAGGCTTGGGGATCTAAACCGCGATCACGAATGATGCTGATGCCATAATGGGCGCTTGGTAGCGAGTAGCGGCTATTAGCATCTGCTAATGCGCGTTGTAGCAATACTCCAATCGGTAGGCCTGCTCGTACTAGGCTAACCAACACGAGCGGGCGTTCACTGTTAACTTTTTGATGAAAAATATGGTGCAGCGAATAAGCAAGATTAGCGATATCAGTGGCAGTTCGCTGGGTACCTTGTGTTAATGCCTGCTCGTATAGCTCTTCATGCATGGCACTTGGTGCCTGCTCTAAAGTCAGCATATCTGAATAGTGGCGCTGACCGCTTTGGATTAATAGCTCTTTTTGGCTGACCGGTACATCAGCAATGGCGTCCTTATTAACGATATCTAATAGCACCGTGACATCGCTGGCAAGATAACTGCCTGAGCCATAGCTTGCTAAAGGACGGCCTTTTAGCTCAGCGTTTTCCAACGTATCGTTATCGAAATCTTCTGCATTAGACTTATTTGTTGTCATATTAAATTTATTCGCGCTCATTATAATGGCCATGTCTATAGTTGAGAGTGACGTTATGCCTGTAGTCTTGCATGTAATTGGCCATGACAGGGCATACCGTACCAGTCAAGTAACTGTAGAAAAGGTAAGTCCGCCAGACTATCGCCAAAGCCAAAACTGGGGCGCTGGCTGTCCAAACAGTTTTCTAATAGGAATTGTACGGCATGACGCTTATGAATGGCATGCGGTAGGATAGCCAAATTATTAGCATTCACATGGACATAAAAGTGTGCATCAAAGTCTGGTATTAATGTGGGTAGCTGCTGGGCTAAATTTGTTAATACTTGATGGTCTTTTTGCCTATGTTTAATGGCTAGGTAAATGGTCAATTCAGTATTGTTAAAGCTATCAATATGTGCCGTGAATACTAAATCATCGCGAGAGCCTTCATAGTCATGCGTAATCAATCTAGCAAGTTGTTCTAACTGGTCTTGTAACGGGATAAGTTGCTCATAGATATGCTGTTGCCATTCATCTAATAGCTCACCCTCAGCCGTTAATATTACCGCACCGTGGGTCAATACCTGCCAGCTATTAAAAGGTAGCTGCACTCGCTGTATCTCACTGCGATCACGAGCAGTGACTACAATCAGCTCAGTGCTGGCCAATAGCCAATTGAAAAATGTAGCTTGGCGCTGACTCATAAAACTCAATGGTTCGCCACTCTTGTTCACCGTCGCGCATACGAGTCGTTCTTTTTCGGCCGTCGGTAAGTGCCATGCATCGATCTTGCGCTGGGTTTGAAATAGGGTGTCGTCTAAATCCATTAGCGCATAGGGTTTGATGACAGTAGCATTGGGCTGAAAAAAAGCAGTAGTCATAGGGTTGTCCATAGGCGATGAAACTTAATTTTATAAAATGGTTTTATCAAATAGTTTAAGGCATAGGACCTATCACTAGCACGTTATCTAAATCTGTCCACAGGGCATCAACAGTATTAATGGCTGTTTCCACGCACAGTACAATCAAATCCCAGTCATTCGGGTTGACGTTATAGGCAAAGTTGGTCATACCCAGGCCATAATTATCAGTAAAACTTAACATGGTAGTAATTGCACTGCCAGTGGCGATAGGCGAGCGAGTTAAGGCACTAAATTTAACCATTGCAGTAGCTTCAGAGCTTTTATTTCTTGCCTGGACTGCTGCTTCGTTTTCTAACCATTCAGCCAACAAGAACGGCAACCAAACAAACTCATTACTGCCTAATACCAATGTGCGCGGCGGTAATGAAACATCAGAAAAACTTTCCTGACCCTTAAAGTTAGTAAGCCTTTGCTGAAACTGAGCCAAATAATTGCTAAAGCCAGCCGTGCTATCAAGAGTCGGGAAGCGCCCCCAGTTGCCAGTATCACCGAGCGGCTGACTGCCAGCTGCAGTGGTATCGACCGATGGCATGGTAATCGGTTCAGGGTTGGGCGCATCTGTCCATTGCCACGCACCAGATAGTAGGTGATGACGATAAAAGTCGATATCTGGTAGGCGTTTTGACAGCGTGTCGTCCATACCCGCTTGACCTAATGACCAATCTACCAAGGTCGTCAGATGCACCTGTGCTAATTGTGACAGTCCTGCACTATATAAGGCGTTGACCACATTAATACAGGTGTTGCCAGTTGAAGCTTCATCATCAACCATTATCAAGGTTTTGCTGGCGAGTAACTGCTCTTGAGTGACTTGATCTGGACTCTGATAAATCAAATGTTGGCTGGCGTGGCTGTGGTCTTCGCTAAAGGTAGCCAGTAAAGTGTCTGCAGCAGCATTATTATCGTCATCGTGCTGCGTGTGACGGGTGGAGTTAAGCAATAAGGCGTTCGGATATCGCGTTTGTAACGCTTGATGGACGCCAGCGGACAATCCAACCGCAGTTTCCGCCATACCAACCACGACAATGGGCTCAGGTAGATTGTTGGGTACTAATGCTGCTAAATCGGTGAAGGCGTTACGCATAATAGTGGGCGTAACTGGAATATGCCGCCCCAAAACCTTTGAGACAAACAGAAATGCCCGCTTTGGATTAATACGTTGGGCAAAACCAAGCAAGTCTTCTAATTGATAAGGCTGTTTGGCTGCATTAAAATTTTTACTATTAATCGAACGTTTGGTCGCAGTATTTATTTGATAGGTCAGCTCGAGCGTACCACGGGGTAGAGTGATGGTACGCTTATGGAAATTGTCAGTGCTAGCATCATTGTGAGTCTCAGTCATTGCTTAGATGTATCCCGTATTTTTACAAAGCTTTTGTATATTATTGTTGATTGCCGCAAGTCTATCACAACCATAATGCTAGAATTTTTGTCTGGCTAAATTGACTTTAATAAATTAGAATCTCTTCTTTATTTTTTACTTATCCTAAACGAAGGTTATTAGGAAAGTGTATTAATCGCTACTATGGTAAACTTGTCGACCGCCGTTGATGGCTTTGTAGCTGTAGAGCGTGTTGAACACTTGATTATGACACTGACACTGACACCGACACTGACAGCGACTATTTCTCAGGCGCTTTCAAGGCAAACTATCTAGCTTAGTTATTCTAAGCGGCTTTTTTAAGCACAGTAGCGGCAAAAAAGTGTCTTGTCCCCAACTATTTATAAAGAGAGACTGATGCTAAAACTGCCCCCTGATGTTTATAAGCAAAATGCGTATGAGCAGTGTGCTGCAAATCTAGCTAAGGCACTTGCATTATCTGCAATTTGCATCTTGTCTAGAACACAGCTTTGATTAACCAGCCGCAGTATCTGCTTGTGAATGTTCAACACGCTCTCATTGTTTCTTTCCAAAACAAGCAAGTTTAGAAAAAACAGCATCAATTTAAAAGCTATACCAAACCAAAAACTATATATCAAATCGGACATATCTACATATGAATAATACCATCATAAAAGCATCAAGAAACACAGACAGTGCCCCAAAATTTTCACTATCAACCCAAACGGTGGCATTTTCTCATTATAATTATCTATCTGGCCAATTACCTATTGATCCAAAAACCAATGAGGTGGTTGCAGGTGATATAACCGCACAAGCAACCCAGTGCTTGAATAACATTAAAACCATTATAGAGAGTATTGACCATGTCATGAATGATGTCGTCAAAATAACTATATTTCTAAAAAATATTACCGATATTGCCGCTGTAGATGCTGTCTATGCTAACTTTTTCCAAAGCTACCTGCCTACACGCACGGTTATAGCAGTAAGCGCGCTACCTATGGATAAAGCCTTGATCCAAGTAGATGCCATTATCTCAAACGGCGAAGGGACTCATCCGCAAGCACCTTGTGATCTGATAAAAGTAGCAAAGAACACCGATAATGCCCCAAAAAACTCCATATCGACCCAAACAGTGGCTTTTTCTCATTACAATAATATCTCAGCACAACTGCCTGTCGACCCTAAGACCGGTAGTTTAGTTGCTGGCGGCGTAAAAGAGCAGACCGGACAATGCCTAAAAAACATTAAGGCCATTTTAGAGAGTATCGATGTGCCGTTTGATGATATTGTTAAAATAAATATCTTTTTGACCAACATTGCAGATACTGACGCTGTAAACGAGGCTTACACTACCTTCTTCCCAGATTCGGCTATTGCTAGAACAGTGGGCTACACGCCTGCACGGACCCTTAGTGCCGCGTCAGCGTTACCGATGGATGCGTTAGTACAGATTGATGCTGTGGTCTCATATGGTGATGGCACACCTCCGCAAGCAGTTGAAGACAGACATGGCATCGTTATAAAAGCCAACAACACATCAAATGCACCAAAGAGTGCGCTGGCGACCCAAACGGTGGCTTTCTCTCATTACAATCATCTCTCAGCTCAATTGCCTATCAACTCTGAATCAGGCAAGCTAGTGACAGGTGATATAGCTGCGCAGGCAACACAGTGCTTAGAGAATATCAAAGCTATTGTGAATAGTATTAATCATGACATGGACGATGTCGTTAAAATAAATATTCAACTTAAAAACATTGCTGATATCGACGCGGTAGACGATATTTATACCACCTTCTTTAACAGTGACTTGCCTGCTAGAACCGTCATTGGCGTGTCAGCCATCCCCATGGATGCTTTGATACAAATTGATGCTGTGCTCTCTAATGCTGAAGGTACGCCACCGACATTATAATAGTCATTTAAGGGATTGAAAGCGACTCGTCGAGAGGATTAATAAATAAGACTCATGATAGACGTTTTTGAGTAATCTAATATAAGGGTGCTAATGGCTTAAGCTACTAGCACCCTTATTTACGAGTACCCTTAGAAAGGCCAACTGCTGCTTTAGTCTAACTTTTCTTCTTCAATCTTTACACTCATGGTAACGGAGCGTACCTGACAGGGGGTAATTTGCTGAATGAGGTCCTGTAAATTAGGCTTAGCCGTCAAGCCTAGCCAGTATGCACATCCTACTTGGGTTAAATCCACACCACTATGGGCGGTGTAACCGATACCACCAGAGGGGCGACTGTTGATTTCAAGGGCACGATGCTGCCCAGTATCATCGGCCTTAGTTTGGACACTAACAATACCATCACAGTCGAATGCTTTAATCAAGGGTATAACCACATCCATCACGGCGTCATCATAGCCGATATGCTGAACTTTACCGGTCTTATGACGAGTCACGGCCGCGAGTACCTCACCGTACTCACATACCACGTCAATAGAATATTCCTGACCTGCTAGAAAAGGCATTAACAACATCGGAATAGGCTGCTCTTGTACCATTTTACTACTGGTATAAGCGTGAATAAACTGCTCGGTACTTATTTTTTTATCTTCAGTAAAATATAAATGATCGAAGCTGTCATACTGCTCACCATCTTCTTTACCGGAGTCTAGTCGCCAGAATCCTTGGGCAAAAATACCAGTAACCGGTTTAACGCATAGCGGCTGATGGCCATGCTTAGCAAGTAGCGCTTTTAGCTCAGAGATATTATCAAAGCGCCAACATTCTGCTACTGGAATAGCTTGTGCCTGGCAGAGCTGCATAAAGGCGAACTTATCATCAATACATTCTAGGGCCGTGACACTAGTCGCCCCAGTTAATAAGCGAATACCTGCCGCGCTAAATGCATCACGCTGCGCTTCATAATCGATACCATTACGCCCTGTGAGCAATACTTTAGTATTGTTTTCTTTGGCCTGGTTTAACACAAATTGCCAACGTGGTAGCGCTATTTCAGGTGATATTGGTTGGTCGTCAATGCTGATACCATCAGTATCTATGTTGCTAGGGTTCACGTTGCTAGGGTCTACGTTGTCAGGACTTATAGTGCTAGCCTCTTTATTGACACTGGGCTCATAATAGACTTTATCCGCAAATTCAAAAATTTCTGGGCGGTTCTGCCGGTGCGAGGCGATGACGGTGATCGGAGTAGCGATGCTTGCTTTTAGTGTTTGTAGGCTTGCTAGCATATCACGCTGGCTTGACTGACCTTCAGCCAGCCAAACAGCTGACGGCACGTTATGATTGTTACTGTTATCAAGGTTGCTGCTATTACTAACGGGGTTATTCATGATGCTCTCAGCGCTATGGTTGGCTTTATTCGCAGTTGGATAATTAGATGTCATGACTGTCTTAGTAGCGTAATAATTTTAGTAGAGTAGTGATTCTGCAATAATAATAGAATGATCAGTATTATTGATAAAATATGATCATGCAGCAAGACTATTTTAAGTGATAGCATATTTTAAGTGATAGCATATTTTAAGCGATAGCACATTAACTTAGACTACCGCTAATTGATACCACAGCCATTATATACAAATGTCGCGATATATAAATGCTTGTGTTATCAATGCATGTGATAAAACAATGCATAGGGTTGGTGGGTCAATATTATCAGGGTGGCGATTCTTTAAGCTAACTTATTCTGCCACGGCCATCAAAAATGAGACTTGCTCAGCAACCCAGCCAGTATCTAGCGCCATTCATGCTAATATACAGCGATAGCTAAGACCGTCATAATCGTATAGCAGTCACCCATACTATGCAGCCAAACCTATGCTAGTCTGACACTGCTTTACGTGGTTTTTTTACATGACAGTTAGCGCGACCCATTATAGTTAATCCTAAGGACACCTTATGAGCCAAACTTTGATTGCTGGTGCGAATGCGCCTCTACCGAATGACAACATCAGCATCCGTATTGTGAGTCAAAACTCTATTGATTGTGTTGCTTATTGCTTGACCACTGATGGTCGTGTGCGCGGCGATGGTGATATGATTTTTTATGGGCAGACGCGCAGTGATGATGGTAGTTTGAGCTTTCGTGGCCATGACAGTGATGGATTCTTTGATATCAATTTGCCTGCACAACCTGCAAACATTGAGAAGATTGCTTTGGCATTTTCTAGCGCGCAAACCTTAGCACAAGTTGGTGATGTTGATATTCAAGTTTTACAAGGCAATCAGGTAGTGATTAGCTGTCAACTCAACGCTGCGGGCCGGATGGAAAAAGCCATCATCCTAGCAGAGTGCTACCGCCGACAAGGCAGTTGGAAGTTCCGCTTTATCGCCCAAGGCTTTAACGGTGGGTTGAAGCCCTTATCCGAACATTTCGGTGTTGAAATTGCGGATGAGGCTCCTGCTCCTATTCAGCCGTCAGCTAATCGTTCTTCAAGCAATAATCCGCCCGCGTCTATTAACACCCAAAGACCGATCAATACTCAAAAAGCGGGCAATTCAGGTCAAACCAGTACGCCACCACCAATACCAGCGACTAATGCTGCTGCAAAACCCGCTATTAATTTAAGCAAAATCACCTTAACTAAGAATCAATCGAGCATCAACCTAACCAAGCGTGATGATTTTGGTAAAATATCCGTCAATCTTAACTGGAATCAAGGTCCGAACATTGACAAGCAAGCACCCAAAAAGGGTTTATTAGGGGATTTGTTCAAACAACACAAGGCTGGCGGTATAGACCTTGACGTGGGGGCGATGATTCATCTCAAAAATGGAGAAAAAACCCTGATTCAAGCATTAGGAGATCGCTTTGGTAGCCTACAGTCAGCGCCTTACGTGTGCTTGCGTGGAGACGACAGAACAGGGCAGGTCAGCGATGGCGAGTGGCTTGATATCAATGGTAAGCAGTGGTCGCAAATTGAAGAAGTATTTATCTTTGCTTTCATCTATGAAGGTGCACCTAATTGGGCGGAGACCGATGGGGTAGTCACCATTCATGCGCCTGATCAGCCACCAATCGAGACCCGCTTGACGGAAGGAACAGGTAATTTGCCGATGTGTGCCATTGCACGCTTAGTGAATCAACAGGGTAGTATCAACGTTGAGCGTATTAACCAATACTTTAAAGGTCATCAAGAAATGGACAAAGCCTTTAATTGGGGCTTTAGCTGGAAACGTGGCCGCAAATAACAGTTATAGTTAAAATACCTTAAAAACGCGACGGTACTGCTGGTATAAGCTTTTTGCAGCCTCTGTCTGCGTAGGCACAGCAAGCAAGAAAAACTTATGCCAGTAGTATGTTATGTATCGATATTACTGTTCATTGACTATATAATGGCCACTGAACAAAAATGTTTAAACCAAAAAACCAGCCCCTCTATTATAAGATAATAGAGGGGCTGGTTTTTTTAACTGAATAGTTTCAAGTTAGTTAAAACTCAAAATCAGTTACGCATGCGGTGTGATAGTAGGCATCAAGTCATGAAAAGTACGACCCGAGGCAGTTTCGCCGATAGCGTGCATTTTCCACTCATCATTATGACGATAAACTTTGGCCATAATCATTGCCGTATGAGTACCTTGTGACGATAAGTTATAGCGCGCCACCTCGGTGTTATTATCGGCATTAACGATGCGACAAAAAGCATTTTCTACGGTCTCAAAGGTCTGACCGGTAAAGCTATTAACGGTAAACACTAGTGACACTACATTAGCAGGTACTTTTGAGAGGTCAACATTGATCACTTCATCGTCGCCATCACCGTCACCAGTACGGTTGTCACCTGTATGAACGATACTACCATCTTTTGATTTTAGCTGACTGAACCAGATGGCATCAACTGGCTGTTTGTTGCTATCGAACATAATGCACGACGCATCTAAATCAATAGAATCGCCACTGCCGCCACTGCCGCCACTACCACCACCGAACAATTTACCTAAAAATCCGCCTTTTTTATCTTGTGGTGCTTGTGCCACGTCCCAACCAAGACCTAATTTGACTTGGGTGAGAGTACCACCCGCTTCTTTACTTAAGGATATTTTTTGTCCCTTTTGTAGACTGATTGCCATGCGATAATCCTTATAAAATAAATAAATAGAATGTGCTATTTTAAATATGGTTCTTTCTTTAAATATGATTCTTTCGAATAAATATTATTCTTTTGAAAATGGCCGCTTATAAAATATTTCCTAAAAAGCCGTTACTACCGCCACGTCCACCTGAGCTGGTGCCTAAGACACTTTGTAGCCAGCTCTGATAGCTGTCACGATTGCGTGAGCAGATGATGACTTTACCCGTGCCTGAGAAGTTCAATACCATACCCTCACCACTGGTGACCGAGTTGATAATATTGCTCATAATACCTTTTTTCTTACTGGTTGAGACCGACAGTTTATAGTCTAAATTCGAATCCCAGCAGACCACATGACCATTATCAATGATGACGTCTTTACCTGGAGCCACATCAATCTCAAACAGTGAGCCGAAGCCTGATATCACCACTTGACCTTGACCTTGGGTTTGCATGACCATAAAGCCACCGGTATCGCCAAACACTGCACCGCCTAAATTACGCTGAATGCTGGCTTTGATATCGACCCCAGTTTGTGCTGCAACAAAAGCACCATCACTTAAGGTATATTGCTGCGTACCAACATCGATTATTTGCATATCCCCATCAAGCGTTGGGGCCAGTAGGCAATCGCCTTCGCCATTAACTGCTTCAATCTGTTGTTGAAATAATGACTCGTCATTAGCAAAGCGTCGCATCAATGACTGTACGAGTCCGCCTTGTAATTTACCTTTGAGCTCAAGGTTGGACTCCATCATCACCATGGCATTGGCTTCGCAATATATCGAATCGCCTTTTTTAAGATTGCAATGCAAAAATGGTTCGATCGTACCGATTAAGCTAAAGGTGGCGGCCATGGGCGTAAGTCCCTATTCTTATTCTTTAATATGTATTTTAAATATCTGATTCTGAATGACAGTTTTTCGGTATATTATTAATTTTAAAGCCATCAAATGTGTTCAAAAAGGCACACTTGACAGCTTATGAAGCACAACCAGTCGTCTGATTGACGCCTTTTATGTCTTGAAGGTTTTAGTCAGTTAAGTCTAAACTTAAATATTAACACCATAAGAAGCGGCTAATGGACCTAAACCACCGCTGAAGCCTTGACCAACTGCGCGGAATTTCCAATCGCTGTTATGACGATATAACTCACCAAAAATCATTGCTGTTTCAGTGCTGCCGTCTTCTGATAGGTCATAACGGGCAATTTCAGCAGCGCCAGTATCATTAACGATACGGATATAAGCATCGCCAACTTGACCGAAGTTTTGACTGCGACCTTGGCCTTCATAGATAATAGCACAGAGCGCTATTTTACTAACGTCAGCTGGAATATTAGCTAGATTCACCTTGATTGCTTCATCATCGCCATCGCCTTCACCCGTACGGTTATCACCAGTATGCTCAACGGCACCATTATCTGATTTTAGGTTGTTAAAGAAAATAAAGTCTTGATCATTACGGACTTTACCTGCTTCGTTTACCAAAAATCCAATGGCATCTAGGTCAAAATCTTTACCGTCAGTAGCACGTGGATCCCAGCCTAAACCGACCGTGATGTTGGTTAAGCCTGGCGCTTCTTTTGATAAGTTTACGTTGCCGCCTTTCGTTAAGCTAATAGCCATATTATTGTCCCTTAGTGTAGTAATTAAAATTTGATAGAGAAAAATAATGCCGAATTCAAGATCGATGCGCAACCTTATAATGTCGCGACCATTATCATTCGCCTTGAATTACCTTACGTTTTACTATACTAAGCACTTACTGACTAAGCAAGGCGAATTTTGTGTGCTTACTAAGGAACATAATAACCCTGTACATCTGACACTCTTTTAACACGCTCAACTATAGTAGGTAAGGTATTGTTATTAAAAAGTAAGTGAGTGATTTATTAGGAATACTAGGCCAGAACTGGCGATAAAATGCGCAATAACGAGGAAAAAAACCAGCTATAAAATATGAGAATTTATGGGTCAAATGCCATTCGCTAACCGCTGTCTATTAAATGCTAGGCTATAAAACAAAAACAGGTTATATCAAGAAGTATGATATAACCTGCGGTAAATACTATTTTTCTTTAAGCTGAACGATTCAAACCAAACCGATTACACTGGTTATCAAGTGGTTTTTTGGGCTTCTTGTTTGCGGTGTTTCAACGAAGCGAGTAATGCCAAGCCAATAAAGGCGATACCGATAAGGCCGGTAATTAATTCTGGCACATGGAGCTTCACCGACAATAGCATAATGATGGCAAGGGCACCGATAGCATAATGCGCTCCATGCTCCAAGTAAATGAACTCATCGAGCGTGCCTTTGTCCACCAAGAAAATGGTCATAGAACGTACGAACATAGCACCAATGGCCAGACCTAGCATAATAACGATCACGTCATTGGTAATAGCAAATGCACCAATCACTCCATCAAAACTGAATGAGGCGTCAAGGACTTCTAAATATAAGAAGCCGATAATACCACCTCTCATGATTGCGCTAGTTGCAGCGCCAGTACTATTACCTTGGTCATCCAGCTGTTCTTCAATGTCGCCTTCAAGCATACCGGATATCACCTGTACGCCCAAATAGATCAAAATACCCCAAATACCCGCGATTAAAACAGCAAATGACTGTTCAGCTGGAGCCCATGTGACCGCAATCATCAAGACGATAAGCGCAATAAAGACGCTCATAGCATCAACTCTACCCAGCTTGGCTAAACGGCTTTCAAGCCACTCAAACCAATGCACATCTTTATCATCGAACACAAAGTTTAAGAACACTAATAGTAAGAAAATACCACCAAATGCTGAAATCTCAGCATGATGGGCCATTAATCTTGCTGAGTATTCTTTTGGATTGTTTAATGCTAAGTCGATGACTTGCATCATACCCAAGTCAGCGGTAACCGCAACGATGACAATAGGGAAGACTAAGCGCATACCAAACACCGCAATCAAGATACCCACGGTTAAGAAAATCATTTTCCAAAATTCGTCCCAGCCTTTAAGGACTGAGGCATTGACCACTGCGTTATCAAACGACAACGAAATTTCCATGACGGCCAAAATAGCGGTAATCGACAGCGTGGCTAGCAGCCCGCCCATACCACCATGTGAATATCCCCACCAGGCTGCCACCATTAGGGCGATAGCCGTAAAGATAAAGTCTAAATAAAAATGTCTCATGACATGTCCTGTCTGGTTGCGTAAAGCTAAGGTCGATCCACTATAGCGACAGACCACAAAAAAGTGGCTATTACTAACCACTTTTTAGGCATAAATTTAGATGAAACATAAGGCATTATTAGTCGTTTTGCTATAGCAAGTTGTGACTATTTTGCAACCAGATGTATTTGGGTTTTTAGCAGTGATATAAATTTAGATGTCAACGCCATATTGCTGGCACATTGCTTGTAGACCGCCTGCATAACCTTGTCCAACCGCACGGAATTTCCATTCGCTATTGTGACGATAGACTTCGCCAAATACCATTGCGGTCTCAACAGAATAGTCTTCTGCTAAATCAAAACGTACCACTTCAGTACCCGTCTCTTCATTCACAACGCGGATAAAAGCGTTGGCGACTTGGCCGAAGTTTTGGCTGCGGGCAGTAGCATCATGAATAGTAACGGTGACTACTATCTTATCGACATCAGCAGGCACTTGAGCCAGATTTACCTTGACGACTTCATCATCACCATCGCCTTCGCCAGTACGGTTGTCTCCGGTATGCTCAACGGCCCCATTGTCTGATTTGAGTTGGTTGTAAAAGATAAAGTCGTGATCGCCGCGTACTTTGCCGGCAGTGCTTACCAAGAATATGCTGGCATCAAGATCAAACTCTGCACCTGAGGTCGCACGCTCATCCCAGCCAAGTCCAATAAGTAGTTTGTTTAGGTTAGGGTCCGTTTTGGTTAGCGATAAATTACCGCCTTTATTCAATGATAAAGCCATGATGTATCCTTGTTATTAGCGTAAGGGAGTATGCCTATTATAAAACGACTAGGTTGTCAGAATTGCTAGCGATACTATTGTATCACTTGCTCTTCGCTTCCTTGTACTCGTATCACTGTAGACTGACTGTATAGAAAATTTTTCTTAGTAACGCTCTATCATAGCAACAAAAAATGACCCAATCAAAGCTGATCGGGTCACTGATTAGGCCATTGCAGTTTTTGATACAAATTTAAACCGTTTATTGAGCAATGACGGGGTGTTAGCAGTGATGCCATTTAATTTTGAGCAAGGGCATTCCCGTTAGTACTAATTTTAGTATTGGGCCCCTTGGCTATGGCGAATCTCAAAACTTTGATGAATCGGTTTTTTGACATTAAAATCAAAACCAATCGTTTGCGGGGTAATGTCAATGATGTCATAACGTTCGGTCAGCTGCTCATCAAGCTCAAAACAGGTAAAGTTATTAGAAAAATACAACACGCCGTCAGCCGTTAAGCGGTTCATAGCGCGATTGATTAAGGCGGCATGGTCGCGCTGAACATCAAAGGTACCTTGAAACTTTTTAGAGTTTGAAAAGGTTGGTGGGTCAATAAAGATAATATCGTATTGTTCAGTATTGTCTTTAATCCACTCAAAGATATCAGCGGCCACAAACTCATATTTACGGCGACCCACATCTAGGCCATTGAGCACAAAGTTTTGTTTGCCCCAGTCGAGATAATTTTGTGATAAATCGACACTGGTGACATTTTTCGCGCCAGCTAAGGCTGCATGGACACTGGCTGTACAAGTATAAGCAAATAGATTCAAAACGGCTTTGCCGCGACTGTTGGCCTTGATACGTGCGCGCATATTACGGTGATCAATAAACAATCCAGTATCGAGATAGTCAGTGAAGTTAACATAGAAGTACGCGTCATCTTCACGGGCAACGTAGAATTTGCCGCGCTTTTCAGTATTGCCTTGCTTACTATACTGCTCATTACCAGACTGGCGGGCGCGAGTTTTGATAAAAATTTGTTCACGGTTAATACCAAACACTTCACGGATACCCATTAGTGCTAAGTTAAAACGTTTTCTAGCAGTTTCAGGTGGAATGGTTTTGGGCGGTGCATATTCTTGCACATGTACATAGTCGCCATACAAGTCGATAGCAACTTTAAAGTCAGGCAAATCGGCATTATAGACCCGTAGATTACTGACTTGGTCTTTAGCCGCTTGTTTTTTGAGGCGCGCTAGATTCTTTTGTAAGCGATTGATAAAGTCTTGTCCTTCCTCAGACTCAATTTCGCGCTTTTCAAAGCGGCTCATTAAATGTCCCACTTGCCCAGCAATTAGCTGGCCGTAGCGGAAATAAACGGTAATCGCACCATTATGGCAACGCAAGGTTTTTGGGTCTTTAATGGGTAAGATGTCAACTTGTTCAACTTTGGCAGCAAGAATACCTAGCATAGGGTCAATACCGCTACCGGCAAAGCTGTCTTGCAAAATAAGACCTATCGCCTGATATAGCGGTTTAATCATCTCTTCATCACCGAGACGTTCACCATAAGGGGGGTTGGTAATAATCAGCGGATTACTCAATCTGCCATCATTGACCATTGGACGCAAGGTGTTACTG
Source organism: Psychrobacter sp. PL15 (assembly GCF_035984995.1). NCBI lineage: Bacteria > Pseudomonadati > Pseudomonadota > Gammaproteobacteria > Moraxellales > Moraxellaceae > Psychrobacter > Psychrobacter sp. PL15. The sequence continues at coordinate 172,086 of NZ_JAXCIB010000001.1, forward strand.
AGCTGATCAAGGGCGCGGGTTTCAAGATCTATTAATGGCAATAAGTCCTGCAAGCCGGCAGCGATTAAGTTCTTTTCAGTTGCCACAATAGCGCCACTATCGGCATCAAACCCCAAGATAAGTGGTAGTGTATCTGGTTGCTCGCAGGCGATAGCTAAAGCATCGCGAAAACGTGTTTGCGCATCATCAATCATCGCCAGCCACAACGTTTCATCATGATGTTGCCATTGATAGAAGCCAAACTGATTGGCCGCTTTATCAATACCTACTGCATAATCACAATGCATTAATAGCGCTTCGATGATAAAGGTTCCTGAACCACACATCGGATCGACTAAGGCATTGTAATAAGGCGCATCACCTGCTTCATTTTGCTTATGCCAACCGGCACTATAGAGCAGGGCTGCTGCTAAGTTTTCTTTTAATGGTGCTTCAGTCATCGCCACGCGGTAACCACGACGATGCAAGCTGGTACCGGATAAATCTAAATAGAGTTCCGCTTGCTTGTCATTGACTGTCGCAAAAATCGCAAAATCTGGATTTTTACTATCCACGTTTGGACGGCTGTCGTAGGCTTCATTGAAGGTATCGGCAATCGCATCTTTAATGCGCAGCATAGCAAACTGCTGACTGACGGCCACACGTTTATCGACCGATAAACGAATCGCAAAGGTCTGTTCCAAATTAAACTGTTCCGTCCAATTGACTGACTTTGCTAAGCCATAGAGCTGTTCTGCTACATCGTACTCAGCATTGATATTTTTGCGTTTAATAAGCATCAGTACCCGCGAGGCCACTCGCGACCATAAACAGATAGTATAGAGATCACGCTGCGTGCCGGTAACGGTCAGACGACCTGTGCTTTTAATTTCACTGGTAATACCCAAGCTGGTCAGCTCAGTTTGCAGCGGTGCCTCAAGCCCATCGGCACAGGTAATGATAAGATCGAGCGACAATGCTAGTGAAGATGCGGGCGTGTTTTGTTCGGTCATACGGATACCTGTGGGCTATTATATAAACTGAGTGTATGTAAATTGAGTGTGCTAAATTAATACAGTAAAACAACTGCCAACCGTTACGGCGTCAGACTCGATTAATATAACTGCTTTGTTAAGCCAGCTACAGTTTTCACTCGTCTTTCTTGTACCAGTGTTATATCTGTTTTGCTATAAATGTACGAATAAAAATAGGTGTTGAAAAGGGGTGATTTTACCATAATTCCAGGGGAGATGGTTTAACACGCTGAGGTTTAAACTGTAGGCGTTTAAAGTATAGCGAGTAATTAAAAAATAATAAGATCGGTTATTGAAAAACAGTGGGGAAAGATAATAAGTATTAGCAGGGTGCCAGCCTGTTTATTAGAGACTAATCACTGATGTTATCTTAAGTTGGCTACTTAAGGTCTTTAGTCAATGATACTTTTGATGAACTGTCTTCTGATAGTAGCTGAGTGGTAGTTGCAAATGGCTTAGTAGCAATAGGATAATCAACGTCTTTCGGCATTAACAAGCGCATGTGCGGGTAGGGAGTGGATATGTTTGCGGCATCAAAAGCACGTTTTATACCTTCCTGCAAGCCTTCTTTGATTTTGGGCATGCGGGCAACAGAAGCTGGCTTGACCCAAAAGCGTACGATAAAGAAGATACCATATTCACCAACTTCAGCCACCGTCGCTGACGTTTCAGGACGATTTAATACCACTTCGCTATCGGTAAGTACCTGCAATATCACCTCGCGTGCAGTATCGATATCATCTTCAAAGGCGATACGCATGCGTATATCAAAGCGGATAAAGTTTTTGGAGGTCAGATTGGTTACCTCGGAAGAGGCGACGTTAGAGTTGGGAATAATCACTGTGATGTTATCACGGGTCAAGATATGAGTAGTACGTAGTGAGATGAGTACCACACGACCTTCATTATCGTTGATATTAATCCAATCACCAACTTGAAAAGATTGTTCGATTAAAATAGTAAGACCAGCAATAAAGTTAGCAAGTGTTGATTGCGCCGCAAAGCCGACAGCCAAGCCAACAATGCCTAGACCTGCTACCAGTGAGACAATATCAAAGCCAAATTGTGCCATGACGCTGGCAAGTCCCAGTACCAAAATAAGTACTGACAACATATTTTTTAGCAGCTGTTCAATAGAAGCATTGAGACCATAATGCTGCAGCACTCTATGAATAATTTGATCGGATGACGCCCACAATACATAGTAAATACCTGCCCAAATACTGGCTTTGGCAGTGGCTTTGACGGTGTTTGGTTCAAAATTAATCTGACTCATGATGGCAATTAAACTTGCCACAATCCACATATAACGCAGGATAGAACGTGCAATTTTGGCACGGCGATCATTCAAGCGCAGACGTGATTTATTTTTTTTAATAATATAAGTCGCTAGCCAATAAAAAAACCCTAACACCGCGAGCAGTATGAGGATTTTAATACCTGTGCTGACTAACTCTACTGCATGTGATGTCCAATCACGCGAGTCCTCTTCTAATGAGCCGCCAACTGCAAGATAAAGACTAGTATGTAAATCACGAATAATCTCTTGAAAAAAATCAGTAATACTAGCGATTGCCATTGTCTCATCCATGGGAGTTTTAGTATTTATAACGCTTTGAAAGTGTAACTGAGCGCGCGACTAAAAGCCATCTTGCTGTGTGTCATAAGATTGGTAAGGGATAGCCATTTTATCTTGCACATCGCGTAGCGCGGTACGCAGGCCTTCCAATATAGTTGGATGGTAAAATGGCGTATCGAGCAGGGCTTTAATGCACATATCATTGGTAATGGCGACTGCTAAAATATGGGTAATATATTCTGCATCAGGTCCCACCATACTAGCCCCGAGTATTTTATCGGTTTTTTTACAGCCATAGATATGTAGTAGGCCACAATTAACACCCATGACTCGGCTACGCCCTTGGTTATCGAAACTGACGTTACCAACGACATACTCTAGCCCTGACTCTTTAATTTCGGGTAGCGACATACCAACATTGGCAATCTGCGGCTCACAAAACACAATAGACAAAGGAATGGCAGGTAGACGTACATTAGCATCCGTATTGTCTTTGCAGATTGCGCTGCCGGCGCTAAAGCCTTCATCACTGGCAACGTGTAATAATGGAATATTAGCGTTGGCATCACCAATAATATAAACCTCAAGGTTGCCAATCTGACCGGTATTTTTGTCTAAGTCTTTCGGACGGTTTTTATCATCGAGCTCAACGCTCAGATTTTCAATTCCCAGTTGTTCGATATTGTTACGGCGTCCAGTAGCTACTAAGACATATTCACCTTGCCATTGTCTACTTCTGCCATCTTTATCTTTATAATTAACAAAAGCTGCTAGGTCTTGGTTTTCATCAGTTTGAGTGCCAACATTCTCGATTTCACTATTTAAGTGCATGGTCAGATCACTGCCTAAGCAGTCAATAGCCTTGTTATTGATATCTTCGTCTTGTAAGCCACCAACCCGATTGGCACGGTTAAACAAAGTCACTGCTACGCCCAAACGAGTGAATGCTTGCGCCAACTCCAAGCCCACTGAACCTGCACCAATCACTGCCATTGATACGGGTAAGTCTGGCAATTCAAAGACATTATCGGAGGTCAAAAGTGTCTTGCCCAGCTTATCTGCCCAGCCATCTGGAATAAATGGTGAGCTACCGGTGGCAACGATGATTTTATTAGCTTTAATCAGCTCGTCATTCACTTCGATCAGACCGTCTTTATTAATATGGGCGCGCCCCGATATCTTTTTATCCGCAGGCCAGCCTTCGACTTGTTCTGTGACGAAACTTGCAAAGCGGTCGCGCTCTGATTGAACGCGAGCCATGACTTGCTTACCATCTATTCTGACATCAGCATGGATACCAAACTGATCAGAGTACTTAGCGTCATGAGCACGACCAGCCGCGGCAATCAGTAATTTACTTGGCATACAGCCCACAGTGGCACAAACAGTCGTCCAAAAGCCATCGTTAATAATGACGATATTTTCGGTGGTTGTGCTGGCTTGACGAAATGCATTCTGTCCGGCTGTACCGGCACCGATGACTGCTACATCTACTTCCCGGATTACTTTACTGGAGCTACGATCAGACGATTTTTCAGATAAGTTATTCATATCATCCCTAAAGGCTTAGTGAATCGTTATGGTTATCTCTAGATTTAGTTTTTTATTATTCAACAATTGCTTGTCGTCGTAATGGACTTTGATAATAAAGCGTTGCTAAGCCTCTTGCAGCATAAAATAGGTAGTAAGATGTTGCATAAATGAAACCCAGGCATCGTTTAAAATCTATAAGTAGAGGTGTAAGCGATGCCCCAGTTCATTATGACAGGGTTGTTGTTAGTACTTATGACCTTATTACTCTGCTAGCGTTGTCAGTAAGCGATCGGTATAGCCTGCTGCTCGTAGATTACGCTGTGCATGAGTCAAGTCACCGTTTTTATCAAACACAAAAGCTGAGCGCACCAGACCTAATGTAATTTTGCCATACATGTTTTTTTCTTTAATAACCTCAAAATATTGGCATAACTTTTCATCGCCATCACTGATCAGTGGAATCTGTAGGTCGTATTTATCAATGAATTTTTCATGAGACTCAACGCTATCACGTGAGACTCCGATGATGTCATAGCCGAGATCGTCGAAAGTATTAATATTAGTGGTGAAGTCATTCGCCTGCACCGTGCAGCCTGGGGTATTGTCTTTTGGATAAAAATATAGAATAAGACCCTTGTGCGTATTGGCAATCAGCTCTTTTAGGCTGATATCATCATGAATAAAGTTGTTATCTAGTTTACGGACTATTGTGATTGGAAAATCAGGTAGAGCAATTATCTCTGTGGTCGGCTTAGCCATTGTAAATTCCTTATGGTTTTAATTTAGTTGTTATTGTTGAATACTTTATACAAGCAGTCTTACACTTTGTTGGTTTGTTGGCAACTACTGGCAACAAAAAAGACTGGCGGTAGCCAGTCTTTTTTATCGTTTTTATTGCCTTTGCAATCAAGCTGGCTTTTGTGGTTGTTTTAGATCCAATCCTGATGTGCATTTTTGTAAATCTTGCTGCATTTTTTTCACGTAGGGTAGCGCTGAAGGGTCTTTTTTATCTTGAGCATAGCTTTCGATTTGCCACATCTGACCGATGGTCATTTCGCTACGGACACCAATGGTGCAATTACACAGCTTAGTGGCGGTACCTTGGTCAGCAACTTTATATTTGACTGCACCACTAATACACTGGTCGATATTATTTTGCTTAATATCTATAGCATTTGCTTGCGGCATGGCGATCAGACCAATCAGTGCCAAGGGTAGTATTTTCAATAAATTCATAAATATCCTCTTAGGAGCGGCGTCAATAAAATAAAGAATTGAATAGAGGTTAAATAAATAACATCAGTATTCACCAATAGTTGACTTAAAGGTTGCTCTCCTATCAATACGCGTTGTTACCAGTATTATTATTAGGTATGAGACTTTTGTCTGCCAGTACTATATCTGTTTAATATAAATATAGTGGCCTATACCATAACAATTATTGTTAGCAAAAAAAACCACGCGCGTGCTGTGTTGATGCAAGTAAATGTTACGCTTGTGTTTAATTATTCTACGGTAATGAAGTATTGCTAGTGAAATATTATTAATGGAACATAGTTATAGAGAGCTTGGATGGTAAAAGGCTAATACTGAGGTTGATAATGAGTGGGATCAGCGATACCCACCTGTGTAAACCCTTGGCGACGTAGCGTACAACTGTCGCATACACCACAGGCTCGTCCTTGGCTATCCGCTTGATAACAAGAAATGGTTTGCCCATAATCCACCCCAAGCGTCAAACCAAGCTCAATGGTCTGGGCCTTTGATAACTGCTGTAGTGGGGTCTGAATCGTTAAATGGTGGCCGGTCACGCCAGCTTTGGTCGCTAGGTTGGCCATATGTTCAAAGGCGGCGATATATTCAGGGCGGCAATCAGGGTAGCCAGAATAATCGACTGAACTGACCCCAATAACAATATGGTTGGAGTCGGTCACTTCAGCAACCGCAAGCGCATAAGATAGAAATATGGTATTGCGCGCTGGTACATAAGTATTCGGAATAGCCTCGTTATCTATTTCATCGCGCTTTTTGCTAGGGAACTTGTCTGCATCGCCGTCAGGTACGATCATGCTATGGTCAGTCAATGAGGAACCACCGAGTTGGGCAATATCAATATCAATAATACGGTGTGTAACCTCTGCAGTCTCGGCGATAGTTTTTGCCGCCACTAACTCACTGTTATGACGCTGGCCATAGTTGAAGCTAACGGCAGTGACTGACGCATAACGCGCCTTTGCCCAATAAAGGCAAGTGACCGAATCTAAACCACCTGACAGCAAGACAATAGCGTTTTGGGTGCTCTCAACAGGGTTGTCTATAGAACTGCCAGTAGAATTTTTAGTAATGGGAAGCATAGCGTTGGTCATAGTAGCGTGTGTCATCAATGGCTGAAAAACCGCTATTTTAACAAAATTCCTGTCATTACAAAACCATCAAAACAATACGACACAAACTAGGTCGTCGAAATTTTTGCCATACCCTAACTTTTAGCAAAGACCGGTAGAGGATCAAAGCTCACTTCTGGACGTGGTAACTTTGCCACATCCTGCATGCGCCAGTCATCTTTACCATTATGGCTGACTTGTAGATAATACTTGGCTTTTACACCATCTAGGTCTACTTTCGCACTATATTTATTACCACTTTGGTGTTGTAGTACGGTATCACGATCTTTTTTAATATCGGTTGCGTGCGAAATAGAAAGGTCTAGCGTATCGGGATAGGTCAATGGTGTGCCATTAAGCAGCTTACCGGTTTGCAGGCTTTGCTCAGGATAATTCAGATAAAAAGTAATATCGCCATTATCTGCAAACTGCATTTCGCCATGTAAGTCTAAATCATAGGTCAGCTTATCGCGTCCAACATCGTGATATAGCGTTTTACCATCCATATACCAATCATCACGTACCACGCTATCGCGAATTTGGTAGGAGTAATACACAAACCAGATGCAGGCAATAACCACGAAAGCTGGCATGCCAATAACAAAGATAATCACCATGTAGTTTTTGTACCACGGCTGGCTATCTTGATGTTTAAAGTTTGGTGATGGAATCTGAGAAGACATAAAACACCTATTAGATGTATCAATTGATAAATCTGACCGTTAATTACGGCCAGTTCGATAATAATCGATAATTATAGCCAGTATAGCTTGATTTATCAGATACTTGCTAAGTGTCTGATAAAAAAAGTCCGTCAGTAGAGCGAGCTAAAGAGCGTAGCATTAGCCTACTGACCTTGAGTGGTAAAGACGTTTTCCTTACTGGCTTTATATTCGCCACCTTCACTGACTACATTTAGGGTAACGAGGGTTTGACCCTCATTGATAATAGCAGGGTCACCATAAATACTGACTGGCATATCGTAACTTTCACCTGGATCTAACGGCACGTCATTAAAACGCAGGTGTAGACTCAGACCATCTTGCGGCACTAAGGTAATGACGTAGGTGTGTTCATCTTGAGTTTTATTCGTTAATTTGACGATATAACTGTTTTCAACCATCCCTTGAGCATTGATTGAGGACAGCTGATTACGATCACGACGAATATCAATTTCTAAGGGTACGCGCGAGGTCAAGGCGTATACGACCCCAGTACATAACACTGCAAGCAATACCAAGTAGGCAAATAAACGTGGACTAAATACTCGGCTTTGCTCTTTTTCAGCTAATTGACGTTCTGTCGTATAACGAATCAGCCCGCGCGGATAGCCGACTTTATCCATAACTTCATTACACGCATCGACACAGGCGGCGCATTGGATACAGGCTACTTGCAGGCCATCACGAATATCAATACCAGTGGGGCAGACCTGTACACACATCTGACATTCTATACAGTCCCCTAAATCTTCAGGATTGGTTCCCTTTTTACGTGCACCGCGAGGTTCACCACGCTCATAATCGTAAGAGACAATTAGGGTATCTTTATCAAACATCACACTTTGAAAGCGGCCATAAGGACATATTTGAACACACATCTGCTCGCGCATATAGCCAGCATTGGCATAAGTAGCAAAAGCAAAAATAGATACTGACACCCATATCCACGTTGCCCAATCAGGAAAGGGTATAAATCCTATCATCTGCCAACTTTGATATAGGGCGTCTGTCCCTGACACATAACTGACAAAGGTAGTGGCTGTAATCATGGACAATACAAACCAAATAAAGTAAACCAAGAAGCGCTTAAAAGCTTTACTGGCACTCATCGGCTGTTTATCAAACTTAATACGTTTGTTACGGTCGCCAATCACCCACTTTTCAACATATTGATACAGATGTGTCCAAATCGTCTGTGGACAAGCATAGCCACACCATACGCGCCCAGCATAAACGGTCACCATAAACAAGGTGAAGGCGGCGATAAGCGCAAACGCGGCAATAAAGTAAAAATCTTGAGTCAAAAAGGTGGTACCAAAAATATAATAGTGCTGAGATGGCACATCAAACCATATAGCCTGCCTACCGTTATAGCGTAGCCATGGCAAAATTAAAAATAATGCCAAAAATGAATACATGGTGATAACACGTATATTTTGATAAAAACCTGTAATAAATCTGGGATGAATACGATGTTTGGTAGCATCAAGATCAATCTGTTGTACAGGAATTTTATTGGATGATTGTGCTGACATAAACTTGCCTCTTTAAAAAAAGAATCAGTCTGCTGGCATGAGTAACAAACACCTATTTTTAAAATAAGGTGTGTGAGCTTGCGCTGTTATCAATGTCAGTAAGTAATGAAAGTCTGCTGCATAACCAATGCAAAGCTGCTTCCAACTACTGAATGAGCGATTATAAATAACGGGTATTAGTACTGATATTAGTAATGACTATTTTAACATTCCCCTTGTTATAAATGGGGTTGTAATCCGAAAAAATAATTATTATACAACCATAATTAATGACATGCAGACTATATTGCGTGTAGTTTTCAGCCATGGCTAGTGACAAAAGTTAAATACTAAAAATATGTTTATTAACCACTGACAAGCGTTGATTGATTAAAACCTCTAACTTAATAAGTACTATAAAATTGTCTACATAAAAAAGGAGAACTGCAATGACAGTTCTCCTTTTCTTAAATCTTATCATCCTATGATAGAGCAATGTACCCAAGCACTATTAATTAATAGTAGCCGCTGCAGGCACTGCCGCTTTAGGAGCAACAGTATTAACAGGGATTGAGGTATTGTCAGTTTGGACACCTCGATCCGATAGCGAATACACATAAGCGGCAAGTAGCATAATACGCTCATTACCTAGCTTAGTTTCCCACTTCGGCATAACGCCTGCACGACCATAACGTAAAGTATTGCGTACTGTTTCGCGCTCACCACCATATAACCAAGTAGTATCAGTTAAGTTTGGCGCGCCCGCTGAAATCATACCTTTACCTTCTTTACCATGGCATAGCGCACAATTCTGCTGAAAGATAGCTGAGCCTTGGGCTACTAGCATTTTATCAAGCTCGCCGTTACCCTTGTCGCCGTCATTAGACGATAGTGATAAGACGTATTCTGATGCTGCTCGTACGCCTTCTTCACCAATTTGATCACGCCAAGCTGGCATACCGCCAACTCGACCATTGTGTAACGTGGTCAAAATATTGGTAGCTTCACCGCCATATAACCAATCATTATCGGTTAAGTTAGGGTAGCCTGTGGCACCTTTGGCGTTAGAGCCGTGACAAACCGAGCAGTTCTGTAAGTATAGGCGACTACCAACTTTTAGTGCATTTGGGTTTTCGGCAAGCTTCTCAACTGCCGGCGCAAGTGCTGCAATTTTTTCATCGATCTGAGTTTGCAGGTCGGCAGGTGGCGTCTCACTACGACGCATAGTGGCTTGCATATCATTTAGCGTACCCAAGGTCTGGGCCGCACCAGTGGCATTCGCTTTCACCAAAATACTTTTTTCAAAGTTATCAGTGAAGACTTTGTTGTTTTTCTCAAGCTCACTGAACAATTCGTTGCGAGAGGTCCAAGGCACGGTTTCGCCATCGACTTCTACGGTGGCGATACCCTCCCAGTGTTTTGGAAACATACCAGGGAAAAATACCCAGTAGGCGACACCCCAAGCGATAGAACCGAAAAATATCACTAACCACCATTTAGGTAGCGCCTTGTCATATTCTCGGATACCATCATATTCATGGCCTGTCGTACCATCTTCTTCCACTTCTGGCTTATACTTCAGTACCATCAATAAGACGCCGAGAATACCCGCCCAACACATAATACTGAGTATGGTGATCCAAGAACTCCAAAAAAATGTCATGGTTTATCCTTATCACGCTGCTCTTTAGACCAGGCTTCTATATCCTCATCATCAAGCGCAAGTTGTGCATCTTCTTCGAAACGTTTTACATTTTTTGGCGAATACGCCCACCATGCAATGCCTACAAAGGCAACAAAGGCGGACACAGTCGCAATAATTTGTAATTCAATAACATTATCCATTAGCGCTGTCCTTCCATCGCAGTACCCAGTTGCTGAAGATAGGCAACTAAGGCATCTAGCTCAGTGGCGCCAAGCACAGCATCAGGTGCTCCTGCAATATCTTCTTCAGTGTAAGGTACACCGAAGCGATCACGGAATAGGCGCATTTTGGATTGAATCTTCGCTCCGCTGACTTCGTTGGTAGCAAGCCAAGGGAAACCGGGCATAATTGATTCAGGGACCAGTGAGCGTGGGTTAATTAAATGTTGCTTTTGCCAATCCTCAGAGTAACGTCCACCAACTCGTGCTAAATCTGGTCCTGTACGTTTTGATCCCCATAAGAATGGGTGATCCCACGTCGACTCAGCAGCACGCGAGTAAGGCCCGTAACGCTCAACTTCTGCACGTAATGGACGAACCATTTGGGTATGACAAACATGGCAACCTTCACGAATGTAGATGTCACGACCTTCAAACTCAAGCGCAGTCCAAGGTTCCATAGACGGTAGAGGCGCATTCACCCCACCATCTTCAGGGCCCTTGTTATCATATATCAGCGGTACAATTTCAACTAGCGTTGCAAAGCTAATAGCAATAACGATAAAGATGACCAACAAGCCTGTATTTTTTTCAATAATTTCATGCGGTGTACCAGCCATGATCGCTCCTTATACGTTAGCAGTCGAGGTTTCATCTACACTAGATTTGTGATCGGTTGGATCCGCAACATCTACAGGTTTACCCTCTGGCATTTTCAGCGTCCGATAGACGTTATAGGCCATAACAAACATACCTGAGACATAAAGCAAACCACCAAAAGCACGACCAATATATGGGAAATGCGAGAACTCAACGGTATCAATGAAGCTATATACTAAAGTACCATCGGGGTTCGTCGCTAACCACATCATGCCCTGACCAATACCTGAGATCCACATTGAGACAATATAGAAGATAGTCCCTGCCGTTGCTAGCCAAAAATGCGTCGTGATTAAGCTGATAGAATACATTTTCGGTTTGTTATAAATACGCGGTATTAGTACGTACAACGAACCAATGGTAATCATACCAACCCAGCCAAGTGCACCTGAGTGTACATGTCCGATAGTCCAATCCGTATTGTGCGACAGCGCGTTGACCGTCTTGATAGACATCATCGGGCCTTCGAATGTTGACATCGCGTAGAACGACAATGCCACAATCATAAAGCGAATAATCGGATCGGTACGTAATTTATCCCAGCTGCCTGATAGGGTGAGTACACCATTAATCATACCGCCCCAAGAAGGTGCGAATAGAATAATAGAGAATACCATTGCTAGTGACTGTGTCCAATCTGGAAGCGCTGAATAATGTAAATGGTGACCACCCGCCCACATATAAGAAGCAATTAATGCCCAAAAGTGAACGATTGATAGACGATAAGAATAAATCGGACGACCGATCTGTACTGGAACAAAGTAATACATCATTCCAAGGAAAGCTGCCGTCAGGTAAAACCCTACCGCATTATGACCATACCACCACTGCACCATCGCATCGGTTGCACCACCAAATAATGAGTAAGATTTAAACGCGCTGATAGGAATCGCCATACTATTAACAATGTGCAGTAACGCAATTGTAATAATAAAAGCCGCAAAGAACCAGTTAGCCACATAGATATGAGAGGTTTTACGCTTTATGAGGGTACCAAAGAAAACAATAGCGTAAGAGATCCACACTAAGGCAATCAGGATATCGATTGGCCACTCAAGCTCAGCGTATTCTTTGGTCGAAGTCAAACCTAGAGGCAAGGTAATGACGGCCGCTACGATAACCGACTGCCAACCCCAAAAGGTAAACCAGGCCAAATAAGGGGCGAATAACCGTGTCTTACACGTACGCTGAACGATATAATAAGACGTTGCGAAAAGAGCAGAACCCCCGAACGCAAAAATAACGGAGTTAGTATGCAGTGGTCTCAGACGACTAAACGTTAGCCATGGGATGTCAAAGTTAAGTGCTGGCCATGCTAACTGTGAAGCAAGGAACACGCCAAGACTCATGCCGACGATGCCCCATACTACGGTCATAATCGTAAAAAATCGTATGATAGTGATTTCATACTCACGGTCAACTGGGGCGACTGCTGTGTTTTGTAAACTCATTGGATGATTCCTTTACAGCCCGAATTATCAACAGGATTAACTAACTCACCGCAGAGTCTGTGCTATAACAATAAAGTACTGTAAGCAGATAAGAATTGCGGTACACGCTATTGTCTAACTCTCGTATCACCATGACGGTCTATTAACTATAAAGCTAAGCCTTCATTAGATAGCAGCGGGTAATAATCAGCTGGTACTAATGATTAGAGAACGGTGCTAAAAATGCACAGGGTTCACAGCTAGTCGATAGTAGGATTGTTAATATGTGGTCAAAGTTAATAAGAAAGTGCGCCATCTTTGAGCATCAAACATTTATTAATGCTGAGTACTTACCTTGGTCGCTACTAATGAAAATAGGGCTAACGAAGATCGGTACTGACATCCATTTGGTAACAGAAGAAATCACTGACTATGGATGTATGCTGATGGCAGCTGACAAAAAACATGTTTAAGTAAGGTTTAGTTAAAACTCCCGACTCTGTTTAAGGGTATTGTAACGCAATCTTAAGCAAATATCATCAGAACTATGTGCCAAAATACAAACTCTTTGGTAATTAATTTAGCAGACAACTTATTTTAACAATGCCATCAATACCTCTCAAACGTGCATTGGCTGCCCATCGTTCACACAAGCGATCATAAATAATAATTTAAAAGTTTGCAGAATATTATTCATTAGCAAGATATGCGTTACGGATTAAGATAAATAACCATTTGTAGCCATCAGCGACACAGTTTGGAAGAACAGTGCGTCGCGAAAAATAGTACGTTACACTGACTACTGACTACTGACTACTGACTGCTGACTGCTGATAGGTGATTAGGCTTCGAATTTTGTCAGTAGTCGCCTGTCTGTGAGGCAATAAGCTATGAAATAATAGTTATGTTATGAAGTAACAGTTACATTATGTGTAATACTATTACTTTTGCAAGTAATAGCTTCTAGGCTGATAATTCTGGACAGCATAAACGTTACAGTTTAGATGCAACCAGCTCATTTATCATAACAAAAATAACCAATATATCAACCAGATATTATAGAAATTGATAGTATTATTAAATTCGGTTTAAATTAACAAACATAATTGAATTGTCGCAGAGCGGTTAGCGCGCTAGCAATCTGATAAGGGTCTATTAATACGCAGATAAATAAATTTTTAATAGACTTTTGTTACCATTTGGCAAGCAGTCACGTAAAAGGGTTTTACTTATCATGAAGTCGCCCCTTATAATGAGGTTTAGCATTACCGCTAATAGCAATGACGTTATTAGCAATAATTTAACACTCTTACACTCTTAAGTGTCAGTTGGGTCACTGTAATAAATCTAATTGGCCCAGTATGACAGTCATCAAGGATAATAATATGGCAGTTCTTTTAACAGACGCATGGTTTGAGCAAGTTGAAAAGTTAGGTACTGAAGCCGGTGAGCTAAACCTGCCACCGACTCTAGCCAATATGGTCATTAATCTAAAAGTTTCTGATGCTGGAAAAGATATTGAGGCCAACTTTACTGATGGTCTACTACATCGTGGTTTAAATGCTGCTGGGAGTACTACCTTGCTACTTGACCATGAAACGTTGCAATCTATGGTTACTGATTTTGATATGAATCAAATCATGGGCGCATTCATGAGTGGTAAAATTCGTGTTGACGGTGATATGTCACAACTCATGGCACTACAAACTGCACGCCCGAGTTCAGAACAAAAAGAATTATTCAACCAAATTAAGTCGATGACGACGACTGCCTAATAACTCGTTGTTAAAAAACACTCAGTCATAGTGTTGGTTGTACATCTGGATCTATGTATTCTATGTGTTCTGAGTTTTTTTAGTATTAAGTCAGCATGAAGTTAGCATAAAAAAGCCCCTAACGAGTGTTAGGGGCTTTTTTCAGATTAAAGGTTGACGACCAGGATAGTATCTATCCTGCTGTGCTCTGATTGTCTTTATAGATAGCAGCTTGTAGCCAAATATTGGCCTGTACGTAGTCATGGACTTGGATGGCTTGAGTACCCGCAGTACTCACCGCGCCCATGCGTACCACGAACGGATCAGCATCTTGTTCACGCAATATCACCACATCAAATAAAATAATAGGTTTGCCATTAAACAAGGTTTCTTGTTTGCCAAGCACCTGTCCTTGACACCAGGCTTCATCTTCTTGCCCTAAGGTGTCACCAAACAGATACGCGCACATATGGCCCAAGTTAATCTCTACCGGTGCCATTTGTTCTTGAGTTTCTGGCTGCCAGCCTTTGATTTGCTCTTGGATATCACTTGGAACTTGACCATCATTAGCCGCGACAATATCGTTAAAAGCACGGTGGTAGCGAATAGCTTCTTGATCCTCAACCATAATAACTTCATTTTGCTCGCTGAGCGTAATCTCATGCGCCCAGGCACTGAAGTTTACAAAATATGAGGTGCTTTGTTGATATAGGTGACGATTAGCGGTGTAAAGCTGATCAAAGGCATAAATAATACTGCCATCAGCACTGCGAAGGCGCAGTACGGTATCGTGCGAACTATCATTGACGATCATGCGCTCTATAGTACAGGTGAGACCATACGGGCCATCAACACAAGGGTAGGCGTTGATAAAACGTTCAGGCTTACCGTCTTTCATCGCTAGCACTTGATTGATATGGCAAGGTTGGTCTTCTGAGAGCAGCAGTCGATTGTCTTTGGAGCTGACATTACCATTGAGGCCTTTGGGCATTGCTGCCTGCTCAATCATTTGTTGTAACCATTGCGGTACATCATGACCCATATCATCGGTTAAAATACGCCAATGATCCGCATGACCGGCAGCTTGTTCGTCGGTTAAAGTAATTTTAGTAGGAGATTGTATGTTTTTATATTGATAATTGATGGTCATGAAGATACTCAAAATTAAGTCAGCCATGAAGTTTGGACGCCAAACTGTGGTCGCTCATGGTTTAACCAATCACCAATCACTGTATCATTTATTTTTGGATAAATAGCTACGGATGGATAAGTAATATTGGGTTATGACATGTCGCAACGTCACTAGTAAAGGGTCTGCAAACAACAATGATGGGTTAATGACAATTGTCCCTAGCATACAATATATAGGTATAGACGCAACTAATAGCAAGCCCCTCGCGAAAAATAAAAATAGAGCACGATATTTTAATAAAAAATCCGGTCAGTTTTTGCTAATGACTGGCACATGTCAGCCAAATTGTGTCAAACTATCCCCCTTTTGACAGTCCCAGCTAGGTAAATAGTTAGATGAATAGCTGGCCTATCTAAAACCATATTTGTGTGTTCAGTTTATGTATTGATATGACGGATATAATGCATGACGCATTTAATACCATTAGTGTTATAGCATATTTAGAGTCACACGTAGATTAGATAAAGAGTTTGAATATGTTTCGTCCTTTAGCGTTATTTATCGGCTTACGGTACACTCGAGCAGAGCGCAGTAACCGCTTTATCTCTTTTATATCTCTCGTTTCAATGATGGGTCTGACGCTTGGGGTCGCGGTACTGATCACAGTGTTATCGGTCATGAACGGCTTCGATCGCGAGCTAAAAACCCGAATTTTGGGTATGGTGCCGCAAGCGACCGTCATCTCAACTGAGGTCATTGGCGACTGGAAGCAGTTGGCAGATCGTATCAAAGAAGATCCAGAAGTGACGGCTGTTGCCCCTTTTATTCAGTTGCAAGGAATGCTGACTTCAAATGGCCAAGTGGCAGGAATTATGGTCACTGGCGTTGATCCTGAGTACGAAAAAAACGTCTCAATTATCAACGACCATATGACCGAAGGCAGTATTGACACTCTACAAAGCGGCGACTTTAGCATTGTGCTAGGTGAAGAAATGGTGCAGTCTTTGGGTTTGCGCATAGGCGATAAAGTCACCTTAGTGCTGCCAGAAGCGTCACCATCACCTGCTGGGGTGATACCGCGCTTTAAGCGTTTTACTTTAACTGGGATATTTAGTATCAGCCCAGAAGTAGACAGCCTGATGGCATTTATTCCGATGAATGACGCGGCTAAGTTGCTGCGTTTACCGGATGGCGCACAGGGTATTCGTATGAAGCTTACTGATCTGTTTAACGCACCGATTGCTGCTCAAAAAGCCGCTGCTATCGCCCCTGAGCAGCTTTATCCTAATGATTGGACGCAAACCCACGGCAACTTATTTGGCGCGATTCAAATGGAAAAAGCCATGGTTGGCTTGCTGCTATTTTTAATTATTTTAGTAGCGGCGTTCAATATTGTCTCAAGCTTAGTCATGCTGGTCACGGATAAAAAAGCGGATATTGCTATTTTAAAAACTTTTGGTGCTTCTCCACGACTGATTACCCAGATTTTTATGGTGCAGGGTGTGGTCATCGGCTTTATTGGCACTATCGCTGGTACGATATTGGGTATCATATTTGCGCTAAGTGTTAGTGATATTTTGGGCTTTATCAATCAAAGCTTTGGTTTGAACTTATTCGATGCTTATTTTATCAATTATCTACCTTCAGAGTTGCGTTTGCTCGATGTCGTATTGATTACGGGTGCTTCATTTATTCTTAGCTTTTTGGCGACTATCTATCCAGCACGCCGAGCTGCCAGAATTCAACCAGCGCAAACGTTACGTTATGAGTAGCATATAACACAACTAATATCGCGACTAACTAATAGCGCGACTATAAGACAACATGGTTATAAATTTCACATATCAATGTTGATTGGATTTGACGGTAAGTAACAGCATAATTAATAATAAAGGAAACCGTATGTCTGTCATTTTAGAAGCAAGCAATATCAGTAAGATATATGATGAAGGGGCCGTACGTACGCAAGTGCTGACTGGTTTGGACCTTACCGTTACTCCTGGCGAGCGTATCGCTATCGTCGGTACCAGCGGCTCGGGTAAAAGTACCTTATTGCACTTATTAGGAGGGCTTGACACGCCAACCAGTGGTGAAGTGTGGCTACATGGTAAGTGCCTCAATCATATGAATGAAACCGAGCGTGGCGCAATGCGTAATCAATACTTGGGTTTTATTTATCAGTTCCATCATCTGTTGGCAGAGTTTACAGCGGTAGAAAACGTCGCTATGCCGCTACTGATGCGTCCACAAGTGTCAACCACTGATGCACGCAAGCAAGCGACTGAATTATTAGAAAATGTAGGCCTAGGGCACCGTTTAGACCACAGACCAGGCGAGCTATCCGGGGGCGAGCGTCAGCGTGTGGCTATTGCACGCGCTCTAGTGACCAAGCCGTCAGTAATTTTGGCAGATGAGCCAACTGGTAATTTAGATTATGATAACGCGCAAAGCGTCTTTGGCTTACTCACCGAACTACAAACCACCATGAAAACCGCATTACTGATGGTGACGCATGATCGTAATTTGGCTGCGCTTGCTGATCGTCAATTGTTGTTACGTAATGGACACTGGGAAAACTACTAAAACAAGCTTATTGAACTATTGGATAATGAAAGGATAATGAGGAATTAGATAGTGAAAAAGCGCTTGTATGACTGAAAATCATAACTTGATTGCTACTTTTGGCCGTACAGAAGTAGGTAGTCATCCATTACAAGCCTATATTGATCCAACCTTATTTGATACTATTGACAGACAGTCTCAAATAGAACGGCTAACATCAGTTTTCTATACTATTTTGACATTATTGCGATACTATAACGTCAGCTGGTGTTGATTTCGATTTAACGGTTCAAGATAGCGCCACTAGTAAGCGTTATATTTTACTTAGAGATCACGAGGTGATTGATATTTTAACTATGGATAGCAGCTTTACAGACCATGTCGTTGACTTTATCAATAAAAATAAAAAAGACAACTGATACGTTGCTATAAAAAAACCGCTGCTTATAGCTGTCGTCTATTCTGATTTAGGCGGTTTAACCCGCGAATTACTTTGACGCTTTTGCCAACCGACAATGGTCTTATAGCGCCAAATAGCCTTAAAGGCTAAACCGCAAACAATGCTAGTAAAAATGGCCAATATAGTAAGTCCCACACAAAATGCGGCTATTGATACTGTACCTCGATAAGTAATAAATGGATTGGCACCATCGGACAATACCCATAAGCTAAAATCAGAAATCATTCTGCCTATGACTCGTAACCTAATCATCGGTACATCAAGAATCTTGGCACCAACATAATAGCCTGCATAAAAAATAGGCAGAGACGTGAGTGGATTAGTAATCCAAGTCAAACCAAGCGCCATCGGAACATTGGCGCGAAAAATAAGAGCGCCAATTAAAGCCAGAAGCATCTGTCCTGGTAGTGGGAAAAATGCACTAAGCACTCCGATATAGACCGCTTTATTTAAGCTATGACGATTGAAATGCCAAAAACGTGGGTCAGCCAAATACGGCGCAAATAGCCTTAAGGTGCGGCTTTCTAGGATTTTTTCGGGTGTGGGCAGCAGGTTTTTAAGATGTTTTTTTGGCACAGGCTTGCCTTCAATCATTATCTACAGCTTACTCAAACTATAATGAGAAGCTGGTATGCAACAATATTATTAACAGAAGAATTTTGTAAGATATCACAAAAATAAAATACTATAAAAAATAGAACGGTAACAGCAGATAATAACAACCGTAGCCCACCCAATTGAGTATAAGGTAATATAAATAGAAATGCTATCGTCAGCGTTTAGCAAACACTTCCAGTCTATTATGTCATAATATTTGCTAGTGGGGCGTCTACTAACTGTTTTTCTGGTATGACTGCTCAGATAATCATCGCGCATTATTCGAAATGTTTGATGATGTCATTGGCTATTTTAACGTACTGCAATCGTAACGGGTACTCTGATCGCAATGTATAGCCGTTGACGAAGGCCTCTAAAAAATATTAAAGCCATCAAGTAGGGAGTGCTGGTGTATTGGTTGCTAGGTGTTCTTATAATAACAACCATGATAGGTGCTTTAGCAGTCGCTAGCAGCATAGCGTTGCCGGTTAGTCCGCTGTTAGCCAGTATGGCCACTGTTTCGGTTGGACCGCTATTATTAATCATTCTTACTGCTATTTTTGCATGGGTCACACAGCGCAGTGTATTGCCTTGGTCTTCGGCAAATAATAGCACTCTTGTCGACCAAAACCCTTCTCAGAATTCACAGCCTATAACCAGCCTCTCTCTTCCCATTATTCGTTATTTTTTGGTAGCTGGGTTAGCTGCGGTATTGATTGTTGGCAGTGCGCTACAAGCCCTGATCAGTCATCAACAAGCAGACGCCACGGCCATTAATGAGCCTATGCGTGTACAAGCATTGGTCACCCTTGAGGGCGTGAGTGACAGTGTTTATGATGTCACAACTAACAGTGGCTATCGGCAGGTCGCCACCATAGAACAGATAACGCCGTTGGTTTCTGAGTTGACGGTTCAAGACCTAAATAACGCTACTATTAGTTATGCTGAAAACATAAATAATAATCTAAGTGGTAACAATCCAAGCAACAATCCAAGTAACAATCCAAGTAACAATGAAGCGAATAATAGCAGAACAAATAGCAATAGATTAAATAACGACAAGACTGAAAATCTAGAGTATCGGGTGCTACTCAATGCTTATCCAAAACAGCCATCTCAAGATTCGCAGACAACAATACTGAATGATTTGCGCCCTGGTGATCAGTTATTCATGACATTGACGCTTGCGCCAATCGAGACATCACAAGCAGCCATTGATAATCCTTCAGGCTTTGACAGCTATCGTTGGCTACGAAGTCGTCATATTGATGGAGTAGCCGATATCATAGGCGTTAGCACGTCAGTTGCTACTACTAGCGGTCAAGTGGGACAGGCGACTGCCTCTGATTCTTACCTTAAGCACCTGCGCACTCGTATTGATCAATGGCGTTGGCAGTTGCGTCAGCACTTTTATCAAGATTGGTCGCAGCGAACCACCGCGCAACAACAAGCAAAGGCAGTAACACTTAGTTTGTTAACTGGCGATCGTAGCTTGATCAGTCGTGACACTAAAGATCTATATCAACTAGCGGGAATTTCACATTTATTAGCTATTTCTGGTACTCATGTGTTGTTTTTAGCACTCATGTTGGCCGGTGCGGCGGCGCTACTATTCGATCGCCTGTGTCCCATAATGTACCGCTATATACCGCGCTGGCAAATACGCTGGTTGGTGATGATTAGTGCTGCTTTTATTTACGCGCTGTTCACAGGTTTTGACGTGCCTGCTGCTCGTACGGCCTGGATGTTACTGGCTATTGGGGCAGTCAGATTGACCTTGTTGCCGATTAGTACCATGCGCGTATTATTAGCGCTAGCAGTGCTGATGGCGTGGGTCGATCCTTATGTATTATGGCAAGCAGGCTATTGGCTATCCTTTGTCGCGGTGGCATTAATATTAAAGTATGACAGCAAACAATATACGCACAATAAGATAACCGATAACAATCGGCAAAATATATCACAGCATACCAATGAGCATAAATCTAGGGCGTTTGCTGTCAAGATTGGAGAAGTATTCAAGCGCTTATTTAAATTACAATGCTGGTTATTTATAGCGCTTTTGCCCATCACTTTATTCTTATTTGGCAAGGTATCATTGTGGGGCCTGGCAATTAACTTATTTGCTATTGGTTTATTTGGCTGGGTTATTGTGCCTTTGAATTTACTTGCAGGACTTTGCTATCTCTTATTGCCTGCTGTCGCTAATGGTGTTGCTGACAGTATTTGGGCGCTTGTTAGTGCAATAGTTGCCAGCTTACATGCATTAATATCGTGGCTGACAGCCTTGCCAGCGCTAGCAGCAGCATGGTTATATACACCGGTTAATACCGGCATTTTATTAATAACTTTATTGGCCATGCTGCCTTGGTTGTTACCGCGTGGCCTTATTAGTCGGTGGTTGGCGCTACCACCACTGGCACTATTGATCCTGATTATAACTGTCAATCAGCAGGCCGTATCATTGACGCCAACTTTATATGTCTTGCCTACTGGCGATCGCTATCTAAGCGCTGCCGTATTGCAATATCCTATTCATGAAAACAAAATTGACGGTAGTGAGGCTTACGATAGTCATAACGATGAAGATATAGCTAATAAGCGTAAACAACAGCTGGTTACAGAGAATGTTAGCTGGTTATTTTTAGCAGACCATCGAGGGCGTGAGACCCGTACCATGCCAAGCTCATTGACTGCAGACAAGCTATCCGCAACATTAGAGCAGCAACTACGCACTTTATCGATTAAGCGTTTGGAAGGTATTGTTGTGCAAACCAGTGTTATATCATTAACGGATACCTTATCTGCCGAGCACAAAGGTAAAAAGGTTAATGAGAACTTCTCTGAGCTGCTGCCTATGACCGTTGCACAGTTAAGCCAGCGCTTACCAATCAGCCGCTATTGGCAAGCAGGGCGTAGCGATCTTTGGCCAACACGACCACAAGCTTCTGGCAAAACTGACCCATCTAAAAATAAGCCTAATATCAGTGCTCAAGGCTGCGAACAGGGTAAAACGTGGCAGCTTGCAAATAGTAATTTATCATTACAAGTGCTGACTGGCTGGCCTAAAATAGCAGATACCAGCGTTTGGGACTGTACGGTCGCCATTGACAGTAATTTACCGATAAATGTTGTCAAATATCATGCTGCTGATCCTCTGCGCTCTCAGAAATTAGCAGGTCAAGCTTTGGATCAAACTACTGTACCGCGCACTATTAATGCTGCTATAAAAGACAGTCAGCAATCAGGCAGTCAGCAAAAAAGTAGCTCGTCTAACTCTCTCCAAACACGTGTTATTATTGATGCAGCCACTCATCAGCGCGTGTGGCAATTATGGCCGCTGCTATGCTCAGCCGAACCCATGATGACTAATACGACTGTGAGCCGTCCGACAACCTGGTTGGGGCACAGCGCGTCAAATATGTCTGCCGAGGCACTAACAATGCACAATGTAAGCAGGGTGCTGACTTATGATGAGGAAGTTTTAGAAGCTGCATTAGCGTTGGGTGTTAATCTAGGTGCTGAGCAGCAATAAAATGGACCTTGAATCAATAACACAGCAATAACACAGCAATAACGTTACAGTTCATAGTTTCTGATGGTTGTACTATTGAACCGTGACCGAAATACCACCATACTTAGTCACTTATCAATACAGACTTGTCGTAACGTGAAAGAATTAAATTTTTCACGGTATTTATTTTTCTAGACCAGCTCTTTTATCGTTTTAGACTGTTTCTGACTTAGGAAGTTATATGCCCAACTGGCCACCAGACCCTAATAAACGTCCTGAAAACTCGGCAAATCAGCCCACACCTTCACAACACACGTCGTCTAATCAGCCGAGTGGACAAGAGTGGCGACTGATTGAAAACACTCTATTGGCTAGTGTAGTAGAGCAGCGCCGAGCTCGACGTTGGGGTATTTTCTTTAAGCTACTGACCTTCGGTTATATTTTATTGTTATTTTTGACTATTGGGCGCGGGTGCAGCACGAAAGCCCCGACTGGTCTTGAAGGTGTCGATACCAGCAAACCGCATTTGGCAGTGGTTGAGCTACAAGGCACCATAAGCAATGGTGATATAGCCAATGCTTATGATGTCAATAGAGCGTTGACCCGGGCTTTTGAGAACAGTAACTCACAAGCTGTGGCGTTGGATATCAACTCACCTGGTGGTTCACCGGTGCAGTCTGATGAAATCTGGCAGACTATGAGAGACTTGCGTCAAGAATATCCAGATAAAAAGCTCTATGCTGTGATTGGTGATATTGGCGCTTCTGGTGCTTATTATATCGCTTCAGCTGCTGACGAAATCTATGTTAACCCATCAAGCTTAGTGGGCTCAATCGGGGTCATTATGCCAAGTTACAACATTGAAGGCTTAATGGATAAAGTAGGCGTTGAAGATCGCACCATTACTGCTGGCGAGTACAAGGATATCTTAAGCTTGACCCGTCCTCTCACGGACTATGAAGAAAAACATGTCGAAAATGTGCTGGCCAATACCCATAAGCACTTTATTGATGCGGTTAAAGAAGGGCGTGGCGATCGTCTAAAAAATGCAGAACAAAACAAACTGTTCTCAGGATTGTTTTGGACCGGCGAGCAGTCTATAGCGTTAGGTTTAGCAGACAAAACGGGTAGTATCGGCAGTTTAGGTAAAGAACTTGAGCTTAACAACATAGTAAACTACACGCCAACGGATCCGTTTCAGTTTTTTATGGATCGCTTCGCCGTTAAATTGGGCGCTGGTATCGGCGCAAGCATCAAGCTTGATGTGTTGCCGCAAGAAGAAGGCAATGCGCAAATGCGCTAGGATTATGCTGTCTCCGCTATAGCGTTTTCTTAGCGACATTTACGTAATAACACGCTTATAAAGACTGAGTCATAAATGATGACTCAGTCTTATTATTTTATTATCTATCAATTTGATTTAATAAAAGTCAATCAGGACTAGTGAGAATAAGCCATGGATGTCATTAATTCGCAGACCTTTGCGTCGCTGCCAGTATCTAAAAAAACGCAAAAGCCCGTTATTCATTTCGCCCATGCTAATGGTATGCCAAGTGCGGTCTATCAGCCATTTTTTGAGGGCTTAGAGGCGTTTTTTACTATTGAATATATTCCGATGCTAGGCGTTGATCCTCATTATCCCGTAGACGATCATTGGCGCAGCTTAACGCAGCAGATTATTGACAGTGTGAAGCACACCTGCGAGCAGCATGGCGTCAAGCAAGTAGTGGCTGTCGGGCATTCACTGGGTGGCTTATGTACTTTACAGGCATTATACCGTG
This sequence comes from Psychrobacter sp. PL15, assembly GCF_035984995.1. NCBI lineage: Bacteria > Pseudomonadati > Pseudomonadota > Gammaproteobacteria > Moraxellales > Moraxellaceae > Psychrobacter > Psychrobacter sp. PL15. The sequence continues at coordinate 196,584 of NZ_JAXCIB010000001.1, forward strand.
CGCCGCAGTATTTTCATCAAGCAGTGTTACTGGATCCACCTTGGATTTATGGTAAGACTAGCTTTATATGGCATCTTGCCAAGACCGCGGATAGATTGCCGTTAATGAATAACCGATTAATGGATAAGTTGTCACCAGCTGGAATATCCAAAAATCGCCGTGATATCTGGGATAGCCGTGAAGACGCTTACGATTCGTTGCGTCATAAAGGCTTCTTTAAGAGTTTTGATGAACGCAGCTTTCAAGGTTATATCAAGCATGGCCTACACGAGCGTGCGGATGGTAAGGTGACACTGGCTATCCCTAAGGCTAGTGAAGTTGCGGTGTTTCGTACTAACCCTTCTTGGTACTGGCTGACACCCAGTCGCGCGCCCAAGCCGCCAGTTACTTTGGTAATTGGAGAAGAAAGTATGTTCTTAAAGCGCCAATGGCCACAACAAATTCAGAAACGTTTGGGTATTAACTATCAGACCCATGAAGGCGGCCATATGTTCCCGCTTGAGCATCCAGACTCTGTATCGGCGCGTGTATTAGAGCTAATTAAGCAGCAACTGCCGAACTAGTTGCTCGTCTGCTATGATGTTTGGGGTTGGTAGCTTAATACCAAGTAAGAAGCAGACGGTCTACAATTATTCCACTAATAGTGGCCATTCCATCACTGAGCTATAGTTGACCATGTCTAATGAGACTACTTTAAATAATACAGTAACGCCTGTTAAGCACCCGCCACTATTTTCGCGCTGGGGCGTGTTTGTACTTATTGTAGGGGCTGTTCTTGCATTTTTTATGAGTCAATTACTAGGGATCTACGTTGCCGGCACGTTATTACTACCTGCCGTTAGCAGCTCTTCAGCTGGCAATATATTCTTTTTTGGCAGCGCTAATGGCACGGTTGTTAGCGTCTCAATTATCATCAGCTGGGTATTATTGACTGCGCTTAGCGTGTCAACTGTGCATTTGAAGGGTGGTAAGATCCGGAGATATTTGGCATTAACGCCATTCTCGCTAACGGTTGCAGCGGGGATGTTTGGCTTGTTATTGCTATTTATGATTGGCAGTCAGGCGCTAACTTACTTACTGGATAAATCGCCACTGTTGTTTGTTGATCCTTTATATGAGTCGGTGAGCTCGGTATGGCTATTGATTCTTGCCATAGTGATTGTCGCGCCAATATATGAAGAACTGGTTTTTCGCGGCTTATTATGGTCAGCTATCGCTGAGCAGTTCTCAGAACAGCGCGGTGCAATAATCGCTAGCATTATAACCAGCCTCATTTTTGCTGTTATTCATCTGCAATATGGTTTGTACGAAATCAGTACCATTGTAATATTGGCTTTTATATTTTGCTACGCTCGTATTAAGTCAGGCTCACTGTTATTACCGATAATACTACATATTATTAATAATGGTGCCGCCATGTGGCAGTATTTAGCACAAGTTACTTAGAATGAGATCTTAGAACGAGATATCAGAATGACTGAACCTTGCTAAAAGTAAAACTTACTAAGCATCAGGATTCAACTGCAAAACGTCATCCGCAGCGTGCTCAATATCTTCGATCGTCAAGTGTGGCTTCCCACTTAGCGCTTGTCGCCATTTCCGCGCGCCAGTCAATCCCTGAAACAGACCTAAATAATGCCGTGCCATAGTCGATAGTGGCTCACCATCTGCGACCTGCTGACGCAAGTGTGGGTATAATTGCGCTAAAATTTCCGAGCGCTTAGGTATCGGTTGCCCCCACAAGGTATTAGTTTGTGCCAATAGATAAGGGTTATGATAAAACGCTCGCCCAATCATCACACCGTCTACCTGCTGTAGATGCGTCTGAATATCTTCTACAGTCTCGATGCCACCATTGATTTCGATAGTAAGTGCGGGAAAGTCTTGCTTCAGTCGATAAACATCACTATAGCGTAGCGGCGGGATGTCGCGGTTTTGTTTGGGGCTTAAACCTTGCAGCCAGGCAGTACGCGCATGCGCAATGAAGCGGGTACAGCCTGCGTCAGCTACGGTCTGTACAAAATCTGCCATAAACTCATAACTGTCGAAATCATCAATACCAATACGATGCTTGACGGTCACTGGAATATCTACCGCTGCTTGCATGTGCTTGACCAAGTCTGCGACGATATTAGGCTCTGCCATCAAGCAAGCACCGATTTTATTATGCTGCACGCGATCAGAGGGACAACCAACATTGATATTAACTTCATCATAGCCATGCTGTTGAGCAAATTCAGCACATTGAGTCATCTCAGTGATATCTGCGCCACCAAGTTGCAGCACTAGAGGATGTTCGCGCGCATTAAAACGCAGATGTCGAGCACGATTGCCATGTAGTAGTGCGCCAGTACTGATCATCTCGGTGTATAGATATACTTGCGGATTAAATAAGCGGGCAAAATATCGATAGTCAGTCGTAGTCCAGTCGATCATAGGTGCTACTGACAGGCGTTTGTCTTGCATTAAATTAATCATTTAGCGTTAAAGCCTTACGTGTTATAAGTTTGATATTAACTATCATGATGTGTTTGCTAGTGTGGCACTTTTTTTATGTGCACTTACTGATTTTATGTGCACTTACTGATGATAGTGTGGCACTATATTTACGCCACGAACAAAAATAGTGGCATGGCACAAGCATTAAATTACTTCATTAATTTGCTTAAACTCCGGCAAGCTATAAAAATAAAGACCCATTATTATCCCGATAAAGCCGACAAAGACAATATATAAGGCAGGCGTAAAACTCACAAAAGTAGTGACGTAGCCAAGTGCAAAGGGCACTAGTCCGCCAACGATAGCATAGGTTATATTATAGGAAAAAGCCAATCCTGTGAGGCGCACATTGGTTGGAAATAACTGCACTAAAATGGCGGGCACCATGCCGACAATACCTGCACAAAAACCTAAGAGGGCATACATGATTAAGATATAATCACCACCCGCCTGCACATGATAATAAAAGGCCAATATCTGAATAATCAATAGCACCGAGCCAATAATTAAAATTTTGCCAAAGTTCTGATAATTAGAGATTAAGCCGTAAAAAACACAGCCAAAAATCATAAATACAATACCAAGACTGTGTGAAAACCCAAACAGAGCACTATCCAAAGTAAAGCGTAGCTCAATCAAATCTGGTAGCAGCAGTACCACTACTATGGTGATACTAGAGACAATAAAAGTCAGGATCATACTGACGAATAGTGAATGCTTACGATGCCTGAACAGTAGCGTAAATGGCTGCAAATTATCATTATTAGAGTTGGATTCTTTGGTCTCAACAAAAAACGGTGATTCATGAATAAAACGCCAGGCTAATAGTGGTAAAAAGCTTAATACTGCCGCCACCAGGAAGGGTAAACGCCAGCCATAAGTGGCCAGCTGCTCAGTAGTCATAGTACTGGTGAGCCAGACAAAAAAGACGTTAGAGAGTAACACCCCCACAAAAAGGCTGGCGGTCACATAGCTACAGCCAAGCGTCAAATATTGCCGTGGTACATGTTCTGCAACAAACACCCATGCTAAGGGTACATAAATACCAAATGCCATACCCTGTATGAGTCGTAGCAAAATAAATAAGGCTGGTGCCAACATCCCCCATTGAGCATAAGTTGGCAAAAACGCCATTGCTAGCATGCTGGTAGCAGTAATGAGCATGCTGATCAGTAACACTGGTTTTCGGCCTTTGATATCGCCATAACGACCAAAAATAACCCCGCCAACGGGGCGGGCTAAATAACCAGCAGCAAATAGGCCAAGCCCCTGTAGTCTAGAGACATTAGGGTCAATGTGAGCAGGGAATAACACAGACGAGACTATATCTGAAATATATAAATAAATCAAAAAATCAAAAAAAGCGATAGCGCTGCTAAAACAGATAAATAAAACCATGTTTTTGTCTTTAGAAGACATCAACGCATATTCAGAACGAGAGGGCATAATATTATAAGTATCCACATATATAAGTGGGGATTAATAGGTTATTACTAAAATAACCTTCCGCTAAAAAGCATAGGAAATACGTAACTGGCTCACTGCACACTAAAGTTTTATATTTCCAATCCACAACACGTCTTAATATAAATAAATGCAGCGTGGGCTACATTAATATGGCTAGCAAGGCTGACGTCAACGTTTTATTGTGGGACTTATAGCAACCAATCAATAGGCAGCCATGACATGATCGTGAGCCAAATATGATCTGACATACCCACGCGTGGCTCGGCATCATAAATGATTTTTTCTCCATTCTCAACGGTATGCCACTGTAGCTGGTTGTTATCTAGTAATTTAACTTCATAAGCTTGGCTCAACAAATTGTCGCTAAGCGCTTGGTGCAATTGCCGTGCTAACTCATCATCGTTAATGATGACCCCCATCTCGGTGTTAATATTAGCAGAGCGGGGATCGACATTGTAGGAACCGACAAACACTTGATGATCATCAACGGCAAAAGTTTTTGCATGTAGGCTGGTTGATGATTGGCTACGCGCTTTCCACAGCTTGTTGTCGCGTTTTTCTTCACTAGCGGTTGATTTTAGCTCGTAGATCTTGATCCCTGCTCGCAATAGTGCAGGCCGCCATTGACTGTAGCCAGAATGTACAGCGGTCACATCGGTGGCATCAAAAGAGTTGGTCAAAATTTTAATATCAACGCCATTATTGGCCAGTTGCACTAGCGTACTGACACCATCCTTGGTCGGCACAAAGTACGAGGATATAATGGTCAGCTTCTTAGAAGGGCTACCGAGTAAGGTACGAAGTTGGTGCACTAAATTAGTATTGGTAGGGACGGACTTAGTCAATTTGCCAACATCGTCACTCAAAAACTGTATATCTGTCCAGCGAAAGGGCACGTCTTTATTGACTAAGTCAGTATCAATGGAAGAGTCTTCAATTGCGGTTTTATAAACAGCCAGACTACTACGCGAGTTATTCTTTTCATCTACGTTTAGCTTGTCTAAACCTGCCAAAAAATCATTCGTAGTGCCTTTTTCAAGGCTCACAAGGGTTTCGATATCAAATGATATCGGCGCTGACCAGTAGCTGCTAAAGCTGTTGTCAATATCTGCCACTACTTTACCAATGAGCAGCACATCTAAGTCAGCGAATTGGCTGTTTTGATCATTACTGAGGTACTCATTACCAATATTTCGTCCACCTATGATAGTGATTTGTTTATCAAAGATCATGCTTTTATTATGCATGCGTCGATTGATACGCGGCAGACCAGTGACAAAGTTCAGCATTTGAAATTTACGATGCATTAGGGGATTGACAATACGTACCGCGGTATTAGGGTGACTAGAAAAACGCAATAAATGCTGATCAAACTTGGCATCATTATTAAAATCGTCAAGCAGTAAGCGTACGATAACGCCGCGCTCAGCAGCTTCCCATAAGTCTTTGAGTAGCAGCTGACCGGCCTGATCATTATGCCAAATATAATATTGAACGTCGATATTGCGCGTGGCCATACCGGTCAATATACTGCGTGAAGCAAAGGCATTAGCGCCGGTTACGATAGGATGGTAGCCTGATAGATCAGGGTGAATATCATTTTGTTCGCTAATGACCGCTACCAGATCGGTATTATCAATGTTGGCAACCGTACTTCTACTCTCATCTGGACCGTTTGACTCTTGAGAAAGCTTGTTTTGTGGCGTATTATTTTGTTGGTACAGCGCATTTACTCGTGCCGATAATTTTTGACTTTCAGGTAAATGTGGCTGATCGGGCAAGCTCTGACAGCCACTTAGACCTAAAGATAGACCAAGCGCAAGACTCAGCGATAAGTTACTTAGATCCATATTTAACATCGACATAAATGGCCTACCTTAATGTACTTAAAGTTATTCTATTCAAAATTCAGCATAAAAGCGCAGTGAGCACAGTACAACGTGGGTTGCCGTCAAGCTTATCAGGTGTGGTAATATCTGACTATTAAAAATACGTTACTTTTTTGGTTTATCAGTGAGTTAGGCGTCAGTATTTTCGTAAAATAGTACCCAAAAACAAAGCTAAGCAGGTGTCTGAAATAAGGTGACATGCTATGATAGACTTCAGTTTACCGCTTCAACAAATAGCTATCTAGTAACCTATTAGTAATTTTACTAGTAATTTTATTGGTAATCCTATTAGTAATCCTAACCCGTTTTTAACGTGGTTAAAAACATCAATATAAGCATGAACGAAAACATTAACAATAGTAATGGAAAACTTATGAGTCAATCGCAAGCGCAGGATGAAAATAATCTAGACCCTCATTCAGATAAATTAGATCCAAATTGGCGTTCTGATGCCCTGGATTTAGGGCTAGATTATGGTATGCAGACCATTGCCGTACGAGCAGGGCAGCATCGTACTGATGAGGGTGAGCACTCTGAGCCTATTTTTACTACCAGTTCTTACGTTTACCGCTCAGCGGCCGACGCCGCCGCACATTTTGATGGTACTAAGACCGGTAATGTCTACTCACGCCACACTAATCCTAGTGTACGCACCTTTGAGCGTCGGTTAGCAGCTCTCGAAAATGGCGAGCGTGCGGTAGCAACCGCTTCAGGCATGGGTGCCATTTTAACCATGTGCTTGGCATATCTAAAAGCCGGCGATCATTTATTAGCAGCCAATCAGTTATTTGGGTCATCTATTGGGCTTTTTGATAACTATATGGCCAAATTTGGCGTTGAAGTCAGCTATGTCGATTGCTTTGATAATGACGCTTGGGCTAATGCAGTACAGCCCAATACTAAGGTGATTTATTGTGAAAGCCCAAGTAATCCGCTAGCACAGATTTGTGATATTGGCTTTTTAAGTCAGTTGTCAAAGGCCAATGATATCTTACTAGTCGTTGATAATTGCTTTGCATCACCTGCTATACAGCGTCCATTAGACTTGGGGGCAGATGTGGTGATTCATTCAGCGACCAAATATCTAGATGGTCAAGGTCGGGTACTCGGCGGCGCGTTAGTTGGCAGTGACAAGCTAATGCAAGAGGCGTTCACGGTTGTACGTTCAGGCGGTATCAGTATGAGTCCGTTTAATGCCTGGATCTTCACCAAAGGGCTTGAAACTTTGAAACTACGGATGCAAGCACATTGTAGTAATGCCAATCAAATAGCAGAGTTTTTAGACAATCATCCTAACGTTAGCAGGGTACATTTTTCGGGCTTAGCTGACCATCCCTCGCATGAGTTGGCCACTCGTCAGCATCATATGAAAGACGGCTATGGGGCGATTATGGGCTTTGAAGTCAAAGCGTCTACGGAAGATGAGGCAAGGGCTGCTGCCTGGCACGTGATTGATTGTACTCGAATGGTTTCAATTACCAATAATCTAGGGGATACAAAAACCACTATTACCCATCCTGCTACCACTACTCATTTCCGTTTGACACCTAAAGCACGTGCTGAAGCTGGTGTTAACAACAGTCTGATCCGGTTGTCCGTAGGACTAGAAGACGTGGAAGATATCATCAAAGATTTGGCACGTGGTTTAGACAGCTTGTAAAGATAACGGTATAATCGCTGCCAGCGTAACAAGTTTTTTATTATAAATTTTTAGCACTAAGAAACTATGTCATTACAAACCAGCTTATAAGAATCAAGGTTATAAGAATCAAGGTAGCTCACTAAGCTATCGCTACATAACCCGCTACTATAAGTTAGTCACCATAAATCCATGATCATATAAGAGACTATTATGAATATTCAAGCATTAATGCAACAAGCACAAACCATGCAAAAGAAAGTCGAAGCCAATGTTGAGACTGCAAAAAAAGAGCTTGGCAACAAAGAAGTTCATGCAGAAGCAGGCAGTGGTTTGGTTAAAGTTACTATGACCGGTCGTCATGTGGTCAAGCGCTTAACTATTGACCCAAGCTTGTTAGAGGATGAGCCGGATATGATTGAAGACTTAATCGCCGCTGCTATTAATGACGCAGTACGTCAAGCGGACGAGTTATATGAAGAAACCATGACTGGTGCAACCCAAGGTATGGGTCTACCACCAGGTATGCAAGGTATGTTCTAAGCTTTAGTTTGGATTAAACACAGTGTATTGAAGTATGAAAATGGGGTTGTTATCTAGACGATATGACCCCATTTTTATAGGTATTGTTTTAGATTCTACCGTCTATCTGTTTTACTGTTGTTAGCACCTAATAATGCTGATACCCGTCATGTTAATATTCAAGCAATCAAACAGGTAGGTTAACCCGTGACGCTAATCGTTATGCTGTTAGCCACACTAATAGTCATATTAACAGTCACGTACGGCTGGCAAAAACATTGTTGCTTGCGGCTCGGCTTTGCTATTTCAGAGGCGGCGCTAATTTCTCTTCGCCACATTATATTTGTTCTAAAGTAAATCAACTATATTTAAAATGTCTAAAAATTATATTGTTTATAGAGGAAGTCATTTTGCTTACTGCCAAATTTGATCAGCTGGTCAAGCAGCTGCGTATTTTACCTGGGGTTGGCCAAAAGAGTGCTCAGCGTATGGCGCTACATCTGCTTACCAAAAAACGCCCACAAGGAATGGCGCTTGCCCAGGCGCTCGATGAAGCGATGCGCGATATCGTTGAATGTCAGCGTTGCCATAGCTTTAGTGACGACAGTATCTGTCCACTATGCCAAGACCCGCGCCGTGATGATAATTTATTATGCGTGGTCGAGACCGCTGCTGACGTGATGGCTATTGAACAGACTGCAGGCTATCGTGGGCGTTATTTTGTGTTAGGTGGGCATTTATCACCGATTGATGGTATCAGCGCGGATGATTTAAATATTGAACAGCTGGTATGGCGGGTAAAGCAAGAGCCTGTTGAGGAGCTAATATTAGCGACCGGTACCACCGTTGAAGGGCAGACCACCGCCCACTTTATCAGTGAAGCGGTGAGCCGTCACGTCGGTAAAGTTACTCGGCTAGCGCAAGGCGTGCCGATGGGTGGCGAGCTTGAGTATCTTGATAGCATGACTCTTGGCCAAGCATTACAAAATCGCTCTTTTTTATAATCGCTCAGCACATTGTGTGAGTCGCTCGCTGGTAGTCGTACTATCAAGAGCGTGCTATCAAAACATAAGATCCAATGAATTTTTCGATGGTTAGTTTGCCATCTTAGACGACGATATTGTTATACTGAAGCTATTTATTTAACTCGATTATCTCCTTCTTATAAATGCTAATCGCCATGTGCTAAACAGCAGTGGCGATTGATTAGTGTTTTTTCTCTTTTATTTATGCAGGTATCTGCCCGTGTCTGACCACTCTACCTTTAGCACCCAAGCTAACACTTCTTCACCCACCATCGCTGCTGACGCTATTGATGATGCCACTAATGGCAATCAGACGCATGTAGCAACAGATTCAAACTTAGCAGTATTACCAACAGAGCCTGATATTGATGCGCTGTTAGATGTCGCTGATGAATTGCCCGTTACCTGGATAAAACAGCAGTACCAGATCGATGAGGTTATTGCTGCGTTAGAAGGTTGCGGGCGGGTGGCGTTAGATACTGAGTTCATTAAGCGTGACACTTATTATCCACGCTTGGCACTGGTGCAGCTGAATACCGGTGGTCATATTTATTTGTTAGACGCACCGCAACTACAACTGGATGAATTGTGGCAAGCCCTGATCAAAGTTGATGTTGCTATCTGGCATGCTTGTGGCGAAGACTTAGGTATTTTTTACTTATTGTCTGGCTGCCCGCCGTTGACCAATATATTTGATACTCAAATTGCCTTGTCTTATTTGACTGGACAATTACAAATGGGCTATCAGCAAGCGCTTGATGATCAGCTGGATATGCATATTGATAAAGAACAAAGCCAGTCTGATTGGCTTATGCGCCCATTATCAGAAGAGCAAGAGCAATACGCGATTGATGATGTACGCTTTTTGCCGGCGTTATACTTGAGTCTCGAGCACGCGCTTAAGTCGCAAGGACTCTTTGACTATGTGTGGGCCGATTGCCAGCTATATGCCCAAGATTTATACAACAACCAGCATGTCGAAGATGACGCCATGTATCTGACTATGGCTGATTATCGCTATAACTCGCAGCAAATGGCGATATTACAGGCAGTTGCTACTTGGCGCGAAGAGTTGGCGCGCGCGACCAATCAACCCCGTACTTTTGTCATTAAAAAACAAGCCGTGCGTGAAATTATTACCGAGAAGCCAAGTAATATGCGCGAGCTGGCCCATAAAACCACCATGCATCGTAGTATGTTGCGTCTATATGGTGAGGAGTTGATGATTATTATTAATAAGGCAAAAATGCTTGCGCCCGTTGAGCATCCGCCTTGTCTCTTACCGCCTTATCGCTCAAAAAATAAAGTCTTATCTAAAGCGGTACAAGAAGCAGTGGATAAGCAAGCAGAGCAAATCGCTGTACCTGCTAATGTTTTGATGCGTAAAAAATGGTTGGGTCAGCTGTATGAAGTTATTGCCTTCGATCAAGATCTAGGTGAGTTACCATCAGGGTTAAAGGGTTGGCGCAATGAGTGGGTAATGCAAACCTTGATTCCCGTGATTGAAGCGCATAAGGTTGAACTGAAGCAGGGTATGGGTGCCAGCGCTTAATATAAACACCAATCCTGTTTTGGCCTAACCGTCGCTATTAACGCTTGATTACTATTATCTCTTAAATACTCCATACTGCAAAAAATATCCAGTCTGCTCAGCAACTGTTGGGTTGTCCAACATGCCGGTATGGGAGACTGGTAGGATCAGATGATCAGTGGCAGCGGCAAGTTTAGTCTCCTTCACATATACCGTGCCATCGTGTACCAGATGATCCTCTAGCGATGGATCATTTGCTTTACGTAACTTACGTTTATGATGCTGCAAAAATAATTGTCCCAAACCGTATGGGCGATTACCAGCAATCACGCCAAGGTCGATATGTTCAGGTAATGGCGCCACTGTGCCATCCAAGGCATCGATGTATGATTGTCCAACGATGGCTGGGGCCAAGCGCCAAATATAATCGGCACAGACACTACCAATGTGCGGCGTACCGAGCGTCACGCAGCGTCCAATTTGCCACTGCGGATAATGAGTGACAAAGTCGCGAATAATAAGTCCGCCTAAGCTATGACCGACCAGATCGATTGGTTGATCAGGATTATGATGATTCTCAAGCCACGTATTTAAGCGCTGACTGTTGGTCCTGATCCCATCACGCACACTACGATAACCATACTGATGAGTATTGAGTCCTTGCGCTTGTAAGCGCTTAGCAAGTGGCCGCATAATCCTTATAGTTTGATGTAAGCCATGAATCAGAATAGTACGATTCTTTTGCTGCATGTGTAATTCCATAGAGGTCGTTTGATGTGATCAGTTGTTTCATTTGATAGATGGATGACTATTTTTACTATATTGAGTATTAACGCTATAGCTGTAAAAACGCTATAGCGTTAATACTCAATAAAATTAATGCACTGATAGTCACCTAGGGCTCTTCTACTACTCTAGATATTATAAAATTTATCCCAGCCTGTTGTATAGTCAATGAACAGTAATATCGATACATAACCTACTGCTGGCATACGTTTTTCTTGCTTGCTGTGCCTACGCAGACAGAGGCTGCAAAAAGCTGATACCAGCAGTACCGTCGCGTTTTTAAGGTATTTTAACTATATCTGTTTCAGAGTGAATTGCTACAAAGCTATTTAATGAATTAAGTATCAGAAAATAGGCAAAATAAAAACCTCCAAATCAGCTGCTGACTTGGAGGTTTATTTTTGTATTTATATAAGACCACTCATTGAGCCGTTCGTCATCGAAAACTACATGTAGTTTTCGATGCTTGGGCAAGAACATCTTAAGTTCTTATCGCCATAAGCATCATCGATACGTGCCACACTTGGCCAAAACTTATTATTGCGAATATAAGGTAGTGGGAATGCCGCAGTATCACGGCTGTATGGATACGACCACTCGTCTTTAGTAATCATCGCTGCAGTGTGCGGCGCATTAACCAATGGGTTGTTATCAAAGGTCCAGCCATCTTCGCCCGCTTTGGCCTTTAACGCTTCTGCTTTGATAGATTTTAGCGCTTCAACAAAACGATCAATCTCTTCTTTTGATTCAGACTCAGTGGGCTCAATCATTAAAGTACCTGATACGGGGAAGCTCATGGTTGGGGAGTGAAAGCCATAGTCCATTAAGCGTTTTGCAATATCACTTTCACTGATGCCAGTCGCTTCTTTTAGTGGACGAATATCGATAATACATTCGTGCGCTACCTGACCGTTTTTACCCGTATAAAGCACAGGGTAGTGGTCTTTAAGCTCAGCGGCAACATAGTTGGCATTCAATAGCGCAAGATTAGTAGCCTCTAATAGACCATCACGGCCCATCATAGCGATATACATCCATGAAATTGGTAGGATACTCGCTGAGCCATAAGGAGCCGCAGATACTGCTGAACAGCCCTTTTGTGCATTATGGACTGGAATGAGCGTATGGTTGGCCATAAAAGGTGCCAAATGCGCTTGCATACCGATAGGACCCATACCTGGACCACCGCCGCCATGTGGGATACAAAAAGTTTTGTGCAAGTTCATGTGTAATACGTCTGCGCCTACGTCAGCAGGTTGCATGATAGCGACCTGGGCGTTCATGTTTGCGCCATCCATATATACCTGACCACCATGCTCATGGATAAGGTCACACATGACACGGATGCCTTCTTCGAACACACCGTGCGTTGATGGATAAGTGATCATCAAGGCACCAAGATTGGCGCTATGCTCTTCACATTTAGCCGTTAGGTCAGCGATATCAACGTTACCATTGTCATCGGTTTTAACCACGACCACTTTCATGCCCATCATGATTGCTGTTGCAGGGTTGGTACCATGCGCAGACATTGGGATTAGGCATATGTCGCGATTGCTTTGACCTAATGACTCATGATAACGGCGGATAGCTAGAATACCGGCATATTCACCAGAGGCACCAGAGTTTGGCTGCATAGATACGTCATCAAAACCAGTGATGGCTTTTAGTTGTTCTTGTAGGCTATCAATCATATCAATATAGCCAGACACTTGGTCAAGGGGCGCAAAAGGATGCACGTTTGCAAACTCAGGCCAGGTGATAGGTAACATCTCGCTGGTCGCGTTGAGCTTCATGGTACAACTACCAAGCGCAATCATGCTGCGGTTCATCGCCAAATCTTTGTCTTCTAGAGATTTTAAATAACGCAGCATTTCGTGTTCGGTGTGATATGAGTTAAAGACCGGATGACCTAAAATAGCATCAGTACGTAAATGCGCAGCATCTAATGACACGCTAGCATCTGCAGGTAAGTCATGTGACTTACTAACGAACAGTTGGGTTAAAACACAGAAATCCTCTTGGTCACTGGTTTCACTAAATGCAACGCCAAGCTTAGTAGCGCCAAGACGCCACAAGTTATAACCAACATTGTCTGCATTCTCAAAAATTTGAGTCGCAAGATTTTCTGAACCACAGTCAACCACGACGGTATCAAAGAATTGATTATGAACGACGCTTAACTTGTCATCACTAGCATTTCTGATAACATCAGCAAAGGCAGTTGCAAAGGCATGGATACGAGTAGCAATGCGTTTAACCCCACTTGGACCATGATAGACGGCATACATGCCCGCTAAGTTGGCAAGCAATACTTGTGACGTACAGATGTTAGAGTTGGCCTTCTCACGGCGGATATGTTGCTCACGTGTTTGTAGCGCCATACGTAGAGCAGTATTGCCTTCTGAGTCTATTGAAACCCCAATGATACGACCTGGTGCTGAGCGTTTTGCTTTATCAGAAAATGCAAAATAAGCCGCATGTGGACCGCCATAACCCATAGGGATACCAAAGCGCTGTGTGCTACCTAAGGCGACGTCTGCACCCATATCAGCAGGTGACTTTAATAGCACCAAGCTCATGATGTCGCTGACGACTGAGGTATACGTTTTATTTTCTTTCACGGCACTGATAACGTCAGTTAAATCTTTAACATCGCCTTCTGTACCGACATATTGGAACAATGCACCGAAGTAATCGCCAGATTTAGCCAGCTCAAAATCACCAACGACCACTTCAAAACCGAAGTATTTGGCGCGAGTACGAATAACGTCTAGCGTTTGTGGGTAAATGCGCTCATCAACAAAGAACTGAATTGATTTGCTTTTGCTCATACGTTTTGACATGGCCATGGCTTCAGCAGCAGCGGTTGCTTCATCAAGTAATGAGGCACCTGCCATTTCAAGACCAGTCAAATCAATACAAACTTGCTGAAAGTTAAGTAGCGCTTCTAGACGACCTTGGGCAATTTCAGCTTGATAAGGCGTATAAGCCGTATACCAACCTGGATTTTCTAGCACGTTGCGCTGAATAACAGCAGGCATACGTACTGGCGAGTAGCCTTGACCGATATAGCTTTTATTAACTGTCACTTTATCAGCCATCTTACGCAGCTTAGCAAGCGCAGCGTGTTCACTCATAGCTAGCGGTAGGTCAATTTCTTTCTTTAAGCGTACGGCTTCGGGCACAGTATCATTGATAAAGCTAGCCATATCATCATAACCGACTGCTTTTAGCATTGCGGCTTGTTTGTCATCGTTAGACCCTAGATGACGATAGACGAATTCAGATTCGTTGAATAAACCTTTGAAAGTATCGAATGTCGGGCTTTGAGAGGTAGTCATGACAGTCCTTAGTAGAATTTATAACATAGTGGGCCACTTATAGGGCAGTTATGATAACGAACTCGTTGACTGTCCCTGATTTTATAAGCCAGCGACAGTTTTACTCGTCTTCTAGTAACCGCTTTATATTTGATTCACTACATAGTTAATAAATAGAGTGACTTTTAATAAATGAAATAATAAATAATAAATGAAATAATGAATAAAAAATGGGCATGGTCGATTTAAATACAGGGGTTTAATTTGTTAAAAATAGTCTATACATGATGTACAAATTGCTGTTGGTCAAAGCGAAACTGTTCGTGGTAAATACCTTTATCGGCACGTTCACCGGCACCAAGCATCATGACAATATGGTGCTCATCGGTTAAGCCTAATAATCGCTTCATCGCCGGCTCATCAAAGCCACCCATTGCACAACTATCGAACCCATGTGCCCGCAAGGCCAGTATTAGGTTTTCGGCGGCCAATGACGTATTGTTAGTCGCCCAGTTTTTGACATCTTCAAAGGTATAATAAGGCGATTTGATTGGCCCTTTTACCCGTCTGATGGTTTGGATCGCACCCCATTTGGCCGCTGATACCACATTGACGGGTCCCCGCATAAAGTCCATGGCCACTACCTTAGTGTAGTAGTCTTTGACTTTTTTGGGTACTGGCGACATTGGGAATTCACGTAAAATCTGCTTAGAATGATCATACCAGGTGTCAGTGCGTGCCACGACTGCTATCAAGCGTGCGGAAGTTTTAGCAGCATTTTGATTCATACAGTTTTTGATGGCGAGCTTACGATTGTCAGCACTATCAATGACATAAAACTCCCAAGGCTGTAGGTTGCTAGAGTTGGGCGCTAGCATCGCTAAACGTAGACAGTCTGCGAGTACATCGTCAGGTATGGGGGTGTCGGTAAAACGTCGTACTGAACGGCGTGACTCCACAATTTCTCGAAACGCTTGTAGCTGGGGTGTATGGTTAGGCATCGCTATGTGAGTTGCTTTGTCTGTAGCCACAATAGCACTTTTCTGCTTGGAGGCCTGATGAGATGATGGTAGGTTATTGGCATCGACCGCATCGTTTTGGTTGACACTAGTATCGGCTGGTTTCATACGTGACTCCAGAGCAGGGTAGTAAGATAATGGGCGTAAAATAGATGACAACAACGAACTATAAATACTGTCGAGCGGTGTTCATTAAACACTATAAGCATAAATAATATGCCGGTGGTTGGATACTGGATATTGTTGAATAGTGGCAGATATCAACTGGCGTCAATATCTGCAATTTTGCAATAACTTATGCTGCTTATACTATTATTAGTAAGTCATAATACTAAAGAAGAGGACTATAGCTCGTTTTCATACTCTTCAGCACCCATTAGCGCTTCATAGTCTTCGATGTTATCAGGCTTCATTTTGAAGAACCAGCCTTCACCATATGGGTCTGAGTTAATGATTTCAGGGTCATCATCGAGGCTTTCGTTGACTGCAATAATTT
The DNA here is from genome assembly GCF_035984995.1 of Psychrobacter sp. PL15. NCBI lineage: Bacteria > Pseudomonadati > Pseudomonadota > Gammaproteobacteria > Moraxellales > Moraxellaceae > Psychrobacter > Psychrobacter sp. PL15. The sequence goes on from NZ_JAXCIB010000001.1 coordinate 212,780, forward strand.
CGCCTGAAATAGGGGCATAGATATCAGACGCCGCTTTTACAGATTCAACCACTGAGATTTCTTCATCAACAGTGATATTGGCACCAACTTCTGGTAACTCAACAAATACCACATCACCTAGTAAATCTTGAGCGTGGTCAGTGATACCAACAGTGATAGTACCGTCGTCTTCAAGGCGTAGCCACTCATGGCTGGCGATATATTTTAATTCTGCTGGGACATTACTCATAGTGTCTCTCCTAAATTATAGAGGCTGGTTAGTAGAAAATATTAAAACATCATAAAAGCCAATTATAGGCGGTGGTTAATCTAAGTCTCAATTGGAGGTACTAATTGGAGGTACTAATTAAAACCTTGATTAATCCACAACAAAATAGCACTAGTTAACCGTAGTTAACACTAAAATCAATCGAATTGCTGTTTACCGTTACGAACAAAAGGCAGTTTGAGGACACGGACATCGACAAATTTGCCTTTACCGCGTAAATCAATTTGCACATGGTCATCGTCTGATAAGCCAGCAGGTACACGCGCGATGGCAATAGAATTTTTAAGACTAGGAGAGAATGTACCGCTAGTAATCACGCCAGTTTGCTCATTATCAGTGCCTTGGTTGATGGTCACTGCCATGCCTTCACGTAGAACGCCACGAGTGGTCATTAATAGACCAACTTGTTTCATCGCGGTATTGTCATCTTTGGCTTGTTTGCGCTTATTAACTAGCGCGTCACGACCCACAAAGTCACGGTCATCTTTAAGGGCCAGCGTCCAACCCATGTTGCAGTCATAAGGACTGATAGTCTCGTCCATATCGTGGCCATACAAGTTCATGCCCGCTTCCATACGTAGCGTATCACGAGCGCCAAGACCGGCGGGCTTGATACCATTGGCTTTTAGTTGCTCAAAAAATGCCGGTGCATCATCGCCGTGCATGATAACCTCAACGCCATCTTCACCAGTATAACCGGTACGAGCGACAAACCAGTTTGAACCTTCGATATCAGTTAGGTCAGCGCCAACAAACGGCGTTAGTCCAGCAAGGGTATCGGCCCAACTTGGTTTGACTTGTGCCAGTTTTTCAACCGCATTTGGTCCCTGAACCGCAAGCATAGCAAGTTCTGTGCGCTCAGTTAGCTCAACGTCAAAGTCTTCAGCAACTTTTTCGAACTGTGCCATGTCTTTATCGTGAGTAGCCGCGTTTGATACGATACGGTATGCCGTTCCGTCGCTATTTGATAAGTAGACGATTAAATCATCGATGATGCCACCTTGCTCATTGAGCATAGGAGAATACAAGGCTTTGCCAACGATTTTTAGTTTGCTGACATCGTTGGCCAGCAGTTTTTGTAGCCACGCTTTACTGTCCGCGCCTTTAACATCGACAATGACCATGTGTGAGACATCAAACATACCGGCGTCACTACGTACTGCTTCATGTTCTTCGATTTGCGAGCCGTAATTAATAGGTAATTCCCAGCCAGAAAAATCCACCAGTTTGCCATCACTATCAACATGAGACTGGAAAAGAGGGGTGCGCTGAGGTGCTTGATCGTTAGTGTTTTGGGTATGAGTATCGGTCATAACAAATCCTTATGTTTACGCCATCAGTACTCAGTAAGTATGATATACGATGGTCGTTGTCAGTATGAAGAGTAAGCTTGCAAGGTGCAAATATTACGATAAAAGGTGGCACAAACAATAAAGCCGTGAGCAAAACAGACGCTGAACGTCAGTTTAAACAAAAGCCCTATCTGTCCTGTGACCTGAGATTTTCAACACGTTCCATACTTTATGCACACTCAATATGAGATGCATACTCAATATGAGTCAGCTTTAGTATAAGCTTAAAACTCATAAGCCTAAAGCATATGGTAACGCATTTTCTCCCCTTCGGTGGGTAAGGCGTCGTCCGTCCTTACCGCTCTCCAGATTTGTTATGCGATGATATGAGTTATTGCAGAAAGCAAATAAATATAGCAGGCATGTGTTTTTCAGTCCTTTTACCTGAGCGATTAGCAGGGTAGATGCGCCTTCGGTGGTCTCATAGCAAATAGTGACGGCTGAGCTGCGTACAATAAACGCGGCGTCTTGCTATAATACTCTCTCCTGAAAAACGCTTTTATTATGGAAGGTTCATCACCGTTTTACAAGTCATCAAATGGATTAAAATCGATAAAGTTAGCAAAATAGCATTATTTTATAGAGGTTAAGTACCGAAACGAAGAAGACGTAAGGGTTTACGTCTGGTTGTTGATTTATAAGACGTAGCAGTCAGCTCAGTTACGGAAGTCGGCTAAATGACCTAATGGGATAATAAACATAGAACAATAAGCACAGAATAATAAATTAGATTCACTATACTAAAGCATCTACTCAATACCGGATGCTGATACGTAAAGCGACTATTGATAATAAAGTAAATTATGCTAGGCTAGCACATCGTTATTCATAAGCGTTTTGATGGCCGTTTTAATGGTTACCTTAATCCGCATTTGGTTTTAATTTTTGAGGTTCGATAGGGTATTTTTATGCATTGCGATATTTATAAATTTACCAAGCGTGATGAACTGTATGTTTATATTGCGCGTCCTGACTATCCTGATGATACGGATGAGCTCAAGGACTGGCTAGGCGTATTGCCTAAAGATTTTCGCACTGGTTTAGGCGTCAGTAAGTTTGTGATGCATCTGGACTTGAGTGCCACACCAACACTTGCTCGTGTTGATAAAGAAGAGGTGCTGGCCAAGCTAATTTCGCAAGGGTATTTTGTACAAATGCCGCCACAAGATGTGATGATTCGCCAAGCAGAGCTGCGCGCTCGCGAGGCCCAAGATAACATTTACGACTAGCCGCTTGTTATCTAGCCGCTTGTTATAGAGTCTCTATGGTCATCGACATATCAACAATGACTACTACTGGATCAAATAGGGGCGGTATGAGCAGTCATAACGAGTCACAAGTACGCTACAAAGACTCTGCCGAAGATCTGCCGAAGAACGGGCATTACGCATTTTGGTATAAACTCGTGATAAACTAGCGACTTATAGACGTAGGTATGTAAACACGCATGGACTGGATAAAAAATCTTCTACAAATCTTACCACTAGAAACTATCAGTGACATTCTCGGCGAGATTGTCATTTGGTGGAGTCAGATGGTCAAAGACGTGCCACCCGCCGACCTACCGATGTATGCCTATCTGGGCGGCGCTATTATAGTATTGATACTCTGGGTACTGGTCGCACGAATGTTACCACGCCCGCTCGGTGGTATGAGTTGGATGGTATTATTTGCAGTTTTATTATCTCCCAGTACTGCGCTTGGTGACTCCAGTTTGCTTGCGCCAGCAAGTATCAGTGTTATCTATGCGATTATGATGAAGGATATTGCCACTGCTGTCACCAATGCGCTACCTATACTGGTAGTGCTAGTGGTAGGCTTATTCATCGGTTTTGTCTGGCAGCTTATACGTGGTGCTATTGAGTCGAGCTTAGCCAAAGCACGTCGGTACACTGCTGAAGACACCCAAGCAACTATGCAACTGGCGACGGGTAATTATCTAATAACAGATACTGATGAGCCGTTACTGGCCGTTGTTCCTACTACTGATATCAATCTACAAAAAGACAGTGAGCTACAAAAAAGTACTCTTATTAAAAAAGACAGCACCGTTAAAAAAGACAGTGCTAAGATACCGATGGTTAAAAAGCCTACAGTAATAGCTAATAATGATTTGATAGACAAAGAGCCATGATTTTTTACATAATGCTTTAGTTATTGTCATCAATATATCAGGAGCTGTTCTAGACAAGTAAAATGATCTAGGATAGCTTGATGAGAAAGAGTAGATTAATAGACACCGAAGCGTGTCTTTTTTTATGGCAGTTAATAACCATGGCAGTTAAAACTATAGTTATTAACTAAAGGCTATTAACTAGAGGTTATTAACTAGAGGCTATAGTTCAAATACCTTAAAAACGCTAGGGTACTGCTGATATAAGATTTTTGCAGCCTCTGTCTGCGTAGGCACAGCAAGCTAGAAAAACGTATGCCAGCAGTAGGTTATGTCTCGATATTACTTTTCATTGACTATAGTTGTTAACTATAAGTCATTTTTTAATGTGTAATAATCAGGCATTGTCGTCAAAAACTGCGAACGTATGAGTACTTTGGCATTCAGGTCTGCTGTGCTAGTCTTAATCATTGCTTGCTTAATTTACTCATTATGAATGTTTTATAGCCATGCGCTTTATGTGATGCATCAAAGCTCTTTTGTAATGACACCCTTCAATATTAATAACAATGAATGAGATTTGATTATGACCACTGCTAAACCGAGCTTTACCGGTACCGAAAGTTATATTGCCACCGATGATTTACAATTGGCAGTCAATGCTGCGATAACCTTGCAAAAGCCGTTATTAATAAAAGGTGAGCCTGGCACAGGTAAGACTTTACTTGCTGAAGAAGTCGCTGCCAGCTTAGGTATGCCGCTGATCACCTGGCATATAAAGTCGACTACCAAGGCTGAGCAAGGCTTGTACGAATACGATGCTGTATCACGTCTACGAGATTCACAATTGGGTGATGATAAGGTCTATGAGATTGGTAATTATATCAAGCCAGGTAAGCTATGGAATGCTTTCACCAGTAATGAGCGCAGTGTACTATTGATTGACGAGATTGATAAAGCCGATATTGAGTTTCCAAACGACTTGCTACACGAACTTGATAAAATGTCATTTTATGTCTATGAAACCGGCGAAACAATCACTGCCGAACAGCGTCCAGTAGTGATCATTACTTCGAATAATGAAAAAGAGCTACCGGATGCATTTTTGCGTCGCTGTTTTTTCCATTATATCGACTTCCCTGAAGAGCAAACCATGCGTCAAATTATTAATGTGCATTTCCCTAATATTCAAGAAAAATTGGTCAATGATGCGCTGGATGTTTTTTATAAACTGCGTAATATTCAAGGACTAAAAAAGCTGCCATCCACCTCAGAGCTAGTTGATTGGTTAACGCTGTTACTTGCTGATGATATGGCACAAGCAGAGCTGGAAGAAAATTTACGCGGCGAAAAATCTATCCCACCGCTATATGGTGCATTGCTTAAGAACGAAGCCGATGTTAATTTATTGCAGCGTTTTGCTAATATGATGCGCCGTTGATAGCTGGCTAAATCGTAATATAGCCACGATTTAAGTTAAGTCATTTAATTTAAGTAATAAAATTAAGTCATTCAAGTCGATGAATGCTAAATGCTAAGTCATAATCAAATTAGCCAATAAGTGATGCGTGCTTTATGTTTATTAAACTGTTCTATACCTTACGTACTTATGGAGTGCCCGTCAGCACGCGCGAACTGCTCGATCTAAATGCCGCGTTGGAACAAGGGCTGATGATGCAGCCACACCCTGATTATCCGGACGATCTGGAGTTACGCAAATTTGCCAGCCGTGAGGATATGTATCGCCTCATACGGCTGTGTATGGTGAAAGATGAGCGTCACTTTGATAAATTTGATCGGGCAATGGCAGATTACTTTGAAGGTGTCGATAGTCTAGACACTGATAAGCTATTGGCAAAGCTGACTGACATTCCCAAAGAATGGTTAGATTTACAGCTTGATCCTAAGAATTTGACTGAAGAGCAGCGGCGCTTACTCAAAAAATATGGCTCGCTTGAAGAGCTGATGAAAGCACTAGAGGAACGCCTAAAAGAGCAAAAAGAGCGTCATCAAGGCGGTAGTAAATGGGTCGGTACAGGTGGTACTTCGCCATTTGGTGCGTATGGTGATCATCCAGAAGGGGTGCGTGTCGGCGGTGAGTCACGTAAACGCAGCGCTGCTAAAGTTTGGGAACAGCGTAAATATCGCAATCTAGATGATGATTATTTACTTGGTACTCGTCAAATTCAGATGGCACTACGTAATCTGCGCCAGTTTGCGCGCACAGGTAGTGCCGATGAGCTAGATATCCATGAAACCGTCAAGCAGACTGCCAGAAAAGGCGTGCTCGACATTCATATGCAAGCGGAACGTCGTAACCGGGTCAAAGTGCTGATGTTGTTTGATATCGGCGGTAGTATGGATATGCACATCGAGGCGCTAGAAAAGCTATTTTCTGCAGCTAAGAATGAGTTTAAGACCTTAGAATTCTTTTATTTCCATAACTGTTTGTATGATTACGTCTGGCAGGATAATGACCGTCGTCACAGCGCGCGCATACCAACCTATGAGCTATTAAATAAGTATGGCCGCGAATACCGAGTAATATTTGTAGGAGATGCTTCGATGTCACCTTACGAACTATTTACGGTGGGTGGTAGCGTTGAGTATATGAATAATGAAGCTGGGGTGGTCTGGTTAAAAAGGGTACTTGAGCATTTTGATAAAGTAGCATGGCTCAATCCCGAAAATCCCACCTATTGGTCATATACGCAAACCATTACGGAAATTAAAAAAACATTCGATAATCATATGTACCCCATGACCCTACATGGTGTCGAGGAAATGACTGCTTATTTAGCACGTTAACTTAAGCATTTGGCCTCACTCAATGAGCTTCTTAATGAAATATTAATTATAAAAAAGCAGTCGTTATGAAATCATAATGACTGCTACTGACGTTGCCGCGTTTACGGCTGTTCCAGTGAATAGTAATTCAGTAAACAATGAGCAAAACAGCGATCAAAGTATCGATTTCAATAAACTTGATTTAACTGCGGGACAATATATTACTGTAAAAATTGATCCTAAAGACAGCGGTCATTTAGCGCTGCGGCATTATTTTTTATCTCTATTTATATACGCTAATAATCGGTAGCTATATGTTGGTAACGAAAGCACTACAAGTAAGTGGCGTATATGATTAAGTACAATCTATTAACAAGTACAAGGTCTCAATCAGATACAGATACAGTCGGGTATAAGACTAGGCATAGAAGAATACTAATTCTTTGAATCAACTACCCCTATTATTACGCCCATCTCTTTTTTATCATGACGATTGATACTTGGCGCATATAAGGCTGAGGCAATACCGCCATCTAAAAATAGCGCGTTTGGACAATTGAGATTGTCTTTAAATAGCGCAGCGAATTCATAAAAGCTTACCGGCTCATCGCTGTTAACAAACTGTATACTGCCATCCGTACAGACCCCAGCACCATTGCGAAACTTCAGTGAGGTGCTATCAGGATTAAACTGTGGATGAATAGCGTCATCGATGACCAGCATAGGTCCTGATTGAGTCGCAAACCAAGGCTTAGCGGTACCTTGTTCTAACTGTTGTTGCAGCTCATGGCTTTCAGTGATTTGAATATTACCTGCCTTATTCCACCACATTACGCCATTGGGCAGTAAATGAAAATTACCGCCCCCTTCATTGAGGTTCAACGCGCGTATTTCTTCACCTTCAATAACCGTATAGCCAATTGGCGCATAGCGTTCATTATACATGCCAGCGTTCATTGCGAAGGCAAGAGTTTGCGACGGTGGTAAGCTGGCCAATAGCTGATCAAAGGTCAGTAACGGTTGCGTACTTTTGGTCTGTTGCCAAAACAGCTGTAGCGAGTAGCGTCCGTCAGTTAACGCTTGCGCATTTATGTGACAAGCGCTATAAGCGAATGGTATCTTTTGCGTTTGACAGGACCATTCTGATGTTGATGCACTGCTAGTATCTGAGTCTGTGGGCTGGCAGGCGCTGATGCTCAATGCAACTAGCGCTACCGTTAGTAGAGAGTAGGGTGACGTAAAAATGGAGCTTGGCATCAATAACTTATCTTTTATTAGGTGGACAGAGTTTGTCTATTTTAATGACTCAATAGTGCCTAATGTGTATTATTTAGTCGCTTGTAGGTGGAAAGTCGCGAAAAGTGTTGTTGACATTACCGATTAAACGCCCACCGTCAGTGATGTTGGCAAAACTTCCAAGACCTTGTTCCGCTGTCGCACTGGTTTCTTTGCCTTTATCACGCGAGTCTTTATTATAAGCAATTAGGGCATCATTATTGGCTAAAAAGCTATCAGAACTTGCCATCACCCACATTTGATTAAACACATCCGCACGGGCGCTATTATTAAGTAGTGCTCCCTTGTCGGCAAAATAAAAGAACTTGGATAAAAGTTTTATTTGTCCATCATCTAAACGGCGAGCAATATGATAAGGCTGCAGTTGACTGGGGTGTTGCAGACCAACCGCGCCAACAATACTTGCAAGAGACTTGAGGGTGTTTTTATGGAAGCTGGCGACACGATCCGCTTTGCTGGGCACATCGAGCGCCTTTTGACGATAAGGATCTTGGGTTGCAACGCCGGTAGGGCAGGTGTTGGTATGACAGGTACGCGATTGAATACAGCCAACCGCAAACATAAAGCCACGGGCAGAGTTACACCAATCTGCCCCCAAAGCTAACAGGCGGGCAATATCAAAACCTGATATGATCTTGCCACTAACCCCAAGCTTAATCTTGTCACGAATACCAGCACCGACTAAGGTGTTGTGTACCAATAAAAAGCCATCGACCATCGGCATACCGACGCTATCCATAAACTCAACAGGTGCCGCACCGGTACCGCCTTCTGCACCATCAATAACAATAAAATCAGGATAGTTATCGGCCTCAATCATAGCTTTTACAATCGCCATAAACTGCCAAGGCTGACCGATACACAATTTGAAACCGACTGGTTTACCTTCTGATAGTTCACGCAGCTGTTGCCAAAACGCGACTAGCTCACGCGGGGTGCTAAAGGCGGGGTGCGAGGAGGGGGAAACACAGTCTTGCCCCATCGGCACTTGGCGGGTATCAGCGATTTCTTGGGTTATTTTCCCGGCAGGCAGTACGCCACCTTGACCAGGTTTGGCCCCTTGTGACAGTTTGATTTCAATCATTTTTACTTGTGGGTCAACCGCTTTTTCAGCAAAGGACTGCGGGTCAAAATCACCCTTGTCATCACGGCAACCAAAATAACCTGTGCCCAGCTCCCAAATCAAGTCGCCGCCGAACTTACGATGATAAGGGCTGATTGCACCTTCACCAGTATCATGGGTAAAGCCGCCAATTTTTGCGCCTTGATTCAGCGCCATAATGGCATTAGCAGATAGACTGCCAAAGCTCATCGCTGAAATATTAAACACCGACATATCATGCGGCTGCTGACAACGCTCACCGCCAACAATAATACGAAAGTCTTTGTTTTTTATCGGTTCACTGATTGCTGATTGTAAAAACCACTCTTTACCATGAGCATACAAGTTGTCTAGGGTACCAAAAGCGTTGGTATCACTGACATTTTTGGCGCGCTGATAAACCAGTGCGCGCTGTTGACGTGAAAACGGCACTTGTTCTTTGTCATCTTCAAGTAAGTACTGACGAATCTCAGGGCGAAAGTCCTCAAGTACATAGCGAATATGACCAGCGACCGGGTAGTTGCTTAATATGGCATGCTTTGATTGCAGCAAGTCATAAATACCCAAACCTACTCCCAACCCGCCAATAATTATTAGCCACCAGTTAGTTAATAATAGCCCCGCTACCAACAGCAGTACAGCTGCGCCAAAAGTGCCATAACGCAGTAACATACCAGTCAGATAAGAAGAGTTATGTTTGGATTTGGGGTTCAGATCAGTACGAGATTCGGCCATAGCAACGCTCAACTATAAAACATAGATATTAAAAAACGCAGTAATTATTAATGATAGATAAAAGCGGCCTATCTCAACCATCAGTATTGATGACTCAGAATTCAGCCGGTTTTAATCTTAACTTATAATTGCCGCGCATGTTATACGTCTATGATATCACGGCCCAGGAATAATTGAGTAACGACATGCTCATGTTGTGATGGATCAATGCGGTAGTCTGATACGTTTTTTGTTAACGGCAAATGATATTTTCTTTTCCAGCTCTCTATGCTCCGCGATCAATCCTCTCAGCAAGTGCCTGTAACTTGGGTACAATCATCGCCACATAGTCTTCTGCTTCCCAGTTGGCACGGGGCACGCTAGCATTCAGTGAATAAGCATAGTGTCCAGTTGTTACATCAAAGACACCGACTGCCACTGCCAGAATATCTGTAGAAAACTCGCCATCGGACAGCGTATAGCCATGAGTCTCATAATACTGCGATGCATGAGTTAACGCCGTTTGTGCTGGTCCAAAATCTTCGACAGATAAACTTGCTTGCAGATTGGAGGTAATTGCCGCTTGTCTGGTAGATGAGCTGACGGCATAAAACGCGCGCCCTATAGCGGTTCGAGCGATCGGTACCGCTGAGCCCACTTGCAAGTTTACCGATAGACGTGCTGGGCTTCGGTAACAGGCTAAATAACGCATTTCACCTTCGATTTCTTTGGCCAGATTCACCGATACTTCATTTTGTGTGGCGAATTGGCGTAATAGTGGTTCAGCAAATGCCACCACATCATGACGGCTCCACGCTTGAGCGCTCAGTCGCACTGCGCTACTGGCCAATTGATACTGTCCATGCGCCATCGTCCGCAAAAAACCAAGCGTCATCAAGGTATAGATTAGGCGAGTAACGGTCGCTTTTGGCAAAGTGGTCAGTTGGCATAACTGCTGATGGCTGAGTTGTTCATGATGTTCAAATGCAGCCAGCAATGTCAATCCGCGGCCAAGAGCGGTGACGAACTGCCGATCTTCAGCTATTTTGCTTTGGACCAGCCTGTCATTCATTTGATCTAACAGCGATACGGGCGTTGCTAGGTGTTTTGTCATTTTATAACCATATATTAGGATAAAGGTTTACAGCAGACCTGATTTCTGCTTAAATGGTTCATATTATGAAACTAAGTTTCGCATAGCAGAACAAATTATTCAAGTGAAAATATCTACAGTATTAAATATTTAAACTACTAAGCCTTTAAAGTATTAAGTCAGCGTCAAACATTCAGATAAGTCAAAATACTATTCGTCAGTCAGGATGACTGACACCAAGGAGCACAGCATGGCAAACTCTACTAGTCCACGTTTTGATTGGGAAGACCCTTTTTTATTGCGCGATCAGTTGACCGACGAAGAACGTATGGTTACCGATACTGCCCACCAGTTTTTTCAAAAAGAATTAATGCCGGGCATCATTGAAGCCAACCGTAATGAGCATTTTGATCGCAATATTATGCGTCAAATGGGTGAAATGGGCTTGCTAGGCGTCACGATTGACGGCTATGGCTGTGCTGGCTTGTCGAGTGTTGCCTATGGTCTGCTCGCCAAAGAAGTGGAAGCGGTTGATTCAGGCTATCGCTCAGCCATGAGTGTGCAATCAAGTTTGGTTATGCATCCAATACATGAATATGGTACTGAAGAGCAAAGAGAAAAATATTTGCCTAAACTGGCGACTGGCGAATACGTGGGCTGCTTTGGTCTGACTGAACCGGACTCAGGCTCAGATCCATCATCGATGTCAACGCGCGCCCGCAAAGTCGCTGGCGGCTATGAGGTGACCGGTAACAAAATGTGGATCACCAACAGTCCGATTGCCGATGTATTTGTGGTTTGGGCGAAAGATGATGAAGGTTTGATTCGTGGCTTTATTTTAGATAAAGGTATGAAAGGCTTATCTGCTCCCAAAATTGAAGGTAAATTCTCGTTACGTGCCTCAGTTACTGGCGAGATTGTTATGGACAAAGTATTCGTCCCTGAAGCCAATGCTTTTCCAGATATTCGCGGCCTCAAAGGTCCCTTTGGTTGCTTAAATAAAGCCCGTTATGGCATTGCTTGGGGCACGATGGGCGCGGCTGATTTTTGCTGGAAGGCTTCGCGCCAGTACACCCTTGATCGTATTCAATTTGGACGTCCGCTAGCGGCCACCCAATTGGTACAGTTAAAACTTGCCAATATGCAAACTGAAATTACCCTAGGTCTACAAGCGGCGCTACGTGTCGGACGTTTGATGGACGAGGACAATGCTGCGCCTGAAATGATTTCAATGATTAAACGTAATAACTGTGGTAAGGCGCTAGATATTGCTCGGGTTGCCCGTGACATGCATGGTGGTAACGGTATCTCTGATGAGTATCATATTATTCGCCACGTAATGAATTTAGAAGCGGTCAACACTTATGAAGGCACACACGATATCCATGCTCTTATCCTAGGCCGTGCTCAAACAGGTATCCAAGCATTTTATTAATTTATATTTTGCATAAGGTGTTTTGTATGAGTGTTTAGCAGTGTTTAAATTACTGCCAATCACCAACTACTAGCGTACGTCACTGTTTAGCTGTTCATTCAGCACTTAGCATTCAGTAACGTACGTTTTTTTGTGGCTCACTATTAAGACTGATATAAATAATGAAAGCCCTCAGTACAAAAGCACAATAAAATAGGTTGAGAAACCGATTAGAGGTTAAAGGACGACTAAATAAGGGAATATTATGACCATAATATCGCCGCAGACTGAGCAACAGCAGCCTAGCAGTAATACTAATAATGATTCTAATAGCAATAAAGATAATAGTAGTAACGACGCTAATAATAAGCAAGCGGCACGAGGTGCATTGCACGGTATCAAGGTGCTGGACTTATCTAGAGTGTTGGCCGGACCATCATGTACTCAAATTTTAGCTGATTTGGGGGCAGAAGTGATTAAGGTTGAACGTCCACGTATCGGTGATGAGACCCGTCATTGGGCACCGCCAGCTTTTAGCGATGATACCTCAGCATACTATGCCACCATCAACCGCAATAAAAAATCACTCACTGTTGATATAACCACTCCAGCGGGACAGACCATTATCAAAAAAATCGCCGCTGATAGCGATATTGTGGTGGAAAACTTTAAAGTCGGGGGTTTGCAAAAATACGGTTTGGACTACGAGAGTCTTAAACAGACCAACCCACGTTTAATATACGCGTCATTGACTGGTTTTGGATTGACAGGACCTGATGCCAAGCGACCAGGCTATGACTATATTATTCAGGGCTTGTCAGGCTTGATGAGTATCACTGGGCCTAGCGATGGTGAGCCGCATAAGGTCGGGGTCGCAGTGGTAGATTTGTTTGCCGGACTGCAGCTCACTATCGGCATACAAGCGGCGCTGTTAGCACGGCAACATACTGGACGTGGACAGCAAGTTGATGTGGCGTTATTTGATAGTGCATTGGCGCTGCTGGCCAATGTTGGTATGAATCATTTAGCCTCAGGCGAGGTGCCACCAAGATTGGGCAATCAACATCCCAATATTGTCCCTTATCAAGTGTTCTTGGCTGCGGGCGAGCAACATTTTATTTTGGCTTGTGGTAATGATCAACAGTTTGCCAAGCTTTGTCAGGTCTTAGATGTCAATTGGCAGCAGGACAGCCGTTTTACTACCAATCCTGCGCGGGTCGTCAATCGTGAGTTGCTATGCGGCTGGCTAGTGGATAAGTTTGCACAACAGTCGCGTGCACATTGGTTAGAGGTTTTGCAGCAAGTAGGCATTCCGAGTGGTGCGATTCATAATGTCTCTGAAGCCTTAGCCATGCCGCAAACACAGGCTCGAGAAATGGTGATTGATTTTACGGCACAAGGCAGCCCAGTCAGAGCATTAGGCAACCCCATCAAACTATCTGAATCACCTGTCACGTACCGATCGCCACCGCCGAGTCTGAGCGAACATACCGATAGCACGCTCGCAGCGCTTGGTTACGATAGTGAGATGATCGCTAAGCTAAAAGCGGACGGTATTGTTTAAGCGTTTATGAGCTATAGTTAAAATACCTTAAAACGCGACGGTACTGCTGGTATAAGCTTTTTGCAGCCTCTGTCTGAGTAGGCACAGCAAGCAAGAAAAACTTATGCCAGCAGTAGGTTATGTATCGATATTACTTTTCATTGACTATAAGAATACTAAATGTATAACCCTTGAATATATAGCGCTGTCCCGTCCCAAAATAAAGTGAGGGTTTAGAAGTTTAGGAATTAGAAAAAGCCAGATATGGTTAGTATCTGGCTTTTTCTTTGGGTTACGTCTATCGATTGCGAATTGTTTTAAAGTGATTTTCCATAAGACGATATTATGCTAAGCGGACAGGCGTAAACCCTAAACGCTGTTCCATTTGTTCCGCTAACTCAATCAATACAGCGCTGACTTCATCGCGCTTAGACTCGTACTCTGCTTGTAAAAAACTCACGGCCATACCTGCAGTGGCTTTCCCCGAGGCATTACGAATATAAGTACCTAAGCAGTACATGCCATCGCGCAGTTGACCGTCATCAAGTGAGATACGACTGCTATGAATAGCTGCCAGCTCAGTGGAGAGGGTGTCAAAATTGTCTACACCATTGGGTGTGAGTGGCTCGGGGAAGTTATCTTCATACAATGATTTGATGGTGTGCATAGATAAAGTTGAAAGCATTGCTTTGCCTGTTGCTGAAAATACTGCAGGCACGCGCACACCTGAGCGGAAAGTAAAGCCTAACGGAGCAGGGGATTCGTGACAAGCCAAGAATACCACTTCTCCCAAGTCTAGCTTGGATAAGGTAACCGTATGCTGAAGCAGAATAGGATATTGTACAATAAGCTCCTTAAACAACTGTATGACCCCTTGTCGCTGCTCATATTCACCCGCCCAATAAAGCAAGTATGAGCCCAAATGAAAGCGACTGTCCCCGTCTTTGTAAATGACATGCTTGGTCAGTAGACTTTGCAGTATGTTATGAGTTGAGCTACGAGCAAGCCCCAACTGTTTGGCGATATGGGCGGCAGTTAATGGCTGCGGACTGGCAGTTATTAAGTCCAAAATCTGGAAGGTTTTTTCTAATGCTGGCACGGCAGTCGTAGTCATATGTCGCCTATAAATGTGAAGAAAAATAACAAGGTAAGTAAGAATCAAGCTAAAGCGCTAATAAAAATAGTAATAAGGGTTGCAAAGTACGTCACATCATTCTTATAATGATGTCTCATATAGAGAATTATTATTCAGCATACTGAACTAAGAGTATATTAAACAAGTTGTCGATTATCAATAAGTATTTGTGCACAACAGTCTATTTATAATAGTTTAATGAGGACAATGTTCACTGTTTCATTAATATTCGTTTTATCTATAGCCAATTTTTCGCCACTTACTTCATCAATAATTATAAGTAAGCGCCCAGCTTACTAACAAGGAACGTCACTATGTCAACAACTACGTCAACAACTACGTCAACAACCACATTAAAATTAGCCAATCCAGACTTACTCAAACATCAATGCCTGATTAAAGGCAGTTGGCATGATGCTAGTGATGCCACCACTCTCGATGTGACTAATCCATTCAACGGCGAGATTATCGGTACTGTTCCAAGCCTAACTGATCAAGACATCAATGACGCCGTCGCTCATTCTCATGAAGCACAGGTAACATGGGCGGCAAAAACTGCTCAAGAGCGTTCGGTGCTATTACAGAAGTGGGCTGATCTTATTGATGACAATAAAGAAGATTTAGCTATCTTAATGACTGCTGAGCAAGGTAAACCATTGGGTGAATCACGCGGCGAGATTGGCTACGCCAATAGCTTCATCCGCTGGTTCGCTGAAGAAGGTAAGCGGGTCTATGGTGATGTGATTCCGTCTGCCAAATCGCAGCTACGCTATGTCGTTCTAAAGCAGCCAGTAGGCGTTTGTGCGGCTATTACCCCTTGGAACTTTCCGGCAGCAATGATCACTCGCAAAGCGGCTCCGGCACTGGCTGCTGGTTGCACCATGATTATCAAACCTGCCACTGCTACCCCATTTTCTGCTCTCGCGTTAGGCGTATTGGCTGAGCAAGCGGGTATTCCTGCTGGCGTTATCCAAGTCGTCACCGGTAAATCTTCGGTCATCGGCGATATTTTAACCGGTGATGCTCGCATTCAAAAACTATCATTTACTGGCTCTACTGAAGTGGGTCGCACCTTGATGGCACAATGTGCACCAACCATCAAAAAGCTGTCACTAGAGCTTGGTGGTAATGCTCCTTTCATCGTATTTGACGATGCCGATTTAGAAAAAGCGGCTGATGGCTTAATCGCCTCCAAGTATCGCAATGCTGGTCAGACTTGTGTCTGTGCCAACCGCGTCTACGTACAAGCCAGTATCAAAGACAAGTTCCTAGAGATTTTTGTCAAAAAAGTAGAAGCACTTAAAGTCGGTAATGGTATGACTGAAGGCGTTGATATTGGTCCTTTGATCAATAAAGATGCGCTAGAAAAAGTTCAGGCACTTCTAAAAGACGCGCTTGATAAGGGTGCGACGTTAGTAACTGGCGGCGACACCAATGATGCTTCTGAGTTAAGCTTTAATCCCACTGTTATTACTGACATCAGCACGGGTATGGATATCGCTAGCGAAGAAATTTTTGGTCCTATCGCCTCCATATTTGTCTTTGAGACCGAAGAACAAGCTATCCGCGCCGCTAATGATACGATTTATGGTTTGGCAGCTTATTTTTATAGCAGCGACTTTGCGCGCGCATGGCGGGTCACTGAAGGCCTAGAATACGGTATGGTTGGTCATAATACTGGCATGATCTCAACTGAGGTTGCCCCATTTGGTGGCGTTAAGCAGTCAGGTTTTGGCCGTGAAGGCTCAAAATATGGTCTAGAAGAATATGTTGTCACCAAATACTGGTGCTCTGATATCAGCTAGTCTTGCTCATTTAGCCCAGTAATCAACTTAGTTTCAAGGCGCTAAAGGATATGACTGATTTCTATCATTTAGCGCCTACTATATGCGCCGCTGTTAACTAAATAGCGCTTATTTTAAATATAAAGAAAAGGACGTTCTCATGACTACGACTAAAATTACCAATCAATCTTTGCTTGAACGCCGTAAAGCGGTTTTACCGACCGGACTTGGTGTGGCGTTTCCTATATTTGCTGCCAAAGCAAAAAACTCGGAAATTTGGGATGTAGAAGGCAATCGTTATATTGACTTTGTTGGCGGTATTTCAGTACTTAATACCGGTCATAGCCATCCAAAAATCACTCAGCGTGTGCATGAGCAACTAGATAAATTCACCCATACTGCCGCGCAAATGATCAATTATGAATGCTATGTTGAGCTCGCTGAAAAGCTTTGTGCAGCCGTGCCTATTAGTGGTGACAAAAAAGCTTTCTTTTTAACCACTGGTGCTGAAGCAGTCGAAAACGCAGTCAAAATCTCTCGCGCAAAAACAGGTCGTCCAGGGGTTATATCCTTTGTTGGTGGCTGGCACGGTCGTACATTATTGTGCATGAGCTTGACCGGTAAGGTTATTCCGTACAAAAAAGATTTTGGTCCAATGCCAGGTCCTGTGTTTCATGCGCTATTTCCTGCTGAAGAGCTCAATGTTACTGAGGCGCAAGCGCTACATAGCCTTGAGATGATCTTTCAGGCCTCAATTGATCCGAGTGAAGTAGCAGCGATGATTATTGAGCCGGTACAAGGCGAGGGCGGCTTCCATCAAGTTACGCCATCATTTGCCAAAGCGTTACGCGCTATCTGTGATGAGCACGGCATCGTGTTGATCTTTGATGAAGTGCAGTGCGGTTTTGCTAGAACCGGTACCTTATTCGCTACTGAACAACTGGGTGTTGAGCCCGACCTAATGACTAGCGCCAAGAGTTTAGCGGGTGGTTATCCGATATCTGCGGTTATTGGCCGTGCTGATATCATGAATGCACCGCAAATCGGTGGCCTAGGGGGTACTTATGCGGGTAACCCACTCGCTTGTGTAGCGGCTTTAGCAGTAATAGAAGTTATCGAAGAAGAAAACTTACTTGAGCGCAGTATTGAGATTGGCGACAAAATCGAGTCATTCTTAAAAGACTTAAATCTTAGCAGCATCGGTCACATCCGCCATAAAGGTGCCATGCTGGCTTTTGAATTAATTGACAGTGACGGCCAGCCAGATGCTGATGCCACTGCTAATCTAAAGCAGAAGTGCTTTGAGCAGGGCTTATTATTAGCATCTTGTGGTATGCATAGCAATGCCATTCGCATCATGGTGCCGCTGACTGTTGAAGATGAAATACTGCAAGAAGGCCTCGATATTATTGGTAAGTTATTAAAAGCCTAGTTTTTAGTAAGGGTTTAACTTCAATCAAGAAGTAGCGATTGTAATTTAACAAGTAAGGCTCTGATTTTTGAATTTAAGTGTTATAACGGCGCCTTGCAAGACGAGACGCCGTTGCTGTCTGTGTCATTAGATGGCAATTAAAGCAATCGCACAAACCAACACAACAGGCAAACAAACAGAAATTGATAGATACGGAAAGATAACGATAATGGGCTAGACCCGAATAAACAAGCATGTAGCCAGATAAGCATCAAGCCAGGTAAATATGACTTTGAATATTTATCTGGCTGAAGTGTCAAGGATGGACATGGATGACACAAAGACAAGGAGTAAGTTATGTCTGGATTAAAAAAATCGCTTGGAATGTTTGATATTATTGCCCTAGCGTTTGGTGCGATGGTAGGTTGGGGTTGGGTAGTATTGGCTGGTGGCTGGATTATTGCTGCTGGAACTTGGGGCGCGATGTTAGCGTTCCTCTTAGGTGGTCTGGCAGTAATTTTGATCGGTGTCACTTATGCTGAGCTGGCCGCATCAATGCCTATTACTGGTGGTGAGCATACTTATACCCATAGAGCGTTAGGAGTTAATGTCTCTTTCATTTGCTCATGGAGTATTCTGTTCGGTTACTTCTCCGTAGTGGCTTTCGAAGCGGTGGCGCTACCGACAGTAGTCGAATACTTTATCCCTAACTATAACCAAGGTTATCTATGGACCATCGCAGGCTGGGATGTCTATGCCACTTGGGTTGGGGTGGGGATGCTGGGATCTGTAATCGTGACATGGTTGAATATTCGTGGCATGGAAGTTAGTGCATGGTTCCAAAAAACAGCGGTAATAGGAATTTTATTTGTCGGAATACTGCTGTTTATCGGTGCCGCATTATATAATCCTGCTACATCGACTGCCGTTCAAGCACCTGCATTTATTGGTGGTGCTGCTGGTGTAATGGCGGTTATTGTGATGGTACCTTTTATGTTTGTGGGCTTTGACGTTATTCCGCAAGCGGCTGAAGAGATTGATTTAACCCGTCCTAATATTGGTAAGTTTTTGATCATCTCAATTATTATCGCAGTACTTTGGTATATCGCAGTCGCTTGGAGTGTTGGCACGACGTTACCACTGATACAAGCAGAAGGTTCAACCTTAGCGACCGCTGATGCGATGACCAATGCTTGGAGTGGTAAGTGGGCTGGTATTTTACTGGTTATTGGTGGGGTACTGGGTATTTTATCCAGTTGGAATGCCTTCTTAATTGGTGGTAGTCGTCTGCTGTATGCGATGTCCAAAGCTCGTATGTTACCGGCGTTTTTGAGTAAATTACATCCTAAATACAATACGCCAGCCAACGCTATTTTACTCATTGGTGGTTTGGCGACCCTAGCACCATTATTTGGCCGCAAAATGCTAGTTTGGATTGTAGATGCAGGTGGCTTTGGTATTGTCATAGCTTATACTTGTGTCGCCATCTCTTTCTTAGTATTACGCTACCGCGAGCCTGATATGGTACGTCCGTTTAGAGTACCAGCAGGTAAGCTCGTAGGTGTAGTCACTATCATTCTAAGCATTGGTCTATTGACCTTGTATATGCCAGGGATGCCGTCGGCGCTTATCGGCATTGAGTGGTGGATCTTCCTCGGCTGGACTGTACTGGGGATTTCTTTATATAGCTATGCAAGAGTCAAGTATCCAGGTACAAGTGAAGCTATCATGGCAGAAGAGTTACGTGAGTTAAAAATCGTCAATCAGCTGTGGTTAAAAGAAAATCCGCCTAAAAAGTAAAACAGTGAACAGGTTTTACATATTAATCAAAAAAAAGCCTAGCGTTAAGACGCTAGGCTTTTTTTATTGCAGTACTAAGAATAATAGGCTGAACCTACGCGTTGGTTTTATCACGAATCAGCTTATAGTTTAGGAACTCAGTGATGCCAAGCGTACCAAGCTCGCGACCAAATCCTGAACGTTTAACGCCGCCAAACGGGATATTGGCTTCGCTACCAGAAGGTGTATTGATATAGACCATACCTACTTCTAACTGCTCAGCAATCTCTGCTGCCAATGCCGAATCTTGAGTTTGGATAGAAGCGCCCAGACCGAAAGGCACGTCATTAGCAATCTTGATAGCGTGCGCTATATCATGGGCTTTATAGATGACGGCAACAGGACCGAATAGCTCCTGACGATAGACATCCATTGAGTCATCGACATCGGCAAGTACTGCAGGCGCAAACCAAGCGCCAGGCTTATCCTTGACTATGCCGCCTTCAACCAGAACCGTAGCGCCAGCCTGTATCGCACCATCTAATTGCTCTTGCAGATTAACGGCAGCGCTCTTTGATGACATCGGTCCAATAAAAGTATCTGCATTTAAGGGATCAGATAAAGTCATAGCTCGGACCGCATCGGTAAAGCCTTGTACAAACTTGTCATAGACAGCTTCAACGATAATTAAGCGCTTAGCAGCATTACAAGCTTGTCCTGTATTACCAAAACGACCTGTGATGGCGTCCGCTACTGCCTTCTCGATATCAGCATCTGCTGCGACAATAAAGGGGTCTGAGCCGCCTAGTTCCAAAACAACTTTTTTGAGGGCGCTGCCTGCCTCTTTAGCGACGGCTGCACCAGCGCGCTCAGAACCTGTTAGTGACACGCCCTGAACTCTACTATCTTGAATGATAGTAGCGGCTTGCTCATTAGTGGCAAAGATATTGTTATACACGCCATCAGGCAGGCCGGCGTCCTTTAAAATCTCGACAATGACTTCTGCCGTCTTAGGGCACTGAGGGGCATGCTTTAGGATGATCGTATTGCCCGCCATAAAGTTTGGTGCGACGAAGCGCGCTACCTGATAGTGGGGGAAATTCCATGGCATAATTCCTAGTAAGGCGCCGACTGGAAGCTTTTCTACAGAGGCTGAGCCTTGATCCACTTTAACCTCATCCGTTGCCAATAGTTGCTCGGCATTATCCGCATAGTAGCGATAGATATTAGCGACTAGACCGAGCTCTCCTTTACCTTGGGCGACGGGTTTGCCCATTTCTGTAGTGATCATATCCGCCAGCTCATCTTGACGCTCAGTATAAATATCGGCAATTTTATGTAGTATGGCACTGCGCTCGCTGAGAGGTACTTGACGCCAGTCTTGATATGCATCGTCTGCTTTTTTGATCGCCTGCTGGATATCTTGTTCATTCGCAGTAGGATAGGTGGCTTCAACTTCGCCAGTGGCTGGGTTGGTTACTTGATATTCGCTCATAAAAATTCCTCGGGTTCAAAATCCGTTTTTGGTTATGTTTAAAAAGCTAATTGTAGAACACATAAATCTTGTTACTACGCGTTGACCGCTGCTGGGTAGTAAAGTTGGGTAGTACAATGAATATTGCCGCCGCCAAACATAATCTCTTTAGTATGTACTCCAACTACCTGATGCCTAGGAAAGATTTTTTCAAGCTGCTGAATGGCTAAGTCATCATTTACATCATCATATTGCGGCACAATAATACCGTTGTTACAGATTAAAAAGTTGGCATAAGAGGCTATACAGACATCATTAGGATGATAAGCCCTATAGTCAATGAAAAGTAATATCGATACATAACCTACTGCTGGCATACGTTTTTCTTGCTTGCTGTGCCTACGCAGACAGAGGCTACAAAAAGCTTATACCAGCAGTACCGTCGCGTTTTTAAGGTGTTTTAACTATAGGGTGTTTAAAAGATTTTATTGAAGGCAAAATTTTAATCCGCATTGATGAGATCACGTATCTATTAAATGAGGGCGACAGCTATGTCATTAATACCCACAATCCTCATACTTTTATCAATCCTAGTAATGCTATAACACGTATTATTAGTGCGCACACGCCAGCGACTTATTAAGTCAAAATAAGTCAAAACACAGTACGGTTAATGGGAAGTGATATTTTTAATTGATCCTACCAAAATAGGCAACAAGCTTCTTCTGTTAATAACCGTTGTTGTTAGCGTCTGCTATAAGCTTTCTTTGTTGATCGGTTCTGAAGTAGTAATTAGTTCAGACTTTTCTTTTACAGTTGGCGTTGTATTCTTTATAACGGCTTTACCAGCGAGTTCATTAACAGGTTTAGTCAGCGATTTGACTATAGGTTTAAGGCGCTTTGTGAGCTTACGTGAAGAGTAGGTCGCGGTCCGAATGTTCTCTTCAGCGAGCGACTCATCATGTAACCCTTGATATACCGCAAGGGTCTCTTTAATCATTTCACGCATGGTAAATTTATTGGTCATCTCAGGTCGAGTAACGCTTTCTAACTGATTTCTCACGGCCTTACATAACGCTTGAGCGTTATATTTTTTGACCAATCCTTGCGGATATAATGGCTGTAGAATCTCGCTGAATGCAGCTTGATCCCAGCCAATGACTGGTGTACCCAGGTGAATCGCTTGTAAGGCGTTAATGCCGATAGACTCAGGCTCGTTGGCAAGTGCCATGACGATATTAGCTGCAGATAGCCATTCGCGCATGTCGTTACGCTTGCTACCGACATAGGTAATACGCTCAGCAAGGTTGAGGGCAGTGGTACGCTGGCGGAAGTCTTCGTGAGCCACATCGCCATCTCGATGATCTTCATCCATAACGATAACGTGAATATTAGGAAATTGTTCTTGAAGATTACCTAAGATATCAATGAGCCATTCTTGACCATATTCATTACCGATGACAGTCGGAAATACCAGCCATTTTTTGTGCTCAAGCTCAGGATATTCAGCAAAAGTATGTCGCAGCCAATAGACTGATGGATTGTGCCGGTAAGGATAACGGCGGGTATCGATACCGCGGTAGATACGTTTGATCATCTTTGGGTCAACATCTTCAAGGCGTAGCCCTTTTTTTAGATAATTGGTGACACTATCAGATACCGTGATAATGGTATCGACATCGAGTAGCGCTTGTGAGTATTTATTAATGGGATAAAAGCCATACATGGTCGAGACCAGTTTTGGTGGCCGCTTAACTCGGGCACGCCGTAGTGCTAAATGCAGTATCCAGGCTGGCGTTCGAGAATGTATATGAATGACGTCAGGGTTATATTGCTCAATGAGACGGCGTAGCGGCGCAATTTGTAGCAGGGACAACCAAGACTTTTTATTCATATATAACTGATGATATAGGTTGCCATCGCGCTCTAGGCGTCTGACCAAATCATTATCATCATCGGCACTAGAGATAATAATTGAAGTATGGTCATTTTTGACCAATGCGCGCCCAAGATGAAAGATACCGCGTTCGGATTCATCATGTTTCAAAGACGATAATAAGCGCATCACTTTCATAATAGCGGTCGGCACCCGTTAGGTAATAAGTGGCTATTGTCAGGTAAAAAGCGATAAAACTCAACCTTAAGCAGGGGCTGAGGATGACAAATAGTTTTCAGTAGCGTCATATTTAAACCCTAATTAGCATTTAGTTAGTAGTGCATGAGAAAAATTTAATAATAGATAAAATTCCGTAGTAAATAAAGGCTAATAATAAACAAAGCTAACGACGTTTTTGTAAATGCTCTGCATCAGGAAGGAGTTGTTTTTCGCTTAAATATTTCCAATAACGCTGAGGTAAATACTGTCTATGCAAACGTGGGTTTTTGCGTTCTTTGATATTGACGTTAGTGAAGTAGCCTTGCCAAAACTGCTGATAGCGCTGTTCATCTACACTGTGCACGCTAGCAGGATTACGCAATACCGCCTCATCAAGGTTAGTTATAGTTTGTAAGTTGGCAGGACGAGACGGGGTGCTTTTACTTTTATCATAATAAATACCATAACCGCGGCTGAGATCATAAATCGCCCAGTGCTGATCCTGATAGCGCTGACGAAAATGCTCACCAATTAGTGGTAAGACATTGAAATCAGGCTCCACCCTAGCAAAATAGATATCATCATTGGTATGCTCAAAGCGTACAAAGGCTTCCATTCGGTGCTTTTCACGGCCGACAGATTTGACGTTTTGTGCCAACTGCAAAACGTTTAGGTTGCCTAAGTCTTCCATAACTGCTCGATCAGGATAGTCGATAGCGTACTTTACCACTTGGAATAAAGTTGTTCCGATATCCATTTTTTCAGATAATAAACCCCATAAAATCTGGCGCAACCCAGAACGCCCAATCAGATTATTGAGCTTAACCAGCACCCTTTGCGCTTTATCTGCCTCAGTTGCAACGCTAGTCGCATAATCTATTAATGAAGGTACGTAGCAGTCATTAGCTGTTAGCTGGAGCGCTGTATTATGTTGAATTTTATGGGCATAGACATAAAATACCGCGCTGAGCCACCCTTCAAAACTTGGCTCATAAAGCACAATACTGGGCGTTAAATGACCAATAGGGTAAATCGTGTCTGGTAGCTGTTGTGACATGGTTCATCCTAAAGTAGTCTTAAATATTCTACACAGTCAGTACATTATTATAAACGACTCTCTTTCATTTTGAACTGACTGTAGTGCTATATAGCGGACAAAAAATTTCTAGCCTACTGTGTGATTACGTCATTCCAGAGACTACAAAAATTTCTTTTAGCTATAGTGAACTTATTTTAAAAGGGTTCAGCTATGTCAGCTTTATCAAAGTAAGTCCTGATTAAAATAAGGCCAACTGGCCACTGCGCTGGTCTTTAAATTTAGTTTGCGTTTGTGCCAGCACATACTGGCGAAAGTTATCTCGGGTTAGATGCGCGAGATGTTCATTTTTACCCGTAGTGGCAATGAAGTATTTAGCACGGTTGACCGCCGCGCCCATCTTTTTTAAATGGTATAGAGTCAGCTGATTAAACTTACGTGCTTTGAGAATTTTTTTTGCGGTTTTGGTACCAATTCCCGGAATGCGTACGATCATCTCGTAAGACGCGGTTTGAATATTAACAGGGAAATGCTCGCGATGACGGATGGCCCATGCCAGTTTTGGGTCACAGTCTAGGTCCAAAAACGGTGAGTCAGGTTCAAGAATTTCATGAGCGCCAAAGCCATAAAAACGCATTAACCAGTCGGCTTGGTACAGACGGTTTTCACGTACCATCGGCACTGGCGTGCCAATAGCAGGTAGGCGGCTATCCGCTAGCATCGGTACATAGCCTGAGTAGTAAACACGTTTGAGATCATATTGTTTATAGAAATGACTCGATAACTGAATCACTTGTAAATCAGTTTCATTACTGGCACCGACGATCATCTGGCTAGTCTGACCTGCGGGTACAAATTTGGGCGCTTTTTTATGAGTTTTACGGCTTTCACGGATAGTGATAATTTCTTCTTTTACGGTTGCCATCGGCGCTTTTAATTGTTCATGCGACTTTTCTGGCGCCAGTAAAGCAAGGCCAGATTTGGTGGGTATTTCAATATTGACGCTTAAGCGATCCGCATACAGTCCAGCCTCTAGTAATAACTCTTTCGAGGCACCAGGAATGGTTTTTAGATGAATATAACCGTTAAAGCGCTCACGGGTACGTAATATCTTTGCCACTTCAACCAGTCGCTCCATTGTATAGTCACCACTTTTAAAGATACCGGAGCTTAAGAATAAGCCTTCGATATAATTACGACGATAAAATTGCATGGTCAAATCAACCACTTCTTCGACACTAAATGCCGCGCGCGGTGTGTCGTTACTTTTTCTAGAAGTACAGTAAGCACAATCATAAATACAGTGATTGGTGAGCAAGATCTTAAGTAGACTGACACAGCGTCCATCTTCGGTATAGCTGTGACAAATGCCTGACTGTGACGCATCGCCTAGACCGCCACCTTGGTTTTTACGAGTACCAGCGGAGGAAGAGCAAGAGACATCATACTTAGCCGCATCCGCTAAGATATTGAGTTTGCCCTGCAATCTTTCATAATTGATCGTTGCCATAACTGGGGATTTACCAATTAATTTATGAAGGTTTATTTTATCAAATATGTTGGTAAGTCATTGTAAATAAGGAAGAATCGAGAAAACAATGCGACAATTAGTGTCGTCCAGTAACGGTTATCAACACATAATAATAAACAAAAAATAATTATTTTTACCCACGAAAAAAGGCCTTGAGTGATCAAGGCCTTTAGAATAATGCTAGAGCGTCATAAATGGCTGTATTTCCGCCAAATTGCGTCCGATAGCTAGCTAATATAGTTATAATATTTTCAAAATCATTCGGGTTTGGCGAAAATATATTTCGTTTTTATCGTCATAATCCAATTGATGATAGGCCCAAGCAATAATAACTAAATAGTTCGGTGTCTAAGGTGATATTAAAATAATCTATTAGATACTGTCAAATTACCCGTAGATTACTTCCATAACCTCGTATTCAACCACGCCTCTTGGGGTTTCGATACGCGCTTCATCGCCTTTATATTTACCAATCAGGCCACGGGCAATAGGCGAGTTAACCGAGATTTTACCGCCTTTAAAGTCGGCTTCATCATCACCGACGATTTGATAGCGTTTCTCTTCCTCAGTATCCATATTTTCAATGACCACCGTCACGCCAAATACTATTCGACCTTCTTTCGGTAAGGTAGCGATATCTATCACTTGCGCGCCACCAAGTTTGGCTTCGATGTCACGGATACGTGCTTCACAAAATCCTTGCTGCTCACGAGCGGCATGGTATTCAGCATTTTCTTTTAGATCGCCGTGTTCACGGGCTTCAGCGATTGACGCTGTGATGCGTGGACGATCAATGGTTTTTAACTGCTTTAACTCGGCTTCTAAAGCCGCATGTCCTTGCGGAGTCATAGGGTAGCGTTGCATGTTTTTTCCTTAAACCAATAACATCACACCACCTCCTACTCTTAGTGAATAGTGAGATGGTGTTGGCGTTATTGCAATCAGTGTGGAATATAAAAAAGGGTGGCGTTAAGGCTGCTTAATTGTTGGGTTAATAGTAATTTTCAAGTCTATTTAGTCGCAAGTTGGCGTATTTTTAACTTATACATTCACTAACCAATCAACAATGGGCCTACGTAATAAAAAGCATAGTTGCCGTTTAGCCACTATGCTTTTTGAGTTTAGAACGGTCGTTTTAAAAATATTAACCAGTCTTTAGTAGGATTTTCAGCAAGCCCTACGGTTATGCTTAATTTACTGAATTTATTCAGCCACGTCAATAGCCTTTGCTTGCTCATGCAAATCTTGTAGCTTATATACCTCAAATGGCAGGTCGATAGCATAAGATTTGCAGACCGCGTCGGCTGCTCCTAAAGTAGTGACATAAAAGACTTTGCCTTGTAAAGCGCTACGGCGAATGGAGAATGAATCCTCTTGTGCTTGCTTGCCTTCAGTGGTGTTAATGATTAAATCAATCTTACCATTTTTTAGAGCGTCAACGATATGTGGGCGACCTGCAGTAACTTTGTTAATTTTCTGACAGTCAATACCGTTTTCTGCCAGTATTTTCTGCGTGCCCGTGGTGGCTACAATGTTGAAGCCAAAGTCTGCAAGCTGACGAGCGATAGGAGATATTTGCGCCTTGTCGCTGTCGCGAACTGAAATAAAGACAGTTTTAGTTTCGCCTGCAGTGGGTAAGCCAGGTAAGCGCTCATTACTACCGATAACGGCCTTGTAAAAAGCTTCGCCAAAGGTCTTACCAACGCCCATCACTTCACCAGTTGACTTCATCTCAGGGCTCAAGATAGGATCGACACCAGGGAATTTAGCAAACGGGAAGACGGCTTCTTTGACTGCAAAAAATGAGGGAACAATTTCCTTGGTAAAGCCTTGCTCTTTAAGTGAAGTGCCAGCCATACAGCGTGCAGCAACTTTTGCCAACGAGGCACCGATACATTTAGAGACAAAAGGTACGGTACGTGCGGCACGTGGATTAACTTCTAAAATATAAACGGTCTCACCCTTTACGGCAAACTGGACGTTCATTAAACCAATAACGCCCAGCTCTTTCGCCATAGCGACGGTCTGCTCGCGCATAACGTCGCATAATTCATCTGATAGCGAGTAGGGTGGTAACGAACAGGCGGAGTCACCTGAATGCACACCAGCTTGTTCGATATGCTGCATAATACCACCGATGACCACGTCGGTGCCGTCGCAGATACAGTCTACATCGACTTCGATAGCGTCGTCTAAGAAACGGTCAAGCAATACCGGTGCTTCATTTGACGCCTGTACCGCAGTGCGCAAGTAATGTCTTAACTCGTCTTCGTTATAAACGATTTCCATCGCGCGCCCACCCAACACATATGATGGGCGTACTACTAATGGATAGCCGACGTCCTTGGCTTTTACCAAGCCGTCTTCTAAGCTGGTTGCTAGGGCATTAGTCGGTTGGATAAGATTCAACTGTTGAATCATATGCTGGAAGCGCTCACGGTCTTCAGCGCGGTCAATCGCATCAGGGCTAGTACCGATAATCTTAACCCCAGCGGCTTCAAGGGCGCGGGCCAGTTTCAGTGGGGTTTGTCCGCCGAATTGTACGATAACGCCATCAGGTTTCTCGATCCGCACGATTTCTAATACGTCTTCTAGAGTGATTGGTTCAAAATATAAGCGATCTGAGATATCATAATCGGTCGAAACTGTTTCAGGGTTACAGTTGACCATGATGGTCTCGTAGCCGTCTTCACGCATTGCTAGCGCGGCATGGACACAGCAATAGTCAAACTCGATACCTTGACCAATACGGTTTGGACCACTGCCGATAACCATGATTTTTTTCTTATCAGACGGCTTGGCTTCACACTCGCTATCATAAGTAGAATACATGTAGGCAGTGCTGGTCTCAAATTCTGCCGCACAAGTATCCACACGTTTATAGACCGGATGCACAGCCAAATCCCAACGCTTGGTACGCAGTTGCTTTTGTGATATACCTAGCAGTTTGGCCAAGCGCAAATCTGATAAGCCTTTACGCTTAAAGCGACGTAAGTTTTTCTCAGTTAAACCACCAAAACCTAATGCTTTAACGGTCGCTTCAGTGTTAACAATATCTTCAATTTGTACCAAGAACCAAGGGTCAATTTTAGTGAAATTAAATATTTCATCGACCGTCATACCAATACGGAAGGCATCAGCCACATAGTAGATACGTTCAGGCGTGGGAATAGTTAAGCGATTGGTAATCTCAGAACGGGCTTTATCAGCGCTAAGCGCGCCGTCTTTTATAGCAGCAAAGTCAATTTGCTCATCAAAACCATCTGAGCCAGTTTCCATACCACGTAAGGCTTTTTGCATGGATTCTTGGAAGTTACGGCCGATAGCCATGACTTCACCCACTGATTTCATCTGAGTTGATAACGTATTATCGGCTTGTGGAAATTTTTCAAAGTTAAATCTAGGTATCTTGGTAACCACATAATCAAGTGCTGGCTCAAAGCTGGCGGGCGTTTTGCCACCGGTGATGTCATTTTGCAATTCATCAAGGGTATAGCCGACTGCCAATTTGGCGGCGATTTTAGCAATGGGGAAGCCCGTGGCTTTTGATGCCAATGCTGATGAGCGCGATACCCGTGGGTTCATTTCAATCACAACCATACGACCGGTGTCAGGATTGATACCGAACTGCACGTTAGAGCCGCCAGTTTCAACACCAATCTCGCGTAGTACTGCCAAAGAGGCGTTACGCATGATTTGATATTCTTTATCGGTCAAGGTTTGTGCTGGCGCAACCGTGATAGAGTCGCCAGTATGTACGCCCATCGGGTCAAAGTTTTCAATCGCACAGATGATGATACAGTTGTCGTTTTTGTCACGAACCACTTCCATCTCGTACTCTTTCCAACCAATCAAGGACTCATCGATGAGCAATTGATGGTTCGGCGACAAGTCAAAGCCGCGCTCACAAATTTCGATAAATTCATCACGGTTATACGCGATGCCACCACCGGAGCCACCCATGGTAAATGAAGGGCGAATGATACAGGGATAGCCCATTTTTTCTTGGGTCGCAAACGCTTGTTCCATGGTTTCAGCGGTTTCAGCACGTGGACATTCTAGGCCAATACGTTTCATGGCTTTATCAAATAAGTTGCGGTCTTCTGCCATCTCAATCGAATCTTTGGTCGCGCCAATTAACTCGCAATTATACTTGGCTAATACACCATGTTTGTCCAACTCTAAGGCACAGTTCAGTGCCGTTTGTCCGCCCATGGTTGGCAAGATAGCATCAGGGCGTTCTTTAGTAATAATTTGCTCAACCGTTTGCCAAGTAATCGGTTCAATATAAGTGGCATCAGCCATCGCTGGGTCAGTCATGATGGTTGCAGGGTTGGAGTTGACCAAGATGACGCGGTAGCCTTCTTCTTTTAGCGCTTTACACGCCTGTGCACCTGAGTAATCAAATTCGCACGCTTGCCCGATGACGATAGGGCCTGCGCCAATGATAAGAATGCTTTTTATGTCGGTACGTTTTGGCATAATTAGGGCTACCTTCGTTTAAGTGATATTTTAATTGAGGTGTACTTTGAATTTTTATTTGTTGCGACAGTAGACGCACTAATTGCTCTTAGCGCCTTTTCTATTTATTACTGTTTTTATATTAGATTAAGCTTGGGCCGTTTTAGCCGCTTCCATCATTTCAGCAAACTTATCAAATAATGGCGCACAGTCATGCGGACCAGGGCTGGCTTCTGGGTGACCCTGAAAGCTAAATACGGGCTTGTTAGTCAGCTCGATACCTTGGTTAGTACCATCAAATAATGAGCGATGAGTAGATTTGACATTATCGGGCAAAGTATCTTCATCAACGGCAAAACCATGATTTTGACTGGTAATCATCACTGTACCAGCGGCTAAATCTTGTACGGGATGGTTAGCACCATGATGGCCAGTTTTCATTTTAATAGTATTTGCGCCGCTGGCGAGACCAATCAGCTGATGACCCAAGCAGATACCAAAGGTAGGAATATTGGTCTGCTCGATAATGTGACGGACGCTATCGATAGCGTAAGTACAAGCCGCTGGATCGCCAGGACCATTGGATAAGAAAATACCGTCTGGATTCATTGCCAGCACATCTGCGATAGCCGTTTGTGCAGGAACAACGGTCACGTGGCAGCCACGGTCAACCAGCATGCGTAGGATATTGGTCTTGCTACCAAAGTCATAGGCGACCACGTTATATTTTACTTCAATATGAGTGCCAAGTTGTTTGAAGAAGCCACCAGTACCGCTATCATGAGCACCCGCTGTGTCACGGTTGAGTAGGGTATCTGACAATTCCCAGGTACCTGCTGTCCATTCAAAGCCATCAGGATTACAGCATTCTTTTGCCAAGTCCATACCGGCTATACCAGCGAACTCTTGAGCCAGTTTAATGGCTTGTTGCTCATCATTAGTGCTGATGGTTTCGCCATCAGAGGCAGTCATGATACAGCCATTCTGTGCGCCTTTATCACGCAGTAAGCGTGTCAGCTGGCGCGTATCAATCTCAGCAATAGCAACCGTATCGTGCCGTTTCAAATAGTCAGTTAAGGATTCAGAATTACGGAAGCTGGAGGTGACCATGGTTGAATCACGAATGATGAGGCCTTCTGCCCAAATCTTGTGACCATTACCAGACTCCATGTCCTCGCTATTGGTACCAGTGTTACCAATATGTGGATAGGTTAGGGTAACCAATTGACGGGCGTAGCTGGGGTCAGTAAGGATTTCTTGATAGCCTGTCATGGCTGTATTAAACACCACCTCACCGACACGATGGCCTTGACTACCGATACTTACACCGCGAAAAATCGTACCGTCTGCTAGTGCCAAAATTGCTTGTAGTTCTGTCGATGAATTCAAGGGTTGCCTCCGCTGTGTTTAGTGAGTGCCATTATAATTTTTGGTTAAGATCTTCACCTAAGTGAGCAATTCTTATCTTTATAATTACCACTAAATAGAGTAAGACGAGCGTCGAAGGCAAAAATTTTCCACAAAAAAGCGAGAAGACATTATCAATGAGAACTACCAAACCCACTAGATAGTGAATGAGTAAATCGCATCATGTCCGCTCGCTTAGGCACAGATTTTGTGCATTATATATAACAAACGCCCAAATAGCCAACCGATTTTGTAGCGTAGTAGCAAATAACTAAGTAGTCTGTTAAGAAATAGTGATAAATTTTTTGAGTTAACTGCTTGTTTTGAAATAGATATTAGTCTATTACTACTTATATTATTAACCTTTAAAGCATCTTAATCAAAGTGCTTTAAACAGGCAAGGTATCAAAATTGAGACCTTAAAAATTAAGCTATTTAAATTGATAATGCACCGTTAGACCATAATAATCTGGCGCTAATGAAGGTGCAATGTACAATTGATCATTATAACTTTTGGTTAAATACATGCTACTAGCGACACCTAGTGCTGCCCCAGCCAATACATCGACTGCATCATGCTCGTCGGCCTCTAAGCGGCTATAGGCCACAAAGCTTGCGCCAATATAAGCTGGAATACTATATTCCAAGCCATAACGTTTGTGAATAAAGCTGGCATCTTGAAAGGCGACCGAGGTATGGCTTGATGGAAATGATTTATCATCGCTACCATTGGGTCGTTCCTTATCAATAATTGCTTTTAGCCCATAGGTCACCGCAAGATTAGTGCCGAACGCTTGATAAAATTGCTGACGCCCAGATTTATCATCCTTATAATATGTGCTACCGTAAGCAATTGCTGGTATCGCTATTGCGATAATATCGCCTGCCTTTTCAGTACCAGAGCTATTGGCGGCTTGAGCAGGACTGGCTATAATCAAGCTACTCGATAATAGTATAAAAGCTATATATCCTTTGCCGTTCATGGCTTTATTCCTTAAGCGTTTTATAGTTGAGTGATTATACTATTTGGACAATTATACTGTTTTTGGTGATGATATTATAAAGTCTATACTATTTTTTATAATCCTCTAGCAGCCATTGATCGCTACCTACTAATAATTACTATCAACAATTACTATCAACAATTACTATCAACAATTACTATCAACAATTACTATCAACAAGTGCTATCAACAAGTGCTATCAACAAGTGCTATCGACAAGTGCTATCGACATAAATGACAAGGAGTCATTATGATTTACCAATATTTAGATAAAGTACCCGAGTTTGCCGTGCCTTTTAACGGTTGGGTTGCTGACTCAGCACGCGTTATTGGTGATGTTTATTTAGGCCATCAAGCCAGCGTTTGGTTTGGTGCGGTCATTCGCGGCGACAATGAGCGTATTCATATCGGTGACTATAGTAACGTGCAAGAAAACAGTGTCATCCATACCGACCAAGGTATTGAGGTCAAAATCGGCAATCATGTCACCATTGGTCATTTAGCGATGTTACATGGCTGTGAAGTCGGTGATAATAGCCTAATTGGTATCGGTGCGGTGATACTCAATAATGCCAAAATCGGTAAAAACTGTATTATTGGTGCCAAAGCGCTCGTTACTGAGGGCAAAGAAATTCCAGATAACTCACTGGTGATGGGTTCGCCTGCCAAGGTGGTCAAAACCTTAACCGATCAACAAGTAGTTATGATCAAATGGTCTGCACTGCATTATGCTGACCGTTGTCAGAACTTTAAGACTGGTTTAAAAGAGATTGAACAACCAGAGTAAACCTGTCTGAACTACTATAAACTTTATGATTTATGATCAATGAGACTTTTAATATGAGCACGTCTGCCACCAATACTGACACGCTATCCGATAATACGGACAATACACCGCGTACATTAGCGCTATTTGACTTAGATCATACCTTGCTAGACGTCGATAGCGATTATTTATGGGGCGAATATATTGTTACCCAGGGATTGGTTGATGAAGCTCAATACCGAACCGCCAACCAAGCTTTTTATGAGCAATACATTGATGGGTCGCTTGATGCCACCGAATATAATGAGTTTGTAGCCCAGTTTTTGACTACTCTGCCATTGGCGCGTTTGTACGCTATACGGGAAGACTATATTAAATGTGAGATTGAACCACATATACGTCCAAAAGCTCTAGCAGTGCTGGGTGAGCATTTAAAGCTAGGTCATGACGTGGTGATTATTTCTGCGACTAATGACTTTGTAGTGTCTGCCATTGCTGAACGTTTTGGTATCGACAACGTTAATGTCTTAGCTACGCCATTGGAGATTAAGGATCAGCGCTATACGGGTAAGTTACTTGATAAGCCTAATTTTAAAGAAGGCAAAATTTATCACTTGGATAAATGGCTTGATAAGCAACAAGCAGCGGGTATTAGCTTTGAGAAAACTTATGCCTACTCTGATTCTAAAAACGATATTCCACTACTTGAATGGGCAGATGTGGCCATTTGTGTGTCACCTGATGATGCCCTACACGCCCATGCGTTAGCGCATCGCTGGGCAGTAGAAGACTGGTCAATTTAGCTGGTCAATTTAGCAGAGCACTTTGATCTAATCTCATTTACAATATTGTCTTGCCGTCTGACTACTTCAAAACCGATACAGAGGGGCTATAGCAGTTTTTACTTAACCTTGCTCTCTCTGGCTTGTGCACAGCATCCCAATTTTTTTTACCATCTTCAGATCAATGCTAGCGTCTCTAATCAATACCAGCGTTAAGTAGCGATTTTTAATCATTATCAAATGTATTTATAGGAAAGATTATGGAAATCAACCCGTATCAAGAAACCATCAAAGACCTCGCCGAGCGTGGACAGGATTTGCGGAGGTATCTTTGACTTTGATGGCAAGCAAGAACGTCTAGAAGAAGTTAACTTAGAATTAGAAAACCCTGAGCTATGGAATGATCCAGAGCGTGCGACCAAAATTAATAAAGAAAAAAGCCATCTTGATAGTGTTATCGATGTGGTGGTGTCACTTGAAACTATTTTAGAAGACGCGTCTGTCATGCTAGATTTAGCAGTAGAGGAAGATGACGAATTATTGCTAGCGGATGTACAAGCTGAATTAGATAGCGCTGAAAAACGCGTTGCTGACTTAGAGTTTCGCCGCATGTTTAGCGGTGAAATGGATCCTAATAATTGCTACTTAGATATTCAATCGGGTAGTGGCGGCACCGAAGCGCAAGATTGGGCGGAAATGCTATTACGTATGTATACACGCTGGGCTGAGGCGCACGATTTTAAAGTTGAAGTGATTGAAGTGTCATCGGGCGGGGTCGCTGGTATCAAGTCGGCGACGATTGCGATTAAAGGCGATTATGCTTTTGGTTGGTTGCGCACCGAGATTGGTGTGCATCGCTTAGTACGTAAGTCACCATTTGATAGTAACAATGGTCGTCATACTTCTTTTGCTGCGGTCTTTGTATCACCTGAGATTGATGATGATATCGATATCGACATCAACCCAGCTGATTTGCGTATAGACACCTACCGCTCAAGCGGCGCAGGCGGTCAGCATGTGAACACTACTGACTCGGCGGTGCGTATTACCCATGAGCCTACTGGTCTCGTAGTGACCTGTCAAAACGAGCGTAGCCAACATGGTAATAAAGCGACCGCTATGAAAATGTTACGTGCTAAGCTGTATGAGCTTGAAATGCAAAAACGTATGGAAAAGCAGCAAGCAGTCGAAGATGGTAAGTCTGACGTCGGTTGGGGCAGTCAAATTCGCTCCTATGTGCTCGACGACTCACGCATTAAAGACTTGCGCACTGGTGTTGAGACCTTTAATACTGGCGCAGTACTGGATGGTGATCTTGATCGGTTTATTGAAGCCAGTCTTAAAGCAGGACTGTAAGCATGCAAGCTTTCAAAAGTAATAGTATTAATTTGCTTAAAAGCCAATAAAGTGTGATTGAGAGAAATTTTGTAGCCTCTGGAGCGACGTAGTCACACAGTAAGCTAGAAATATTTTAGTCAGTATCAGGTAAGTTAAACAAATGTAATTTAAGGAGTATTATGCCAACTGTTAATAATTATTTCGACGATAAAGTAACCTCTATCGCCTTTCAAACGGCAACTAAAACAGCCACCGTTGGTGTTATGTCGATTGGTGAGTATGAATTTGGCACTAGTGAATTTGAAACTATGAGTGTAGTCAATGGCGCATTGACGGTTAAATTGCCAGAGAGTGACGAATGGCAAACCTTTGAAACGGGTCAGCAATTTACCGTTGAAGCGCGGCAAAAATTCAACGTTAAAGTTGCGGTAGAAACTGCTTACCTTTGTGTTTATGGACAGTAGTACTGATGGTAAATAGTTTTTTAGTCTAGATTGAGATGATAAATAAAAACGCCAAACGTTTTACGCTTGGCGTTTTTCACGTTTACTTATGCCTAATATCTACTGATGCACAGCTGAGACCAAATGAGTAATTATAAATTCTTACGGTATTGCATTATATCAGTTTCAGTAGCGATACTTTTATACAGAGCACACGCTGGCGCATTGCTTTTTTGAGTGGTCCAATAAACACGGCGGCCACTTGTTTGACCCCTGCCGTCAAATCCGGACAACTGAACTTGGGAGATATTACCGAGCGCCCTAGACAGCCGCACCTGTCAAGCACTGGTCGCAGAAGTGGTCAAGAACGTCGCCGATGAGCTGGGAAACACGCCTACCGTGTGCATTGCTTTTTATAATCATCCGATTGTTATTGAGCAATTTTTAGCAGGGCAGTTTTTTGAAACTTACTAACAAGCCCGTCGTGGTCGCACTAGAAAGCATCAGCGCTTCGAAGAAAAGGCCTTGCTAGGGTTTTTAAGAACATTGTCATAATATAGTTGATTCAATTTAAAAAAGGTACAGTGCTACTGGCATGAATTTTTTGCAGCCTCTGTCACGCTTGCGAACAGCAAACAAGAAAAATTTATACCAGTGGCACATTGCTATTGCTATACATGACCCTTTTTTATTGTGAACTGACTATAGCTTATGGTTTGCTAATCATTGCATTACCAAGTGTTCTATCACTAACTATTGCATTAGTATCTATAAAAATGATACGTTACGTATTGAAATAGTAATGAAGTCACGGTATTAATAAGTAATTTTAAATATAATATGCCAAAATGGTTTATATCGTATAACCTATCTTTATGTTTCTGTATTTTATTAGTTCAAACTCTATCGCTAAAGGATTAGCTCATGACTACTACCTCTGAACATGCAACCCCTACCGCAGCGGCGGCTTCTAATTTGACCGACACCGACACTCAAAGCTCACATACTGAGCATTCAGTATCAGTATCAGCATCAACGCCCAAAAGCTACGCTGACTATTATAATAACTTTGATATGAATACGTTATTAGAAGAAATATTTGGTGCCCATCCTGATGACCGTTTAAATGCTTATATGGCCTGTTGTGGTCGCCATGTTCGAGATGGCCGCGCAGATAATATTGCCTTAGTTCATGAAGATACCGCAGGCAAAATGACACGCATGACCTTTGGTGAGTTGGATAATGCCAGTGCACAAGTGGCTAACTTATTGCAGTCTTATGGTGTGCAGGCAGGAGATAGGGTGGCCACTATGTTGCCTAGAACGCCTGAGCTATTGGTAGTAGTACTGGCCACATGGCGACTGGGTGCGATCTATCAGCCACTCTTTACCGCTTTTGGTTACGACTCTATCAAGTATCGTATGGATAAAGCCGAGACTAAAGTGGTATTCACCAATAATGACAATCGTGACAAGTTTAAAGACTTAGCGCAGCAAACCAAAATGGTGATGGTTGGCAGTCAAAGCGACAGTCAAACTTCGGGTGATGACAACTATTTTATTAAGCTGGCTGAGATAAGAGCCAAACAGCCGAAAACGACAGAACCTATTATTCTAGACACTGATGCGCCATTTTTGCAGATGTTTACCTCAGGGACGGTAGGTAAATCTAAAGGGGTCAACGTACCCTTAGCAGCGTTGCCAGCGTTTTATTTATATATGCGTTATGCGATTGATTTGCGCCAATCTGATAATTATTGGAATATGGCTGATCCAGGTTGGGCATATGGTCTGTATTACGCTATTACCGGGCCATTATTATTGGGTGTGACTACCTATTTTAATGAAGCCGGTTTTGACGCTGCTAATACTCGCGACTTTATGATTCGGCATAAAATTACCAATCTGGCCTCTTCACCGACCGCCTTTCGCATGATGAAATCCAGTGGAGTATTTGAAGCGTTCTCTACAGACGCTGCTAATAACGACAGCAATAAATTGTCATTACGTTGTGCCAACTCAGCAGGTGAGACCCTTAATACTGAAGTTGTCGGTTGGGTAGAGAGTCATCTAGGCTGCAAGGTCTGTGATCAGTATGGACAAACCGAGACTGGTATGACTTGCTGTGAGCACCATGCGTTAGAACATGAACGCCCAGTGGGCTCAATGGGCATGGCATTGCCAGGGCATACGCTAGTAATATTAGATGATGACATGCAAGTATTACCTGATGGCGAGCAAGGACAGCTTGCAGTCGTAGTCAGTCAATCGCCAGCGTTTTATTTCCGTGGCTATAGCTGGAACGAAAAGCAAGCCTTTGCTGATGATTACTACCTGACTGGAGACATTGTAGAGCGCCACCATGATGGCAGCTACTGGTTCTCAGGGCGTGACGACGACATTATCATGACCGCAGGCTACCGAGTGGGCCCTACCGATGTTGAAAATACCGTATTAGAGCATGAAGCAGTCGCAGAGTCCGCTGCCGTAGGCATACCTGATGAAGTACGTGGGTGTATGATAAAGTCTTATGTGGTGCTTAAAGACGGCATCGAGGGCAGCGATGAGATTGCTCAGCAAATCAAAAATTTGGTACGCGAGCGTCTATCGGCACATGCTTATCCACGTGAAGTTGAGTTTATTAAAGAGTTACCAAAGACCCCAAGTGGCAAGATCCAGCGCTTTTTGCTACGCAGTTTATCGGCGTAAACTATTGACTGACTATCGGCTGAATAATATTGTTTTATAGACTAAGCGTGCTTTTTAATAAGTGTTATTGAGTAGTAATTCTTTAAAATAGCAATTTTTTTCTTCAAAGTAGAGCTTATTAAAAATAAAGCTGCTTAGAATAGGCCATCAATAAAATACTAGACAATGATTCGTTAAGGGATAATGATGAAAATTCAAGACAATAGCTTTTTAGTGACTGGCGGTGCATCAGGATTAGGTGAAGCGGTTGTGCGTGCTATCGTCGCTCAAGGTGGCAATGTGGTTATTGCAGATTTGAATGAATCAACTGGGCAAGCACTGGTCAAAGAGCTGGGCGATACTGCGCGCTTTATGCGTTGTGATGTTACTAGTGGTGAAGAGGTGCAAGCTGCCGTCACTTTAGCCGAACAAGCATTTGGTGGCCTGCAAGGGTCAATCAACTGCGCAGGTATTGCTGTCGTGCAGAAGCTGTTAGATCGCGATAACAATCCAGCTGATTTAGATGCTTTTAGTCGTGGCGTCAATATCAATCTAGTTGGCTCTTTTAATGTGGCCCGTTTAGTCGCTGCTAGTATTGCAAGCCGAGTTGCAGCAGCAAAAGACAGTGGCGATACAGAAAAGAATGCAGATCAAGGCATCATTATTAATACTGCTTCCGTTGCCGCCTTTGATGGGCAAGTCGGCCAAGGTAGTTATGCGTCTTCCAAAGCTGGGGTTGTGGGACTAATGCTACCATTAGCGCGCGAGCTATCACGTCACGGCATTCGGGTGATGACTATTGCCCCTGGAGTATTTGCCACGCCAATGATGAATAGCATTCCTGAGAAAGCCCGTGAGCAGCTAGAAACGGCAGTGCCTTATCCTAAACGCTTAGGCGAACCTAGTGAGTTTGCCAAACTAGTAACCCACATCATTGATAATAGCTATTTAAATGGTGAAGTGATTCGCCTAGATGGCGCGATTCGTATGGTTTAGAGCTGGTCTAGCTAGATGCTCACCTACGTTACAACGTGAGACTCTGTTATTGTACTATTTGTACCGTAACAGAGTTTTTTTAGTATTTTAGTTGACTGGTTTTTATCATATAGAACTCATTACGTAGATTTAAAACTAAGACTAAGACTTATAATATAAAAGAGATCTGCTACGATTCATTCTGCCGCTATCTGATTTTATTTA
The DNA here is from genome assembly GCF_035984995.1 of Psychrobacter sp. PL15. NCBI lineage: Bacteria > Pseudomonadati > Pseudomonadota > Gammaproteobacteria > Moraxellales > Moraxellaceae > Psychrobacter > Psychrobacter sp. PL15. The sequence continues at coordinate 252,796 of NZ_JAXCIB010000001.1, forward strand.
ACCAATCTGTACACAGTCTTTCATAGCGCTTTGATAGAGTGTTGCACTACGATTAATACCCTTAAATATTGGTTGTAAGGAAAGGCTTATGCTGTTTTTTTATCCGAGTGCTAGCAAAAATATGCATTGGCTACTCATTGCCATTGGCCTGAGTATTAGTGCGTTCATGAGTACCAGTGCAATAGCTCATGTAAAAATTTCGTCTGTCACTGCAAAAAGCTCTTCAAATGATAGGCAAGATAGGGCTGTTATTGATAAGGTATTCGTCGATAAGTCTGAACGCACTTTGCAGTTATTAAGCGACGATAAAGTGATTAAATCCTATCGTATCGCCCTAGGTGGTAATCCAATAGGTCATAAGCAACAACAAGGTGATAAGCGTACGCCAATAGGCCGCTATACTCTTGATTATAAAAACGAAAAATCTAAGTTTTATCGTTCTATTCATGTCAGTTATCCGAATGCAGCTGACAAGGCGCGAGCTAAAGCGCTAGGTGTTAGTCCGGGCGGTGATATCATGATCCATGGACAAACCAATGGCCGCGGTCATCTGGCGTCGGTCACTCAACAACGCGACTGGACTGAAGGCTGTATTGCGGTTACTAACGATGAGATGGATGACATCATGGCCATGGTAGAGTTGGGAGTAGCGATTGAAATCGTTGAGTAAGGCTGATAAACCTTTGAGCTTATAATAAATGTCCTATTCATTTAAACCTCGACACTCCTTAAGTATCGAACCCATCTAAATTTGCTTATCACTCAATATTTTCTCTTGAAATATTTCTTTAAAATACTCATTAATTATTTATGATTAAAAGGATTGCTACTGTCAAATCCATAAGCAGTTTTTATCATTAGTAATAAGTAATTTGCTTATATTTCCTACTTATACTGATAAGTAAATATTTATTATCCACGTGATGCAGTCCTTAGTTGAAATTCGACTTGACCTGCCATATATAAATAATAGCTAACAGTAAGCGGTAACCTCAAATACTTATAAAAACTCCGCTACTTAACCTTAATTATAGAAGGACATAATGATGAGATTCGAAAAATTTACTCAAAAATTGCAAACCGCTATTCAAGAAGCACAAAGTTTGGCACTAGGGCATGATCATACCGGTATTGATCCTGTGCATTTACTGGGCATATTACTGCAAGATGAAGCTAATTTGTCTATCTGTCAGCAAGCAGGGGCTTCTATCCCAGCACTGAAAAATGGGGTGGCAAAAGCTCTAGACAAGCAAGCGACTATTGCTGAGCCTACTGGAGACGTTAATCTAAACCCAAGCTCAGTAAAAATATTGAACCTTGCTGATCGCCAAGCACAAAAAGAAGGCGATGACTTCATCGCTACTGAATGGGTGATATTGGCATTAGCAGAGCAAGGCGAAACCAAAAAAATATTTGAAAGTGCTGGCGTGACTGCGGCCAAACTCAAAGTGGTCATCGAAGAGCTACGCGGTAACGAGACCGTTAACAACCAGAACGCGGAAGATCAGCGCGATGCGCTAAATAAATATACGATTAACCTGACGGAACAGGCTGAACTTGGCAAGCTCGATCCGGTGATTGGCCGTGATGAAGAGATACGCCGTACTATTCAAGTCCTGTCACGCCGTACCAAAAATAACCCAGTGCTCATTGGTGAACCTGGCGTTGGTAAAACTGCGATTGTCGAAGGCTTAGCACAAAAAATTATTAATGGCGATGTACCAGAAGGTCTACGTCGCAAAGAAGTCTTGTCTTTAGATTTAGGCTCATTGATAGCGGGTGCGAAGTTCCGTGGTGAGTTTGAAGAACGTCTAAAAGCGGTTCTCAGTGATCTATCCAAACAAGAAGGTAATGTGATCTTATTCATTGATGAGCTGCATACTCTAGTTGGCGCGGGTAAAGCGGATGGTGCCATGGATGCTGGTAATATGCTAAAACCTGCACTGGCACGCGGTGAGCTGCACTGTGTCGGTGCGACTACCTTAGATGAATATCGCAAATACATCGAAAAGGATGCTGCCCTTGAGCGCCGTTTTCAAAAAGTACTGGTCGATGAACCAACCGTTGAAGACACCATTGCCATTTTGCGTGGTCTCAAAGAGCGCTATGAGCTACATCATGGCGTCGATATTCAAGACAGTGCCATTATTGCCGCGGCGCGCATGAGTCATCGCTATATCACCGATCGTAAGCTGCCTGATAAAGCGATTGATTTGATCGATGAGGCTGCAAGCCGTCTGCGAATGGAAATGGACAGTAAGCCTGAATCTTTAGGGAAGCTTGATAGCCGTCTTATTCAACTAAAAATGCAGCGCGAAGTGCTCAAAAACGAAGAAGATGCCGGTGCACAAGCTGAGTTAAAATCACTAAATCAGCAAATCGATGAATTAGACAAAGAATACGCTGATTTAAATGAAATTTGGCAAGCAGAAAAAGCCTTGGTTAAAGGCAGCCAACAGCTCAAAGACGAGCTGGATAAAGCGCGTACTGCTTATGATAAAGTGAGCCGCGAAGGCGATTATGAAGCGATGTCTAAGCTGCAATATGAGACTATTCCACAGCTTGAGCGCCGTATTCATGAGTTCGATCTGGCTGAGCAAAAAGAGCAGAGTGACACACCCAGTGTTAAACTATTGCGTAACAAAGTCACCGACAATGAGATTGCAGAAGTGGTCAGTGCAGCAACGGGTATTCCGGTCAGTAAAATGATGCAAGGTGAGCGTGATAAGCTGTTGGCAATGGAAGAAAAGTTACATGAGCGCGTTATTGGCCAAGATGAAGCGGTAGAAGCGGTTGCCAATGCGGTGCGTCGTAGTCGCGCAGGCTTGTCTGATCCCAACCGTCCTTCAGGATCATTCTTATTTTTAGGACCGACAGGGGTAGGTAAAACTGAGCTGACCAAATCACTTGCTAACTTCTTGTTTGACTCTGAAGATTCGCTGGTGCGAATTGATATGAGTGAGTATATGGAAAAACACAGCGTCAGTCGTTTGGTGGGTGCGCCTCCAGGTTACGTGGGCTACGAAGAAGGCGGTGCGTTGACCGAAGCGATACGCCGTAAGCCTTATAGTGTGGTGCTGTTTGATGAGGTTGAAAAAGCGCATCCTGATGTGTTTAATATTCTATTACAAGTGTTGGATGACGGGCGTTTGACCGACTCGCAAGGTCGAGTGGTAGATTTTAAAAACACGGTTATCATTATGACTAGTAACTTAGGCTCGCATAAAATCCAAGAAATGGTTGGCGAGAGCTACGATGATATTAAAGCGGAAGTTATGAGCTCAGTCGGCGAGCATTTCCGCCCAGAGTTCGTCAACCGCATTGATGAGATTGTCGTCTTCCATGCGCTCGGTCAAGAGCAAATGTCGGGTATTGCTGATATTCAGATTGATCGTTTGCGTGGCCGTTTGCAAGAGCGCGAGCTAGACATTGCCTTGTCCGATGCGGCGATGAGTCAATTGGTCGCGGTAGGCTACGATCCTGTCTATGGTGCGCGTCCACTAAAACGTGCCATTCAACAAGAGATCGAAAATCCATTGTCTTTAAGGTTGCTTGCTGGTGATTTTGTGGCGGGTGACATCATCAAAGTTGATATTGGCGCTAACGATAAACTCACTTTCGATAAGCTGAGAATGAGTTAAGACTAGGCCCTTATTTAGTCTTTTAACGCTATTAGTCTTTTAACGTCAATTTTTTAATCTAAGATTGTAATACCGACCCCTTATTTGCACCAGCGGATAAGGGGTTTTATTTTTTTACCTCCTAAGCAATTCTACTGTGTTATAAATAAGTTGCGTTGTAATAAAAAACTGATACGGGTGAATAACTAATTTCGGGGACCAAAATGTTAATCAATACCAAACGTACAAGCGCTGTTTTGAGCATGATGGCACTATTATTTAGCACCTCTGCCTGCTCTAACCCATCAACGGTGAACACAGATACAGCAAGGGTGGAAAAGGCTGATAATAAACCAGCCAATAACATCCAGACATCTGACGATTCTATATCCGATGGGAAAACGCGTAACAATAAACCTGCTTTTACGACCCAAGCCGTCGCTAGCTTTGATGAGCCGTGGGCTATGACCGCGCTACCTAAAAATGATAATGGTAGTAGCTCTGAACCGCTCAAACTGCTAGTGACCCAAAAGACAGGGGAGTTATTCGTTGTTGACACTGATAGCGGAAGTAAGACGGCAATAGGCGGGGTACCTAAAGTCGCTTATGGTGGGCAAGGGGGATTAGGCGATATTATTCTTGCGCCAGACTTTGCAACTAGCAATATGGTATATCTAAGTTATATAGAAGCTGGTACAGGTTCTAAAAATAATACTTTTGGGGCTAAAGTCATTAAAGCCAAACTGATGGGGTTGAAGACCATGACACCAAGCCTGCAATCAATCGTCCCAATTTGGCAGCAGACGCCAAAAGTTAAAGGACAAGGGCATTATAGCCACCGTTTACTATTCTCTCCTGATGATGGACGTTATTTATATATTAGCTCTGGTGATCGGCAGGCAAAAGACCCCGCGCAAGATATGACTGTCAACTTGGGTAAAATAATACGGCTGAATTCTGATGGCTCTGTACCAGCAGACAATCCATTTGTTCGTAATACTAATACCAATGACATCACCCAGCAAGTTTGGACACTAGGTCATCGTAATGTACTGGGTATGGTCTTTGATAAAGCAGGCAAACTTTGGGTACATGAAATGGGTCCAAAAGGCGGGGATGAGTTCAATTTGATAGAAAAAGGCAGCAATTATGGTTGGCCTATGGTGTCTAATGGGCGTAATTATTCAGGCACTGATATCCCTGATCATGATACCCGACCTGATCTTGTCGCGCCCAAAATTACCTGGACGCCGGTGATATCGCCGTCCTCTATGAGTATATATTCGACTGGTAGCTATAATGACTTTCCGGCATGGCAAGGCAATGCGCTGATCAGTGGCCTATCATCTAAAGCGTTGATAGTGGTGAATTTGGCTGCAAGTAATACTACTAATAATACCCCTTATGAGCGTTATCGCTACGACATGGGTCAGCGTATCCGTGGTGTACTGGCGGTAGATGGTCAAGTGTGGTTATTAGAAGATGGCAATAATGGTAAGTTATTGCGATTGCTGCCTGATTAAATAAGGTGTTCACACGGCTGGCTCGATAAATTGGCCGATACTCAGAACCGCATATGTCGTAGCAAGTGTGGGATTTTTTGAGCGTTACTATTGTCAATAACGTATTATAATACTGGCGAACTTAACATAAGATATTGAAAATAAGTCAATTATTTTTATCAGGTTGGTTTTTGTAAAAAATTGATAATTAGTGGTTAGTTTGTTAAAGTGACTTTCCTTAAAATTTGAGATTAGAAAATGGATCATGTAAAAGTTGGTAGGTTAGGTCCGTTTCCGCGGGTGAGTAAGCCCGTTTTTATTACTTCAGCGTTACTTATCGTTGGATTTATTATTTTTGGTGCTTTTTTTACCGAGACTGCGGGTACGCTATTTAGCTTTTTACAAAACTTTATCACCGATAAATTTGGCTGGATGTTTATTATTTTAGTCAACACAGCGTTAATACTTTGTATTTATCTGGCAACGAGCCGTTACGGTGACATTCGTTTGGGGGCGCAAACTGAGACGCCGCAATACAGCCTGTTTTCTTGGATTGGAATGTTGTTTTCGGCTGGCATCGGTATCGGGCTGGTGTATTGGGGAACTGCTGAGCCGTTATACCATTTTATGGCACCGCCACTTGGTGAAGCCGAAACAGTTGAAGCCGCCAAGCAGGCCATGAGTATCTCATTTTTACATTGGGGACTACATGCCTGGGCGATTTATACCATAGTGGCCTTGTCTTTAGCTTACTTTCATTTTCGCCGTGGACTGCCTTTATCTATTCGTTCAACGCTATATCCAATATTGGGTAAAAAGATTTACGGTCGCTGGGGTCATATGGTCGATATCTTAGCGGTATTTGGTACCATGTTCGGCGTAGTGACGTCCCTAGGTTTAGGGGTCATGCAGATTAACTCAGGCCTCGAAGGGTTATTTGGTATACCAAACAACTTGACGGTGCAGTTTATTATCATTGCGTTTGTAACCGCCTTAGCTTGCGGGTCTCTGATGTTAGGTCTTGATAAAGGTATCAAGCGCTTAAGTGATATTAATATGGGCTTTACGGGTGTACTGCTCGCCTTTATGGTAATTCTAGGGCCAACACTATTCATTTTTAATAGCTTCATTGAAAATATCGGCAATTATCTAGTAGCCCTAGTACCGTTGTCAACATGGGGCGAGTCTTATAGTAATACCGACTGGCAGAGTGCTTGGACGATATTCTATTGGGCATGGTGGGTAAGCTGGGCACCATTCGTAGGGGTATTTATCGCGCGTATTAGCCGTGGTCGTACTATCCGTGAGTTTGTATTGGGTGTTCTATTCATTCCCATGTTGATTCTGTTTTTCTGGTTTACCACCTTTGGTGGTGTGGCTATTCATATGGAGCTGCTAGCCGCCCTTGACCCAGCATTGGTCAGTCCAGGATTGGTCGAAGCGGTACAAGCGGATAGCGGTAGCGCCATTTTTAAACTGGTTGAGTATTATCCACTTGCCAAGCCGATCACCTTGTTAATCGTAATTATGATTGTCCTTTGGTTCGTGACCTCATCGGATTCAGCAAGTTTCGTTATTGATATGCTGACCGCGGGTGGCGATACCAATCCACCGAAGATTCAGCGCTTATTTTGGGCAATCATGGAAGGCTTAATTGCCGCTATACTATTAGCAGCAGGTGGATTAAGTGCGTTACAAGCAGCCGCTATTGTCGCTGGACTACCGTTTGCTTTGGTAATATTTGTGATGATGTATGCGCTGTTGCGCGGCTTAAGTCGAGATCGATTGATACTTTATCGGGCGCAGCAGTACTTTATTACTGAGGAATCAGCAGATCATAACTCGGCTAACGAGTTCGTCGATGAGAAACTATTGAAAGGGCCACCTAAGCTTACTAAGGGGGACTAAAAACTGGTACCAGTTATTTTGTCAGTTATCTGATTAAGAACTTTATTAAGCAACGGCCAATGACATTGTTCTGAATTAAGAAGTTAATTCTCTATAAGTTAGTTGTAATGTACCGTTAACATTTCCATAACATTAAACCCTAAGGTAGCACGCCGCCTTAGGGTTTAATTGTTTTCAACCCGTTAATGTGTCTGACTAGATTTGATAGTTACTAAATATGTTGTTAAGGTATGCTCCTTAAAAATTTGAGATTACTACATGGATCATGTGAAAGTTGGCCGATTGGGCCCTTTTCCACGGGTAAGCAAACCTGTGTTTTTATCTTCGACAATTCTAATTGTCGCATTTATTATCTTTGGCGCCTTTTTTAACGATTTGGCGAGTGAAGTGTTTGGCCAAGCAAAAGCGTTTATTTCTCTGCGTTTTGGCTGGTTCTTTATTGTGGTGGTCAATTTAACTTTAGTTATGAGCATTTACATGATGTTTAGTCGATACGGTGATATCAGGCTCGGCCATCAGAACGAGAAGCCGGAGTATAACCTAGTATCTTGGATTGGCATGCTGTTTTCAGCCGGTATCGGTATTGGATTGCTCTATTGGGGTACGGCTGAGCCGTTATATCATTTCATGGCGCCACCATTAGGAGAGGCTGAAACGATCGCTGCTGCTAAGCAGGCAATGAACATCTCGTTCTTGCATTATGGTCTACATGTATGGGCTCTCTACGGAATGGTCGCTTTGTCATTGGCTTATTTTCATTATCGTCGCGGCCTACCACTGGCCATTCGCTCGACACTATACCCAATATTAGGTAAAAAAATCTACGGCCCATGGGGTCATACAGTCGATACTTTAGCCGTATTTGGTACCATGTTTGGGGTAGTAACCACCTTGGGTCTTGGGGTATTACAGATTAACTCAGGCCTCGAGACTTTATTTGGTATTCCCAATAATATTACTGTACAAATTGTTTTGATTGCCTTTATCACTATGCTAGCAGCGCTATCTTTGTTTATGGGGCTTGATAAAGGCATTAAGCGCCTAAGCGATATTAATATCTTTTTAACCATCGTGCTACTAAGCTTTGTGATTATTTTAGGGCCTACCCAGTTTATCTTTAACAGCTTTGTCGAAAATATCGGTAACTATTTACATCAGGTTATCCCGTTAGGTCTCTGGACTGAGTCTTATGACGGTAAAGATAATTGGCAGTCATCATGGACGACTTTCTATTGGGCATGGTGGATTAGCTGGTCGCCATTCGTTGGGGTGTTCATTGCGCGTATCTCTCGTGGCCGTACTATTCGCGAGTTTATATTAGGCGTATTATTGATCCCTATTACTATTCTGTTTTTATGGTTTACAGCCTTTGGTGGCGCAGCGGTACATATGGAAATGCTAGCGGCTGCTGATCCCAGTATGGTTAGTCCTGGTCTTATCGAAGCGGTACAAGCAGATTATGGTAGTGCGATCTTTAAGTTAATGGAGTCCTATCCCTTTGCACAACCTGTGACGCTACTGATCATCGTAATGATTGTACTGTGGTTTGTGACCTCGTCAGATTCGGCTAGCTTTGTCATCGATATGTTGACCTCTGGTGGGGATACTAACCCACCGAAGATTCAACGTCTATTTTGGGCAGGAACTGAAGGCGTTATTGCTGCGGTATTATTGGCAGCAGGGGGCTTAGGTGCACTACAAGCGGCCTCTATTGTCTCGGGCTTCCCGTTTGCTATTGTGATCGTGGTGATGATGTATGCGCTACTACGTGGCTTAAGTCGCGATCGTTTGATTCTGTATCGCAACCAGCAATGGTTCACTACTGAGGAATCTGCAGAGCATAACTCAGCCAATGAATTCCGTGATGAGCATTTATTAGAAGGCCCACCAAAAATTAATGAGCCCAATAAGTAACCGTTCTAAAAACGGCTAAAAATTAGTGTCAATAATAAAAAACCCAGCTTGTCACTAAGCTGGGTTTTTATCTTGGCTCGGCTAGGAAATATGCCAGCAGTGTGTTATGTATCGATATTACTTTTCATTGACTGTAGTTAATATCCTAGAAAGTTATGACTGAAAGCATGGAATGCACTGGTAACCTTGTCAGGTTATGAGCACTCTCCCTTAACATAACCACTCGCTTCCGGAGTGCCACACGCTGAGCAGGCGTTACCTGCAGTACGATAATTTATCTCTGATTTGGTCTTAATAGTGACGCAGACAGGATCGTATTGCATAGTACACAGGTTGTTTTTAGGATTAAAAGATGGGCACTGAGTGAAGTCGACTGCGTTAGACGCTTCATTATTAGTATTGGCAGAGTAAGGTGATTGCAGAGGAGTGGTATCGGGAGCGGGGATATTGACTACACCAGTACAGCCCGCCAAAGCCATCGTTATTGACAATCCCAATATTGATAGCCATGATCGGGATAAATTTTTAGTAGTCATAAGATGTCCTTGTCTATGGATGCAATGAACTTTATTAAAATTATATTTAAGCTTGAATCAATTATTCATTATCATACCTTATTCATTATCATACCTTATTCATCATCATATCTTATTTTCCATATCGTAGAAGATAATAAAGGTAGGGAGATATATTACGCACAAAAAAATAGCCCATCAATTAGATGGGCTATTACGTTGGTTAATACGTTAATTATGACTCTTTATCTATATTAATGTATTTGTCAAAGTTTTGTGCATAATCAGTCAGATTGTCACTCAGCATTTGACGGTATTGTTTGACATAGAATTCTACAATATCGTCTTTTTCTTTAGCAAAGTCTTCACCTTTGATAAAGCCAATTGAGGCGACCGAGGCGCTATAACGGGCTGCTGCATATAGTAGGGATGCGCCCACTTGTCCTGAATGCGCATCATCACCTAATTGATTGTTTGCAACACCAATAATAGCATCAGCGCGTTGATAAAATCCTTGCATTTCTTTAGTAATTTCAACACTAGCATTATTGTCAGTATTAGCACTGTCATTGAGATTCAAGTGGTCGTCTTGCACATTGGCTTGATTATTATCTTGATTATTGTCTTGAGACATAAGCTGTTCCTATTAACGATGTATATATATGGGTTTATAGTGAGCCAACTACCAAGTTGTTATGGTGTCAGACCCACTTAATGTACGATGTGTGCTATTGACGTTGGTCTTGCTTGCAGTAATTCATATTCGATTGACTGGGTAAAATGGGTCATTAAAATCATAATAATGACAGTGTAACCTAAAACTGACTGGTAAAAATAAAAGCCGGACTCCTATTCACGCATAATGCTGTTATGAAGTCCGGCTTTTACATTTTTTTGACTATTACTTATGACTATAAATCGTAAATATATGAGTTATAAACCAGCATCTGCTTTTAGCATTTCCGCTTTATCTGTTTTTTCCCAAGTAAAAGCAGTCTCAGAACCTTCACGCCCAAAATGTCCGAAGGTAGCGGTTTGCTGATACATAGGCTGTAGTAAGTTAAGCATACGAGTAATACCATAAGGACGCAAATCAAAATGTTTACGAATCAGACGGATGATCTCATCAGAGCTGATTTTACCAGTACCAAAGGTATTGACTGAAATAGAAGTCGGTTCAGCAACACCGATAGCATAACTAATTTGTACTTCACAGCGCTCAGCAATACCTGCTGCGACCAAGTTTTTGGCAACATAACGTACAGCGTAAGCGGCGCTACGATCGACTTTTGACGGATCTTTACCGCTGAATGCACCGCCACCATGACGTGCCATACCACCATAAGTATCAACAATAATTTTGCGTCCAGTCAGTCCTGCGTCACCAACGGGACCACCGATGACGAACTTACCGGTTGGGTTGATATGATAACGAGTACCAGCATGTAATAAATCGGCTGGCAGCACTTGCTTAATAATTGATTCCATTATGGCTTCTTGTAGATCCGTCTGAGAAATACTAGGGTCATGCTGGGTAGATAGCACCACTGCATCAATAGCTACAGGACGGTCACCATCGTATTTTAGCGTTACTTGCGCTTTGGCATCTGGACGTAACCATGGTAGCTCACCGGCCCGGCGTAATTCAGACTGACGCTCCATTAAGCGATGTGCATACTCAATAGCGGCTGGCATTAATACTTCAGTTTCATTACTGGCATAGCCAAACATAAGGCCCTGGTCGCCAGCACCTTGCTCTTCTGGATTGTTGCGATCGACACCTTGGGCAATTTCAGGGGACTGCTTACCAAGCATGTTGATGACCGCACAAGTCTCACCATCAAATCCAAGATCTGAATGATGATAGCCAATACCGTTGACGGTATCACGTACAATACGTTCAAAATCAATGTTAGCGGTGGTGGTTATCTCACCTGCCAATACCACTGCGCCCGTTTTGACTAGCGTTTCACATGCCACGCGCGCATGCAGATCCTCACGTAAGATGGCATCAAGTATAGCATCTGAGATTTGGTCAGCCATCTTATCGGGATGGCCTTCGCTTACGGATTCTGAAGTAAATAAGTTGTATTCAGGCATAATGGGATCACTTAATTGAATCAATAAAAGTAGAAAAAAGCATAACGGCTGAGCGCAGCTTTAATTAATATGAGCCTTGCAATCATTTGCTCGGCAGTTAATTGGTTTTGCTAAATAGTCTTAAAATATACTTAAATATAGGTATTACTGATATAGGTGTTACTAACTATATGCTGCTGTATTTGGATGGTTTTGGCTTAAAACTATTAAGATAAAATTAACGCTCAATTACCGCTATTATTACGCTCATCACCTTATTGTTATCATGGCAATTAAGGTACGGTGTTGGCTTAAAAATAGACTTATTCTACCCTTAAACATCACAAAACTCTAGTGAGCTGCGCTTGTTCTATTATAAGTAATACTCAACAATACGTTTGTCAGGTCAAAATAGCGCTGTAACCCGTTGCTGAACCTACTAATAGCATCACAAATCCACAAACGCCGCTTTGTCTTTAAACCTGCATTCAGCATACACTGGGCAGGCGCCACATTTTGGCGTGCGTGCTTGACACGTATAGCGCCCATGCAAGATAAGATAATGATGCGCATCAAGCATCAAGTCATCTGGAATGCGCTCGACTAGCTTTTTCTCTACTATTAATACGTTTTTACCTGTTGCCAGTCCAGTACGATTGCCTACGCGAAAGATATGGGTATCAACCGCCATAGTTGGTTGACCAAAGGCGGTATTGAGTACCACGTTAGCCGTCTTACGACCGACGCCAGCTAATGACTCTAGGTCTTTACGGTTATCAGGGACTTGGCTATTAAATGTAGTGATTAAATCGCGGCAAGTTTTGATTACGTTTTTAGCCTTGGCATTATATAAGCCAATATTTTTAATATACGCTTTGAGTCCGTCTTCGCCTAAGGCCAAAATTGCCTCAGGAGTATTGGCCACTGGATACAACTGTTGGGTGGCAATATTGACACTCACATCCGTTGCTTGCGCGGATAGAATCACTGCGATCAGTAGCTCAAAGTGACTGTGGTAATTTAATTCAGTCACTGGCTCCTCAATCGTCGCTGCCAACTTTTCAAAAAAGGGGCGCACGTCGCGATTGAGCAAGCGTCTCGAGGGCGGGGTATCTGTCGTTTTATGCTTAACAGTTTTACTCATGGTATTTTGGCTGTTGTTAGTGAATGTGAATATCAATATATTTACAGCTATTATTTTAGGAATAACGCTTAGGTATCGGGTCAGGGGAGCGTGACTATAGCTGAGACAGTTGCGCTTGTAACGCTTCAAGCTCAGCTTGCTTGCTGCTATTCTCTCGGACGCTTAGCTGCTTCTCTAGCTTTTTAATTTTGCTGCGTAGCTTGGCTGCAGCAATGGTATCTTTTGCTTGTTGCTCACTGATATCAAGTGTTTGCGTGGTAGCGTTATTAAGTTTGGCCTCTACCATACTGACGACAGGTCTACTATTACTGCTATCAGCAAGCTGCTCGGTGACGCGTCTGAGATGATTGTGATAACGTTGACGCAGGTCGTCCTGCTCTTGTACACGCTCGGAAGTTGGTAACGGTCGCTCAATAGTAACCAAATCAATGCAATCCACTGGGCAGGGCGCTATGCACAGCTCGCAGCCGGTGCACAAATCGGTAAAAATAGTATGCATATGCTTGCCCGTACCGACAATGGCATCGACCGGACAGGCAGGGATACACTTGGTACAGCCGATACAATCATCTTCACGGATAACCGCCCGTACTTCACGAGGGCGCTCGGTTAGAGCGTCTATCGGCCACTTTGAAGGTACTGCAGTCAATGAGTCGGTAGGATTGGGGACGCTTGGGTCATAGGCAACTGAGTTTATTGCGACCGGACTTTTTGTGGCATGACTTTTTGCGATAGAGTCTTTTATAACCGTTTTTTGCTTAACAATATTACCTATCGCGTCACTAACAGGCTGACCACCGGGTACGCATTTATTGTACGGCTCGCCGTCGATGACAATGGCAGTTGCATAAGGCAGACAGCCGTCTGGATGATCACAGAGACCGCACTGAGTTTGTGGTAAGCAGGCATCAACTTGCACAATCTTTGCCTGTATTTCGGCGGGCAGGGTCTCTATGCTTAACGTATTAAAGAGTATCGGCAGATTTGCTAAGCGTGTGTGCGTAGTGGCGTGTATAGTACTGGGCATTTAATTCATGGCCTTAAGACTGGCGTAAAGAAGGTGGCAATATATGAGTGGCAATATGTACATGACGATGTACAACAGTATTAATAGTAACAGTAGCCATAATAAACGCTAAAGCGACAGGCCCTGCTCATGAACAATTTGCGCTATCAACTCATAAGCGATGCTGCCTTTAAACGGTATCTTAGGCAGGTTAGAAATATCAAAAAAATCGGCGTGCGACAGCTCATCCTCTTGTAGCACGATATCGCCACTCGCATAAGACGCCCGAAATCCAAGCATCAAATTAGACGGGAACGGCCACGGTTGACTACTGACATAGCGAATGTCTGTCAAACCGAGACCGACTTCCTCAGCTACTTCTCGTACCACTGCATGCTCTAAACTTTCGCCCACTTCTACAAACCCTGCAATCAAGCCATATTGTAACGGTTGGCTTTGCTTGCCGTAACGATGATGATGTGCCAATAAAACCTGCATTTCACCCGTTTGTGGGTTGGGACGGGTAATGGCAGTAATGACACAAGGCTGTACTCGTGGATATTGGCGTAGTTGGCAGACTTTACACACCATAGCGCGCTCATCTAGTCTAGCAGCACTCACTTTGGAACCACAACGACTACAAAACTGGGTATCGGCTTGCCAGCGTAGCAATTGTACAGCTTGGCTAAGCTGGGCGGAAAGCGCCATGGGCAGTTGAGTGATGAGCTGTCGATAGGTAATAAAAGCGTTACTATCTGAAGTGTCATCTGAAGTGCTATTTGAAATACTACTTAAAGTGTTATCCACAATTACTGGCAACGCAATATTATTCGCTACAGCATAGCCATAAGTAATGGCGCTGGTTGCTGGCGCACTAGCCTTTATAACGTCGACGTCCATGCTGACTTCGCTGTCACTATTAGCAGCACTATTAGCAGCACCATTAGTAACGCAGCAATCAGGCTTCCAATGATTGGGTGCGAGACTTTCAACTAACTCTACGCGCCCAACTTGATAAGCTTGTAGACATTCACTATCGTTTACGGTGGCAACATCAGCAAGGCTATCAAAATTAGGCAGTTGAACCTGTAGTGGCCACCAGCCATCAAGTGTTTTCTGACATAGGATGGTCTCATCATTAAATATAAAAGTGCTGGTCATAATAAACTATCCAGGGCAAGCATAAGCCAAATCAGGCACAAACTTGTTCAAAATAATGGGTTTAATAGTAGCAAAACAGCCATAATGGTTAAGCAGCAAGTAACTGACTTAAGCTGTACTGAGCGACATCAAGCGAGCGCTTGCTCACAGGACGATTGTGCTCAAACCCATCCAAGCGATAATCTACTGCCATCATCACATCAGCGATATAAGTGAGGCTATCGTCTTCGATACGCTGCTCGTTTGTGAGACACTGTTGGATATAATCTGCCAATTGATTGAGCATGTTGGCAGCGGTTGGTAGTTGTAAAAAACGTACAGCACCGGCAACTTGGCGTAGCATCTCAGGCATATTTTGAATATTAAGCATATCCCGCTCTGCCTCAGATAGGTAATCATTGATGGCTTGTTCCGCACTAGCAATGGCAGTACGACTCTCTTGTACTAGGGTGTTATAGGCAGTATTAAGTTGGTGCAATGAAATATGAGGGTTATTCAGTGGCAAATAAACCGTTCCTGGGGTATGCATTTCTGCCATAGCAATGGCTGCATTTTCAGCATGCATTAACGCTAACAATAAATGATCAAAATCTTCAGGAGACGGTGTCTGCCAGTCGGTTATCGCATCTGCCGCTACACGCAAGCTGGTTGCGGCACCTGACAAGCCTAACAAGTGTAATACTGAGCTCAGCTCTTTAAGCGCATTGATGATTTGTGCGGTTTGCATAGTGGCAGGGTTGATCATATCACCACGTGCATAATTATCGACATTTTCTTTGATAGTATTAATTTGAATTTGAATAATGCTGTTTAAAGTATCCGTAAGCGCACGGTTGGGACCAAGTAAGAAGCGCTTTATCTGCTCGTATTGTGATCCTTCTAGTCGGTTAAGCGCATACTGCTCACGCAGCAGCGGGCACTTTTTATTATTACGCTGGAAGGCAAAACTCACCAAGTCAGCAAAACGGCTGTCCATTATTGGCAGGTAGCTATGAAACTGTTGCTCCAAGTAAATGAGCGTATGTTTTTGGCTAAGACTCAGGGGTAACGTGGCTGCAAGATCAGTGACCGCAACCATTGCTGCTTGCCAAAACAGGCTACTTGTATGCGCCGCTATCAAGGTACAGGCAGCGCTCATAGCCTCTAGTTTTTGCTGATCATCTTGACTGAGCATGCCCTGTTGATGGTGTAGCGCTACTCCAAGGCCGCTGCGATAAGCATAGGCCAATAAGTCATTATCGAGATTAAGCTCACTCAGTGGTTGGAAGTTTTGTTCAGGGTTAGCAATAATCACGCTGCTATTACTAAAATTAGTGAAATAATCTACCGTGATAGCGGGCTCTGTTTCATAAGTATGTAGCTTATTGATAATAGGCAGTAATAGGGTCGGCTCTACCGTTTCAGTTAACAGTACAAATTCAATATAGCGGTCAAGCGTCATGATAGCTTCTGACAAGTCCATAATTAACGCGGTATCATTATTATCAGCACCATCATAAAGCCGCTGAAGACTATGAACGATAGCATTACTTAGTACCTGTCCACTCGCTAGCGCAATCATCTTAAAGATACCGGATAGCTGTTTGAAGACGTTAATAGACTCTAACAGTAACGGGGCTTGAGTATTATCGTCATTAAATTTGCCCAAATTAATTTCAGTATTTTTGAGCGTGATTATAATCTCATCATGCAATATATGTAGTGATGGTAGATCGAAGTTAGTAATACTATGGGTTGGGGCAGTTAGTGTCATTTGCTCAGACTGGTTCATAGTTTTTTCCATCAATTGCTGATCACGAGAGGTGGTTATCTATAATCTAATGATATAGAAGTGATGACGATTGTTTATTCATAAGGGTGTGATGGTTGCTATCAGAGTCATTAAAAGCGTGCTGTATGCCTGGCAGTATCATAAGCCATTAGCAATTTATTCACTGTGATATTTTAGCCTGTATCTCAGGGTAGTCTGCTGCTAATGCGGTATACCAACTCTGATCGGTGGTCTGATCTACGGTAGATGCTAATAATAAAGACGCCAGCTGGGCAAAGTTAGCATGGGCAGTGGGCGCACCGTCTGTTTGGCTGTCTTCTTCAATGGCGAGAGTGACCTGACCGCCAGTCATTGCCAAATAGACTTCCGCTAAGATCTCTGAGTCCAATAATGCGCCATGGAAAGTACGGTCTTGCTTACCAACATTTAAGCGGCGTACTAGGGCGTCTAGGGTGTTCTTTTGTCCAGGAAACTGCTGTTTGGCCATTACTAGCGAGTCGGTTACTTTTATCCGCTGCGCAAAGTCTGTGATGCCCGCCTTATTGAACTCCATCGACAAAAAGCTGATATCAAACGAGGCATTGTGGGCGATGATTTCTGCCCCATCCATAAACTCGTACAGTGATTTAGCGACTTGGTCAAAGGTTGGTTTGTCGGTCAAAAATGCTTCAGAGATCCCATGAATACGGATCACTACCTCATCCATGCTACGCTGCGGGTTGATATAGACATGTAGTTTTTCACCCGTGAATTTACGGTCAATCATTTCTACAATACCCACTTCAATAACTCGGTCGCCTTTAAGCGGATCTAAACCTGTGGTTTCAGTATCCATAATCAGCTGACGACTGGCTTCATGGCGATGAATGGGCTGTGGCAATAGTGGTCGAAAATGGGGATTAGCACGGCTGGTATCGCCGTCAAATTTTGGCGCATCATTCGGTGCGGCGGGCTCGGTAGTCTGTATTGAGGTATTGGTTGCTGGCATGGCTTTAGCACTCACTGGAGCGTTACTGATTGAAGCGCTGCTCATCGGCTGGGTCACAATGTTAGCTGTCACGTCATCATCTATAATATCATCATCTATAATGCCATCATCTATAATGCCATCTGATTCATCATCGATCATATTAAAGCCCAATGGATCATTTTTTAGCCAATCATCATCAGAAGTTATTCGATTATCGTTAGGCATTATTTGCTCTTTTTTTTTAGCAGAATCGTCCAGAGTTATGGTGACATTGGTTTTAAGCGCATCGTTATTTATATCGTTACCAATCAGTGCTTCACTACTGGAAGTCACACCAAGATTTGCCAGCTCATCGGCCTTTTCGTTACCAGGATGTCCAGCATGACCTTTGACCCAGTGCCAGTCAACGTCACGCGCTCGACGTAGATCATCTAGTTGCTGCCATAAGTCTTGATTGGCAACTGGTTTTTTGCTGGCCGTCTTCCAGCCTTTTTTCTTCCAGTTATCGATCCAATCGGTAATACCGTTTTTAACATAGCTTGAGTCGGTCCAAATTTCAAGCTTTTGCGCCTGTGGGCTATGTTTAAGCGCTTGAATAGCTCCCATCAGCTCCATTCGGTTATTGGTAGTCTCGCTATCACCGCCATATAAATCTTGTGTACGCCCATCGCTAAATATCAAGTGTGCGCCCCAGCCGCCTGCGCCTGGGTTGCCTTTGCAGGCCCCATCAGTATAAGCAATCGTCGCGTCTATTTTGGCTGCCATTGGATCAATAGCGTTATTTTTAGTGGCTTGTTGTACAGGCATATTGTGGTCTGACATAAAAACTCATTGGTCTAATAAAGGGTAAACGCGTAGTGGCATGAGAGGCTTGGTAGGCGTTAGGTAGCTACTGGTAATATATTTATCAGCTACTGATGACTGGGCTTGATTATAACAAATTCGTCGCCAAAATGGGCAATAGCAATGCATGAAATAGTATATCGACATATCAAAGTAGCAACGCGCTAATTTTCTGTTAAAATAAGTATAACTAACGGCGTTATCTATGGTTTAGCTGGCTTAAACCAAGGGTAATGACAGGGTCATAACAGGTACAGCGATAGATTTTGTCTAACATTTTATTAAAAAACTAGTTATGCCAAAACCGATCATTAAAACACTTCCAGTAAAGTCTTTCATAATACAGCTTTTTAACGCAGGATGACCATACCATGGCTTTACGCTCAGACGTTATGCGCAAAAAATTGACCCTATTGACTGTCTGCATCACTGCGAGCAGTGCACTATTTTTGGCAGGTTGTAATGATACTAGCACCACGGCGGTGGCTGATAAGGCGGCCACTACTGAACCGGATTTATCGGTGTTTGAAGGCTGTTATACCGTGAGTAATGATGAGCCCGCGCAAATAAAAGTCAGTGAACAAGATGGCACTTGGGTTATGCAAATGAAAGAGCCTGCTAGTGCCAAGCGTGTTTGGGATACCCCTGAGCGGTTAGAAGTGGTCGATAAGAGTCAAATACCTAAGTTTTTCTCTATTGACCCTGATAATGTCGATGCGGTTATTGCGCGCCCTGATAGGGTATTGGTCCTAGCACATGTTAAATCTGTTTATGCCAATATCGATCCGCTGCTTGATAGTGAGTATTTATCGTATATTTATAAAGGGGCCAATACTATTTACCGAGTAGATTGCGATGATATTAATACTGATATTTTAGCCAACCCACATGCCAACATGGTGATAGATAATGTGAATGACAGTGTCTAGCAGTAATGTACCGTCAATAATTTTTAGTTTGTGCTACCAGTAGCCTATAATTCGCAACGTAGCATGATATGACAGCAGTCATCTAGCAAATATATGGTCAGTGAATATGAATTTTTTTAGTTATGTCGTGTTAGGTGGGTTCTCTTATGCAGCGGGTTGGGCAATACGCACCTATGTGCTAGAAAAGCAACCTGCGCCAGAGCAGCCGTATAGTTTGAAGCATCCCACGATTTTAGGTTATATGGGTGGTTTCTTTATTATTATGCTGATTGTTTCGTGGATGATTGGGCGCTATGCACTCGGCCATGTCACCCTTGATCTACCCTTTATTATTATTAATAGTATAGTCGCCACCTTTGTTTATTCATTCAGCCTGAATCCAGAAAAAATACGTTACGATGTCCCTGATTCTTAGCAACAGTTAATCAAGGTGGTTAGGATTTTTTCTTTAAATCAGTAGACGTCTTGCCAGAAGGCTGATTCTTTTTCCAGGTCTGATACTTTTCTAGATCCTTTTTGATCAATTTCAAGCAAAAGGTCAAGACTAACGCATCATCAATATGGCCGATAATCGGAATAAAATCTGGGATGACATCGATAGGGTTGAGTACATATAATAAGCCAACGACCACTGCTGAGATAGTCTTGTAGGGTACATCACGATAGTTACCTTGGTAATAATCTTTCACCAAGCTCATAAATAACATTAGGTCTTTACCAGAGCGCTCAAGATAACTGCTGTCTTTGAGCTTTTCTTTGAGCGTCTCTTCTTTGTTAATAATGTACTCAAGATCAGCATCCAGCATTTCATCGGTTTTTTTATTACCAGCCATTATCATTCTCCTAGTGTAATATTAATTATCTCATACCATAACAACAGTGTCAGCGCGCGCCATGTGCGGTGGTTGAGTGATTTGTTGTGCGTGGGTAGCAGTAACTGTTTATGATTAACTCTCAGTCCCTAATTTTAATAATAGCAAAAAGCCAACCATAAATCAGGGCTGCGCCATTATTTTTATTAGTAAGTCAGTTAAAGTGTCGTGTTTCAATTAGCAGGATATTAAAACAAAGCATTAAAACAAAGCATTAAAACAAAGCATTAAAACAAAGCATTAAAACAAAGCATTAAAACAAAGCATTAAAACAAAGCATTAAAATACAGTGTTGAAAAAAACGGTTAGCAGCTAAGTCCCAAATATAAAATAGTAAAAACTAAGCTCTTAAACAAAAGCTCTTAAAAAATAAGCTCTTAAACAAAAGCTCTTAAAAAATAAATTCTTAAGAGAATGCTATTAAAGACAAAAGGTATAGTTAAAACACCTTAAAAACGCGACGGTACTGCTGGTATAAGCTTTTTGCAGCCTCTGTCTGCCTAGGCACAGCAAGCAAGAAAAACGTATGCCAGCAGTAGGTTATGTATTGATATTACTCTTCATTGACTATAGCAGTAGACTATGCCCCCGACCAAACAAGCTTTAGAGCAACTATCAATAGACTCAGCGGTAAAGTCTGAGCTTAGTCGCCGACAGTTCTTACGCCAAGTAGGCATAGGTGCAGGGGCAGGTTTGCTGGCAACTCAAGGTATCTCGCAGTCGCTAGCAGCTACAGGCATTAATGAAGATAGTAGCGCGCAGCTGACCAAAGATGACCTACCAAGAGTAACGGTTGAGGACAAACCGTCACCACAGGTGCTAGTGCCGCGCGCACATTGTATAGTACCTAATATTGAGACTCGCCTATTTGCCAGCTCCAACGTGGGTAACAATGATGCACGTAACCAGTTGGCACTAGCGCGTATGGCATGCGCGGGGTTTAAGGTAGCTAACTCGGCTATCGTTAGTCGGCAATACTTGCGCTTTGCTGGGACGGACTCGCAGCGGGCTAGCGATCTACAAAATATTGCGACGGGTGCTATAGCTGCGCCCAAACTGCTGCTTGGCGTGCGTGGTGGTTATGGTGCGGTACGTTTATTGCCCATGATAGATTGGCAAACATTAGGGCGCATCATGCAAGAGCGCGGTACCATATTGGCAGGCTTCAGCGATGTTACCGCTATCCAGTGTGCGCTATTGGCGCAAGGGGGCATGAGTTCGCTTGCCGCCCCGATGCTCTATAGTGAGTTTGGCAAGAGTAACCCTGATAAGGTCAGTTGTCGGCAGTTTGCCGAAGCATTGAGCAACCCTAATTTAACTATTGATGTTCAGAGTGCGGCATTGACCAGTCAGCAGTTATCCACCATTCTTGCGAGTGATGACTCTTATATAATGAGTCAGACCTTAACAGGTACTATTTGGGGTGGTAACCTCAGCGTGGTATCGGCACTGACGGGCAGTGATTATCTACCGCGTATTGATGGTGGTATTGTGTTCTTAGAAGATGTCGGTGAGCAGCCATATCGAATTGAGCGCATGCTATATGACCTGTATTTGGCTGGCGTGTTCAAGCGTCAACAAGCCATCGTATTTGGCGCATTATCGGGAGCAGGTGAAGACAGCTATGATGCTCGTTATGATGTGGCAACCGTTATTCGACAGCTTCATAAGCTAACTGGATTGCCTATTTATAATGGCATGAGCTTTGGTCATATCAGTAAAAAGCAAAGCTTTCCGTTAGGAGCACGTTGTCAGATCAGCTCTAACACTATCGGTGGCTATCGTTTGACTTTTTCTGATTATCCAACTATCAAAGCAGATAGCATTAATGTTGAAGGCTTGTGGCAGACAGTTTAGTTTTATATTGGATTAAAAGTAATAGTACTTGGTAGGACATCACAACAAGTAGTTCTCCTGAACATACTCAATACATAGCTCATAAAAAGCTTGAGCCGCTGGGGAAATGGATTTATTAGCCAATTTGAAAATACCAATTTGTCTATTTAAAGAAGGGTCGATTAAGCTTATCCAGATCAACTCAGGCTCATTAGATGGGAAGGCGAGTCTCGGCAAGGTCGTGATACCCAGATCGTTTCTTAATAATGCAAATAAGGAGGTGATATTTTCTATAGTGTAACGAGCTTTGCGGTTAAGTGCTTCTGCAGGGGTGTTTTCGAGCAGCTTACAGGTGCCATTGTAGATAAATGGTTGGGTCATGAGTTGTTGCCATTTTAGCCCTTGCGACTGACTTAATTTACTGTTCAGCTCATTGCTTTTAAGACAGACCACACCAATTGGATCTGATATGAGCAAGGTAAAATCAATATCTGTTTGATTAATACTGGTACAGTTACCCAGTGCTAAATCCACTTCACCCGTTAGTAATCGATTTGCCACACCAATAGAATTATCATCTATCAACACAATCTCGATATCGGGATATTTCTTTGAGTAGGCGACCAATACGCTAGGCAGTAGCTTGGTGACCAGCGATGGCACACTAGCAATTCTTATTTTGCCTTTATCCCCTGATGCTATGGCTTGCAAATCATCTGCTAACGCTTGATAAACACTCAGAAACTGCTGAATCTTGGGGACACAGCTTTCTCCAAAAGGTGTCAGTGTCGCTTTGTTGCCGACCTCAAACAAACGCTGATCCAGTGTTTTCTCAAGCTCTCTGATTGATGCCGATATCGCTGCTTGTGAGCGATTGGCACGATTGGCTGCCGCCCGAAATCCGCCTTCTTCTACCACGAATAAAAAATGTCGTAACTGCTGTAGTTTCATAGTGGTTAGCGCCTGTGTGCTTATTAATATGATCAGAAATACTATAATCTTAGTGATAGATTAAATCTATCATATTTAATATTTAATTGGTTAGATTAATCACTAACAAGGGCGTAGCATAAATGTCATACCAGATGAACGCTAAGAAATAATTTATAAAAACCTCATTCAAAGGAAATGAATCCATGACTACCCAATCAACCAAACAAGCGGTTAAAACGTCACTTTATGCATCTAAATCGCCCCTTGAATGGGCAATAACTAGCAATGGCACGTTATATACTGCGCAAATTCCTATTGATGACAATGGAGAGGTAGTCGCTGGTGGTATCGAAGCCCAAGCGCGTCAAACGCTAAATAACCTGAAGCACACGCTAGAATGTGCCAATACCAGTATGGACTCGGTATTACAGGTATTAATCTATGTTACAGATCGCGAGTATCTAAAAACGGTCAATCAAGTCTACGCTGAATACTTTACTGCGCCCTATCCAAATCGAGCTGCCCTAGTTATATCAGGGTTAGCGCGAGAAGAGATGCTGGTAGAGCTAGTGGTTTATGCGGCAGTACCATAAAATTTAATAGCAGGTCACCTTTTACGTTTTAGTAATTTACAGATTTTATTTATCATTCAACTTTTTACTTGTAAGAAATTAACTGAGGACACGACTATGTCAGCCCAAGCATTATCAACCCAAGCACATAAGCAAGATCCACAAAAATCAATTTATATTAATGGTGAATGGCAAGCAGGTAGCGATACTATTGCTAACATTAACCCGTCAGATACTAGCGAAACTATCGGTAATTATTCCCAAGCAAGCAATCAACAAGTTGAAGATGCTATTGCTGCTGCTCGCCTAGCGCAGCCAAAATGGGAAAAAACCCCTATGGAAAAAAAGCAGTCAATTTTGCAAGCGATTGGCGATGAGATGATTGCCCGTTGTGATGAATTAGGTACCTTGTTATCACGTGAAGAAGGCAAGCCTTTTGGCGAGGGTCGTGGTGAGATTTATCGTGCTGGACAGTTCTTTCATTATTTTGCCGCAGAAGTATTACGTCAAATGGGCGATATTGCTGATTCAGTACGTCCTGGGATCAAAGTAGAAGTCACCCGTGAGGCCGTCGGTGTGGTCGCTATTATCTCCCCTTGGAACTTCCCAACTGCCACCGCGGTATGGAAAATTGCCCCAGCCTTAGCCTTTGGTAATAGCGTCATTTGGAAGCCTGCTAACTTAACCCCAGCCAGTGCCGTGGCCATCGCTGAAATCATTCACCGTCAAGGCATGCCTGAAGGGACTTTTAACCTGCTACTAGGTAGTGGCTCAACGGTTGGCGATGCTTTGATTAACTCAAAAGACATCGATGCGGTCAGTTTTACCGGCTCTGTACCAACTGGCCGTAAAGTTGCTGCGGCAACCGCCCCTAACTTTGTGCGTTGTCAGTTAGAGATGGGAAGTAAAAATGCCTTGGTTATCGCTGATGATGCCGACTTACAACTGGCCATCGATTCGGCAGTTGCGGGTGCTTTTGGGGGTTCAGGACAGAAATGTACCGCCTCTTCACGCTTAATTGTCATGGATGGTATTCATGATGCTTTCGTTGAGGGGGTAGTGGCAAAAATGAAAACCTTAAAAGTGGGTCACGCGCTTGATGAGGGTATTTTTATGGGACCAGTGGTTGATGATAAGCAGCTCGCATCCAACATGGACTGGATCGAAAAAGCCAAGCAAGCCGGTGCGAACTTAGCCTTTGGCGGCGAGCGTTTAGAGATGCCGCATGAGGGTTATTATATGTCGCCAACCTTATTTACTGAGACTGATAATAGCTGGGATATCAACCAAGAAGAAGTGTTTGCCCCACTGGCTTGTGTGATGCGCGTGAAGAGTTTAGAAGAAGCCATTGCTATGACTAATGACACCCGCTTTGGTTTGACGGGTGGCATCATTACGCAAAGCTTGCGTAGCAGTGCGATGTTTAAAGAGCAAGTACAAGCAGGCTGCGTCATGGTCAACTTATCTACTGCCGGTACCGATTATCATGTGCCATTTGGTGGCCGTAAAGAGTCAAGCTTTGGCCCACGTGAGCAAGGTCAATACGCTAAAGAGTTTTATACCATTGTCAAAACGGCTTATCAAAAAGCGTACTAAGAGTCAGTTAGAAAAACATGCTAATAGTGAAGTGTGGTTGGTAAAGTTTGTCCTAGCCACACTGTCTTGGTTTCGAAGTTAGCCGAATATATCTATAAGAAACATAAAAGGAATTTGAGAATGTACCAAGACCATATCGTCATTGATGGATTACAGTATAGCCATTGGGATCGTGACTATTTCAAAATGCTGCAAGCCAGCGGTATTCACGCGGTACATGCCACCTTGGTCTATCACGAAGATTCACGGCAGACTTTGACCCGCTTCGCTGAATGGCATGCGCGCTTTGAGCAAAATTCAGACCTCATTCTGCCTGTTTATTCAGTGTCTGATATTGAAACGGCAAAGCAACAGGGCAAAGTGGGTATCTTTTTTGGCGGGCAGAACTGTTCACCGATTGATGATGAGATTGGCCTTATTAGTGTGATGCGCCGCTTAGGTTTGCTCGTTATGCAACTGACTTATAACAATCAAAGCTTACTAGCAACCGGTTGCTATGAGCAGAATGATTCCGGTGTTACTCGTTTTGGTCAGCAGGCGATCGCAGAGATGAATCGGGTCGGTATGATTATTGATATGTCGCACAGCGCTGAGTTCTCAACGCTTGAGGCAATCGAGATGTCCACGCGACCTATATGTATCAGTCATGCCAATCCGACTACTGCGCATGAAGCATTGCGTAATAAGTCTGATGCCGTTATCAGCGCTTTAACCAAGGCAGGTGGGCTATTAGGTTTCAGTCTATACCCGTTCCATTTGCCCAATGGTAGCGCTTGCACGCTTGCAGATTTCTGTAGGATGATTGCTGATTGTGCGGATAAGTATGGGGCTGAGCATTTAGCGATTGGTAGTGACTTGTGCCTCAATCAACCACAAGCAGTACTTGAGTGGATGCGTAATGGTCGTTGGTCAAAAGCGATGGACTATGGCGAAGGCAATGCCAATAATTCAGGCTGGCCGGATACGCTACCCTGGTTCGCTGGCAAGGACGGCATGGAGAATATCTATAACGGACTGCTAAATCATGGTTTCAATGACCAGGATGCTGGAAAAATTATTGGTCAGAACTGGTTCAATTTTCTTGAGAGTGGTATAAAACCCGTCGCTTAAAAACCTTTATGCTACAAGCATAGGCAGTATTCATTATTGTATAAGGTTAAAGGTCATTTAAAAGGTCATTTAGATCATCGAAAATTAACGTGTGGTCAGGCAAAGTAAGGCAAGGAAAAGCTGTTTAGATGCACCCCTAATTTAAATAATGTAACGCTATCATATGGAGCCACACCATGGCCGATTTAAAGGGATTTAACCGAGACAATGAGCAAGGACGCTCGCATAATGCTGGTAAAGCAGGCGGCGCTTTGAATCCTGTAGAAGACACATCTGATACTTTAGGACTCAAAAACCCTGCATTTTGGTACAGCGGCGGGTTTATTATCGCCTTTGTTCTTATGGCGATCTTTGCAGAAGAACAGCTAGCCCAAGTAGTCAATGCAGGCTTTGTTTGGTCAGCCAAAATCTTTGGCCCTTTTTGGCAAATCTTACTATTAGCGACTTTTATAATTGCTTTAGCAGTCGGGGCTGGCCGCACTGGGCGGGTTATTTTAGGTAATCTACCCAAGCCTGAAATGGACAACTTCAAATGGATGGCGATTTTATTTTGTACGCTACTGGCTGGTGGCGGCGTCTTTTGGGCAGCCGCTGAACCCATTGCGCATTTCGTTTCAGCACCGCCTTTATATGGTGAATCAGCTGATCTACAACAAAGAGCGTTCAATGCGCTATCACAATCATTTATGCATTGGGGATTTTTAGCCTGGTCGATCGTCGGTAGCTTGACCGCCATTGTGGTTATGCACTTACATTATGACAAAGGCTTGCCGCTCAAACCTCGCACGCTTCTGTACCCCATGTTTGGTGAACGGGTGCTTACCGGTCATACCGGCGCAATTATTGATGCTTGCTGTATCGTCGCGGTGGCTGCCGGTACTATCGGTCCCATTGGCTTTTTGGGTCTACAAACCAGCTATGCCCTCAACACCTTATTTGGTATTCCTGATACGTTTACCACTCAACTTATCATTATCATATTTGCTATTGCCCTTTATACCCTCTCGGCGATTAGTGGGCTTGCGCGTGGTATGCAAATACTCAGTCGCTTTAACGTCATCCTAGCAGTAGCATTGATGTTATTTATTCTAATATTTGGGCCCACCAACTTTATTGTCAATGGCTATATTCAAGGTGTTGGCACTATGATCCATAACTTTATCCCGATGGCAACTTATCGCGGTGATGAAGGTTGGCTTGGTGGTTGGACGGTATTCTTTTGGGGTTGGTTCTTGGGTTATGGCCCGATGATGGCGATCTTTATTGCTCGTATCTCCCGTGGTCGTACCATTCGTCAGCTGATTACAACGGTCTGTATTATTGCCCCACTAGTCACTTGCTTTTGGTTCACGGTGGTTGGTGGTTCAGGCCTAGCATTTGAGATTGCCAATCCGGGTAGTGTCAGTACGGCTTTTGAAGGCTTTAACCTTCCTGGTGCGTTGTTAGCAATCACACAGCAGCTGCCGTTTCCTTTGATTACTTCCTTACTGTTTATCATTTTGACCATGGTCTTTATTGTGACTACCGGTGATTCAATGACTTATACCATCAGTGTGGTTATCAGTGGTGAGCACGAGCCCAACGCTATGATTCGCACTTTTTGGGGCATCATGATGGGGGTAACGGCTATCGTTCTAATCTCGCTTGGTGCAGGTGGCGTGATTGCTTTGCAATCCTTTATCGTCATTACCGCTGTGCCGGTGTCTTTTATTCTGCTTCCATCGTTGTGGAATGGCCCAAAAATTGCCCAGCAAATGGCTTACGACCAAGATCTTTATCGTCCTAACCGGGTCGAGACTAATCATCGCATCGCTGAGGAAAAGCGTACCAAAGAAACCGTTACCAAAAAGATCGACTAAGCGAGTTATTAATATAGCCAATAATTTATTTGCCGATTAACGTTATTAGCTACAGGCATCAAACAAGTTGTTGGCTTAACCCATTATTTAAGGTGGTAATTAACATGCAACACAGCCCATTAATCAATAATAATCCAGTCAATAACAAGCTAGACGCAGTCAGCTTACGTACCCCTGATTCTCGCACTCCGGATGTGGTGATGCATTCTGAGCGATTGGGTGCAATGCATCAAACCCGTATCAGCTTTGTGCGTACGTTACTGCGTAAAATCGACAAAGAGAACTGGACGTTAAGCAAACATCTTTGGGATTTAGATAAAGATGGTTATGGGCAAGTTATCTACCGCTTGCAGACCCCTGAACACGTTTATCACTTGGTGGTGTTCTGCAATCAGATCGCTGATGAGGAGCGTAATGATCGCGTGATTGCGCAAAAGTGGGACGTTACTTTTGCTCTAGTCTATGGCGAAATAGGCGAGGAGCTGCTGGCCAATCTAAAAGCCAATGTGCCGCTACAAGAAGCGGGCCGCAACTCTAATATGGTCATGGTGCTCGCGCGTGCCAATAAAAGTGTCCGGGTTTTTGATCATATTGTCAGCTTGCTTGCCGATGGACAGCAGCCTGACCTTGATGTGTTGGCACAAGTGGGTTATATCCTGCGTACCACTGCGGTCTATGGCAACGGTAAATTTGGTATTTTTGACTTTAAGCCTTTAAATCATAGCGAAGATTTTAACCAGTCTTTTCGCGCGCAGATGTGTGCGGTTTATTTGCTGCGAGAATTCAGCCTTGATTGGGTTGATTATTTGGCTGAGCAAAAGGGTGGCAGCAAGGCAGTCAGCTTACATCCAGAAATTAAGCGCTATTTAGGTATTGGTAATGCCACTGGCCTTGGTATGGCGCCTTATTTAATTAATCATCCTTGTGTTGTTGATCAATGGCTAAGCGCTCGTGAAAGTGGGCTACAAGCGGTATTGGTTTGTGATATTGAACCTAAAAAAGTAGCAATATTTACAAACTTAATGAGCCGTGCGATTCAGCACTTCTCTGAAGTAGTGACTATTAACGAGCCACAAATCGTACTGAATAGTAGGGTGGTTAATGAGTTAACGGCATTACAGAACAATCTCACAACTAAACTTGAAGCCTGCATCACTTGGGCGGATTTTTTACAGCGTAACGATCATCTGAGTTTTGAGAGCCAAGAGGTCATGATCTCTTGCCTGATGGAGCTTTATCCTGAGCGCGTTGATCCATTTTCTGGGCAAGCCAATGCTGACGAGAGTATGTCGCTACCCAGTGGTAAGGTTGTTCAAGACCTTATCGCAGTATTAGAAGCGCGTTATCAGTGGGCAATCAGCATTGATTTTGCCGCAGTAGATAATGTCTATTGGTTTTGGTATCGCTCTGAGGATAAAGAGGAGCCAAGAATGGGCGTGCGTGGACAAGAACATGGCGATGACAAAGAGTTTCTATTGGATATTGGCAGACAAGCGAATAATTTGTACTTAGCATTACAACAAGCCGATTCGCAGCAACTTCTTTCTGAATTTATATTAAGCCAGCCAAAGTATCGTTCAATTGCTCGGCGTGTCTGGACCATGGGCCATAAAAAAATGGGTGATATCCAGATTAACGTGTTGCAAAAGACCGCATTACCGATGCATTTATTACGCTGTAAATTGTCTATGTTTGGTGCGACTAAGTTTGATCCTAGATCGGATCGCTGGGTACGAGTCACGCTATTCCAAGGGGCGCCTTTATTCAAGGAAGTACACAGTGATGAGTGGCTATTTCCTCTTTTACCAAAAATAAATAAGCTATAGATACTGGATGGGCTGACACCATCACCTTCATAAGTGTTATAGAGAGGAGTAAGACATGATCGTATCGCATAATGAAATTGTAACGACAGTGAATAAAGCCTTTTTGGGCATGCAGCGTGAAGTAGGTGAGGCTGATTTGATTGCTTCTATGGTGGCAGAGCTACAGATGGCGGGCCTCAATGGTATCTTACACTTTAATAATGCCAGTCCTTTTATCCTATCTGAACGCGATGTCGCTATTGATATAGTCTCACAAGGCGAGAGTGAAGTCCGCTTAGATCTACATGGCAGCAGTCTGGTCTGTCATCTACCGGTAGTGATGGACTATGCCCTTGAAAAAATGGGCAAGCGCGATCATTTTAAAATCTATTTGCACAACTGTCACAATCGCTGGTTGGCCTACAGTGAGTTGGTAAATCTCGCTGCAAAAGGTATTGCTTGTCTGGCCAAATGGGATAATGGCAGCGCACCCAAGCATACAATATTTACTTTAGATAAAAGATTTGTTTATCCTGATCTGTACTTTTTTAATGAGGTACAGAACAACTATAGTACTAATGATATGGTTATTGAGCTGTCGACCGCTAACTTTGATATCGAAAAAGACATTCAACATTTTGATCGTAAAGTATCAACAGATGAGCTGTTTGCAACCCATCAACGTGCATGGAAAGAAGGGATCTATGTCTGCGATGAGCAGTGGGCGACACTCAAAAAAAGTGCCGCTGCGATTTTGGTAGAAAATAGCGAGGCATCAAGTAAAGGGGCAGGGGGCGTATAGACTATAAAAGGGCTTTCAATAATGGGTCTAGAGTGCTCTTAAGTATAGAATTTAATGATTTGAAAGTCTCAATGTATATGTACCTGGTAGCGATGTTAAGACATGCTCAGTGGGCAATAGGTTTACAATTATATGAAACCTGAAAACTGAAACCCATTATACTACTGTGCTTGAATTAATCGTCTGCGACAAACTCGTGGTAGAGCTGAATTTACAGCTTTCGACCCTATATTGGAATCATACTGTAGATTCAACGACCCACGTACGGACCTAATCATTAGGAATCTGACATGATTGTCCGGCACAAACCCAATGCCCTTAAGCTATTTTTTACCCTCCGTGGCTCTATCCTCCCGAAGATTTATCTCCAAATTTTGCTGATCACTTTGCTGAGTGCTGTGATAACCAGCATTCAGCATTGGTTTCCCAGTTTTTTCTCCTCCTATAGTACCGCTCCCTTCACTTTACTTGGGATTACTCTATCGCTGTTTCTTGGCTTTCGTAATAATGCGAGCTATCAACGCTGGTGGGAGGCTCGAGGCTTATGGGGCCAGCTGGTATTTGATGCCCGCAGCCTGACTCGGCAAGTACTCTCGTTTATGGATGAGGAGACCGAGAATGGACGGCACACTCAGCGGTGTATCATTCACCTTGCCATCGCCTTTACCCATGCCTTGCGCCATCGACTTCGTGACACCTCGCCTTGGCAGGACGTCGATCGCTTTGTAGAGTCAGAACACCACCTCAGCATGCGTCAGGCGCAAAATTTGCCTGAATATTTAATGCGGCTGATGGGCAAAACGCTTGGCTATAGTCGGCGTCAGCGTCTATTTTCGGAGCTTATGGTACAAAATATGGACGAACGTCTGACTTCTATGACTGTAGTTTTGGCTGCCTGCGAACGCATTCAGAATACGCCATTGCCGTTTGCTTATACGCTATTGGTACACCGTACTACTTATCTATATTGCTTTATGTTGCCTTTTGGCTTGGTGTCTTCTTTAGGCTGGGCGACTCCTTTAATTTGTGCTGTGATCGCCTATACTTTTTTTGGTCTAGACGCGCTCAGTGAAGAGCTAGAAGAGCCTTTTGGCTTGGCCGCTAACCATCTGCCACTTACCGCTTTGTCACGCACTATCGAAATCAATTTATTGGAAGCACTGGGAGAAACGGATCTGCCACCTGCTATTGTTTCTAAAGAGGGTTGGTTACAATAGAAAGCCTGCAATAGAAAGCCTGCAAGAGAAAGCCTCTAGAAATGCTGAGTACAGCTTAGGGCTTATTGTTTCCATGCATTCGAATAGACGAAAAATCTCTTATGCTTTATCTAGCATTGTTATACCACTACAAACTATCTGAAATTGGATAAGACGATGATTCAAACTATTATCCATTATTTTCTACATTTTGGCATGCCGCTGATTATCGCCTATATGTTCTTTCCTGACGACTATAAACGAGTCTATTTGATCCTATTAGCAACCATGTTGGTAGATTTAGACCATTTGTTAGCCACGCCTATCTTCTCACCCAATCGCTGTAGCATCAACTTTCATCCGCTCCATACTTATTATGCAATGGCAGTCTATACGGTTATGTTATTTTTGCCGAAGCCCTATAAAATAATTGGTTTAGGACTATTACTACATATGCTGACTGATTTAAATGATTGTGTAATGACCTATCTTAATTGTCCCCAGTGTTTGAATGAGGCTCCTGCCCGTGAATTAGTAGAGTGGTTTGTCAGAGCCACTAAGTTTTGACACAACTGTGACTACGTCGTTTAGCTTCTCTTTCATAAATTGGCCCCTTCAAGAACTTCCAGAAGTGGCGTGTATAGTTCATTATTCAATGCCAATCAAATATTCGCTACAGTATGACCATAGTTGTTGGGATATTAGTAGGTGCGCCACTGGTATAAACCTTTCTTGCGTACTGTCCGCAAGCGTGACAGAGGCCGCAAAAGTTCATTCCAGTCGCACTGTATCTTGCTTAAATTGAATCGACTATGATATTAAGCTTTATACTTTTTATAACTTATTTTGATGGACCTAGCAGCAAAAGTAATGTTCAAAAAACAAAGCTTTTTATCAAGTCGTTTAGTCACGCTTGGGCGGTACGGAATAGGTGCCAACAACATGTGCGACCAAGTCGCTAGAGCCTTCTGAGTACAAAGAAACCTCGCCTACCATTAGCGTACGTCCTGCCTTTATTAGGGTGCAGTCAGCAATAATACGTGCTTCCGCTGATGGTTTACGCAAAAAATTGATGGTAAGGCTTGTCGTCACGGTTAACGGTACAATACCAATTTTACCAAGTATCGCGACATAGATTGCTACATCAGCAATGCTCATTAATAGGGGGCCGGAAACCGTGCCACCAGGACGCAGCTCTTCTATACCAATACCATGCGATAAGATCGCACCATTATCACCTACTGCCTCGACCATGAATTTAGCTTGTGGAAACTCTAATGCCATAAAGGCAACAATCTCTTCTTTGCTTGCAGACATATACACTCCTGAAATTTAATTGTCTTTGTTGTTAACTACCTATTTTTCTCATTGAGGTTCATCAAGTTGTTAATGTCTCGTTGAATCCTGATAGCAGCCTGCTATTTGAAGCGTTTAAAGGGCTTATCTGGTTTGTAGGATAGTCTACGGTATGGTTTGACGCTAGCTTATTAGACCTCTTGCATAAGTCATCGCTAAGCGTTGAAGCTTCGTTAATACAGCTCAATGGATTGGTACTTTCGCAAGAGGTCTATTCTATATTCCAGCTTATCCTATAAAGGTACCTTTTACTTGATTGATTTGACTGGTAGGTATTCTTTGTCCTTCAAAGCTCTGTAAATCGTTAGTTGTTATAGTGATGTAATAACAGCAGGGTCGAAGGTAACTGGCAGATGTCATTGGTATGAGATTCAGCTATAGTAAATATTTATATAAACCAATTAAAATAAAGAGATCGATAATGAAAAAATTAGGATTGTGTATTGCGCTCGGACTGAGCTTAGGCGCTTGTGCTGGTGGTATAAATAGTGGAACAATGACGGGTAACGTAAACCAGAATAACGTTGTCACTCAGTATCCCGTTGAGACCGCAATGCTTAATATTTATGTCAAAGAACGTAGCCAAAAGTTAATGGCGGTAGTAGGCAACCAAAATGTATTAGCAGACATTAAAGTCACGCCTAAAGGCAGCATGGTGTTCAATAATAAACAGGTACAAGGTACCGAAATAAACACGATCACCAAGTCAAACAATCAAGTCATTAATCAATCAGTGGTTATCAATTATTTTACTCTAAAGCCATTAGTATTCCAGGGTTTTACTGATAGTTCAGGTGAGTATTCGCTATCGACTCAAACGACCACTATCCCCAAACTGGCTAAGGTCGGCGATTCTAGTCCGTTGATAACTGAGACCGTATATAGTGACAGCAGCAAACGTAAGAAGATAGGCATGTATAGCCAAGACTGGTCTTTGACGCGAGATACTAATAACACGGCATGGTTCTGTATTAATAGCTCAGAAAACACCTTGTTAGCTTTTGATCCTAATGGTGCATCAGTAGAGTGCTACAAAATTAATGCAAAAGGCGACATCTTGGATAGCAGGCTAACTATTAAAGGGCCTGAGGGTGTTGGGACGATAAACTTTACCAGTAGATAGCTAGTGATTTAAAGTTTTTTCGATAGATTACTAATAAATAAACCCACTCAATAATAAAGATTGTGTGGGTTTTTTGGTTTGGTAGCTTTATAAAAGAGCTAATAAGTCCAAATATGTCCGTTTCACTGGCTTTGAGTCGCCATTAAGAACAAAGAGCATTACCACTATTTTCACTAAGGGTAAGAATTGGGGTAGCTTTTTCAAGCCATCACAAAATACACGCAAAAAAATACCGCCAACTATAACTAGTCAACGGTATTTTCTGTACTACTATATGGTACCCGGAGCCGGACTTGAACCGGCACGCTATTGCTAGCGAGGGATTTTAAATCCCTTGTGTCTACCAATTTCACCACCCGGGCAAAACTTGTATTATCTACTAAGCACATGCTAATTGGTAAGCAAACTACTTGTTAGATAGTGGTCGCTATTATAAGCAATTATGCTGATAAAGCAAGCCAAAATTAACGTAACGTTAATAAAAAATTGGAGGCTGGGGTCGGAATCGAACCGGCGTTAACGGAGTTGCAGTCCGCTGCATGACCACTCTGCCACCCAGCCAATCAAGGATGCCTATATTAGCAAAAATATTAAAAATTACAAGTCATTTCTTCACCGAAACTACTTTAAAGCTACTTTATTTAGCATCGTCACTACATTTATGCCTTATTGATACTTGATTGGCTTAACAATGGTTATTTTACTACTCTAATAAACAGCTTATGTTGGTGCCATTACTTAAGAAATCATCACCAAGCTTTTGCTCAGTGATATCAGTGATGTCAGTAATGTTGCTCATAATAGCTATCAGATACGCTTTGAAGGAAACAAAACGCTAAACGATGTCTGTATTATTACGCTGAGCTTTTTTAATATCGCGATAGGTCGCGGTGCAAATCAGTATCAGCACCCCAAGCGTAATCGCCGGCCAGATTAAAATATAAAATCCGTAGACATAAACATTATCCATATTAACTCCTAATAATAGTTACCCATTCGTTAATTGTTACCAGAGCGTTAAGCATCTGGTGCCGGCTGCGCATCAACCTTAGACTTTTTATCGTAACTACCAACGCGCTGTTGGATTAAGTCAAAGTCAAAGCGTTCATTACCCATCAGACTAACAATCACACAAACGATAGTACTGACGCCATAAGCGGTCAACGAGGCGATCAGCACCATATATTGACGTAAGAACCCGGTGGCGAATATCAACATGAACAGCAGCGCAATGACAGTCGCTAACAGTCCTATTTTACGACCTAAGAAGCCAAAGACCATGAGTCCTATGACCACTGCGCCGCCAACACTGGCCATAACCTCAAAGAATAGCGCCGTTATACCGACGATTGGGATCAGCTCAAAGCGAGCGATACAAAAGAATAACAGCCCTACGATTACTGCTGCGGTAAAGGCGGTATTGGTCACTCGATTCCAGTACACACTGGCTATTACTGGAAAGACGATGGATCCCCATAATGCACCAACAAATACCAGCATCACTAGAATATCAAGCTTGAAGCTGGCAAAAATAAGACCGGCAGCAGTGGCGACAATCATAGTGCCACGACCGACTAGCATCATAGTTTTTGGCTTTACCTTACCTTCTTTGGCAATATTTTTGCCATAGACATCGGCCATCATAATGGTTGAAAGAGCCGATAAATCTGAGTCAGCAGTTGATGACAGTGAACCAATAACCAAAATAAAGAATAGTGCGATAAATACTGGATGTAGATATGTACTGACCATCTGTGGGATCAGGTTATTCATATTACCATCGAGTGGCTCGACACCAATAGTCACCGCCATCAGACCTATCATTCCTAGGCCGATAACGATACCGGCATAGCCGACAGTGGCGGTAACAAAGGTGGCTTTAATTTTAGTTTTATCAATCGCAAATAAGCGCTGAGTGATGGTTTGGTTACCAATAGCATAAGCCAACACGGCGACAAAGAACGGCGCACCTTGCTGAAAAAAGGCTTCAGATGAAAAGAAATTTTGCTGCTCAAAAGTTAGATTCGACAGACCGCTAACCATGACTGCAGGGCCACCCATAGAAAATAGCACTGCTGGAATAATAATGATACCAATTGCCATCAAGGCGACCAATTGAGCAAAGTCGGTAAACACTGAGGCACGAAATCCAGAGGTTAAGGTATAGCTAAGCACCCCGACACCCGCAATAATGACCCCGGTCTGAAATGATAATGGTGATAACACCGATACCAAGGCACCCGCTGCGGTAAAGTTGACCATCAAGCTAATTAAGCTGCCCATAATGTTAGATATGGCTAAAATTAATTGGCTTGATGAACCATGACGGGCATGAATAAGCTCACCTAAAGTGTGTCCATTGGGTGCCAGTTCACGAAAACGCATGCCAAAGGGATAGATGAATAAAATCATCAATGCCCCCCAAAAGCCATAATGTATCGGCCCCGAAACGCCATATTTATAGCCGGAAGTAGCAGCTGCGTAGAATGATGCTGCCCAAATCCAGGTCGCGGTCATACTCGCCGCGCCCATGCCAAAGCCGACACCATGGCCTGCCACCATAAAACCGGAGGTGGTTTCCTTATCTTTTTTAATTAATAAAGACAGTAAGTAAGTACCGCCATAAAACGCGACCAATAAAGCAATAATAGTCAGCGCTGAAAATTGGAACAATGACTCAGCTTTCAAATTCACACCTCGCAATTGTTTTAAATAAATAAAATTTTGTTGGATTCTATAAAAACTGTTGGGACTATAATAAAAACCACTAAGCCAGTATAGGAGTCGTCACAATTGTTAATTAGCCACATTAAGTCGTGCCATACTATCTGAGTCGCTGGCGACCAAGTATTGCTACAGGCAGTGATAATATAGGGTCGACTAGTTACTATTAGCGTCTGATAATGGAGTACCCATTACGCCCACGAGCGATACATACGCCGCAAAGCTATTAGTAATAAATACCAAGTAGATACCTATTATAAGGTCAAAACTAATAGCATCAGTACAGATAAGCACTAAGTCAATAACCTAGGCTATAGTAGGACAGCTAGTATTATTAGTACTAACACAGAGTTGTGCTTCTGCACACGTCACGGCTGGTACTCGTTGATACTAATGGGCTCTTAGTGACAAATTGCTAGGTGAACATGTCACTAGCAACTGGTATGTGATACACCTGAAGTAATAGTTACAATACTAAAAACAGCCCCTCATTTATCATTAAAAATAGTTTGTTATTTGATAAATAAAGCTACAACTATGTTAAACCTATGTAACATTAACACTCTACAAGGGTATCCTATTATCGGTGTAATCTCAAATTTATTAGTTATCCAACCACCAACATCGTTCCAGTAGACCATAAAAAACCTCAAGGGAGATTATACACTTGAGGTTTTTTTGATTTGAAATCAGCGACTTTAATGGTACTCAAACTTAAATAACTAGCTTAAAATTAAGCTGTCATCTTCGACTTTTTCGCCACGAGTTTGCTCGAACATATCCAGCAAATCATGCACAGTCATACCTTGACGTTTTTCACCTGCAACATCGAGTACCACTTCGCCTTGGTGCAACATCACGGTTCTAGTGCCGTGTGCTAATGCCTGTTGCATTGAGTGGGTGACCATCATGGTGGTCAGATTATTGTCAGTGACAATCTGATCGGTTAACTTTAATACAAAAGCCGCGGTCTTTGGGTCAAGAGCGGCCGTATGCTCGTCGAGTAATAGGATTTTAGACGGCTGTAATGAGGCCATCAGTAGACTGACTGCTTGACGTTGACCTCCTGATAACAAGCCCATGCGATCCGTTAAGCGATTCTCTAAGCCTAACTTGAGTACGGACAATTTTTCTCGGAATAGCTCACGATTGTTAGAGTTCAAGGCATAACTTAACCCCCGTTTGCCGCCACGTTTATAGGCCAAGGCCATATTTTCTTCAATGGTTAGCGCCTCACAGGTGCCTGCCATCGGGTCTTGAAATACCCGCGCTACCCAATGGGCACGCTGATGGGTAGTCTTTTTGGTGACATCGATACCATTGAGTAAGATTGAACCACTATCCACTAAGTTTGTGCCACTGACTGCATTCAAAAACGTTGATTTACCCGCACCATTGGTACCAATAACGGTCACAAATTCGCCATCAGCGATGTTCATATTAATACCGCGTAGGGCAGGGTTTTCGATCGGCGTTCCCGGATTAAAGGTCAGCCGCAAATCTTTGGCTTGCATCATAACTATGGTTCCTCAGTTACTATTTTTTTAGTCACTAGTTCTTAATTACTATTCCTGATGCTTTATTCAAGCTATAGTCAATGAAAAGTAATATCGATACCTAACTTACTGCTGGCATACGTTTTTCTTGCTTGCTGTGCCTACGCAGACAGAGGCTGCAAAAAGCTTATACCAGCAGTACTGTCGCGTTTTTAAGGTGTTTTAACTATAGGTGAGCACAGTCGCTTTTATCGTGGCTTTAGATCGTTGATCTTAAGCGCGTAATTTACGGCTTAAAAATCTATTCTTAGCTTTAGGTAATACCAAAGCGAATACCACCAATAATGCGGTAATCAAGTTCAAGTCTTGCGGGCCAAAGCCAATGCTACGCAGGATATCGCTCGATAGTGCCACTTGAATGAATAGCTTATAAAGGACCGCACCGACAATAACCGCAATGGTAATGAGCCAAATACGTTTAGCAGGAATAATGGTCTCACCAATAATAACTGCTGCCAGACCAATAACGATAGTACCAATACCAATAGAGATATCTGCGCCACCCTGGGTCTGTACAAATAACGCACCGGCTAAGGCAATCAGTCCGTTAGAAACTGCCATACCGACAATGGTCATCCATGAGGTATTGATACCTTGGGCTTGGGCCATTTTTAGGTTGGAGCCCGTTGCCCGCATCGATAGTCCGGTTTCGGTATTATAAAACCAATCTAAAAATAACTTCGCGATGACCACCACCACGCCAATAATCAAACAGCGCATCCAATAGCCATTACCATCATTAACTAGGGAGCTAAATACAGTAGTTTCACCTAATAAGGGCAGGTTTGGCGCCCCCATAATGCGTAGGTTGACTGAGTATAGTGCTACCATCACTAAAATACTGGCCAACAGTTGCAAAATACCGAGTTTGACATGTAACCAGGCGGTGACAATACCTGCCACAGAACCTGCAAGCATACCAAAAGCGCAAGCCAGCCAAGGGTTGATGCCCGCGATAATAGAGATACCTGCAACCGCGCCACCTAACGGAAAACTACCGTCTGCTGTTAAATCAGGAAAATCTAGAGTACGAAAAGAGATAAGGACGCCAAGTGCTACGAGGCCATAAATCAGACCACTTTCAAGCGCACCAAAAAATGCAATTAGAGACATAAGAGATCAGTAAGTCATAACCAAGCGTTCAGGGTCTAGGGCAAAGAGTAAATGAGCGTCATTCATAAATACCTATGATCCGAACAGCCAAGCGGTGAATTTAACAGATTAAACAATCTGCGGTTAGGGTAAACCAAAACATGTCACGATGGGGAACTATCATAATCTACCTTGGCTTAAGATTTGAGTTTAAAATTTTGGCTCAAAACATTAAGAACTTTCAACACTATCAAATGCTCAAAATAGAAGCTTATAGCGTAACTAAAACAATAAGCCCAGCTAATTGACTTATCGCTGGGTTTATATATTGAACAAACATATTAAGGCATGAAAGACAGATGACTACTGATCATTAAATATTTAGTAAAACCACCTGTCTAACGTTGTGACTAATAAAAAACGCTATTCTACCACTTCTTTTGCTTTATCGATAACCGCTTGTGGCAAACTGATGCCTTCAGCTTCGGCATTTTTTGGGCTGACATATAAATCAAGAACCTGGGGGGTGTAAACCGCGATCTCGCCTGCCTTTTCACCTTTTAAGATACGCACTACAATCTTACCGGTTTCGCGACCAAGATCATAATAATTGACCCCTAATGCCGCAACAGCACCACGCGCAACAGAGCTAGTATCAGAAGCGATCAGAGGAATCTTGCTTTCTCTAGCCACTTGGTACAGCGACTCATAAGCTGAGACCACGTTATTATCGGTTGAGGTATAGATCATGTCGACCTTACCGGCAAGGCTACGGGCTGCCATAGCAATATCAGTACTACGTTGCGCTGGGGCCTCATGCACCTTGATACCGAGTGGTGCCAGTTTTTCTTTTAACGTTTTTAGAATAATGGTTGAGTTGACTTCACCTGGGCTATAAACATAACCGACGTCTTTTAGACCTGGAATAATTTGGCGCATTAATTCGATTTGCGGTTCATAAGGAAGCGCATCTGAGGCACCGGTAACGTTAGTACCAGAGCCATCAAGTTTCGGAACCAGCTTGGCTTCGACTGGGTCGGTAACCGCTGAGAATACTAAAGGAATACTACTGGTCGACGCAGCAACTGATTGCGCAGATGGGGTGGCAATAGCAACGATGACGTCTGGATTGTCTGCGACGAATTGCTTAGCAATCTGACCCGCTGTTGCGGTGTTACCTTGTGCACTTTGGTAATTAATGGTTAGGTTTTCACCTTCTTTAAAGCCGGCCTCAGCCAGCTCATCGATAACGCCTTTACGCACTTCGTCGAGTGCAGGGTGATCAACAATAGCGGTGATGGCAACAGTTTTCATAGCCGTTGCCGCATCACCAGCCGCCGCGTCATTAGCAGTCGTATCTTGCCCTGACTGATTGC
Organism: Psychrobacter sp. PL15; assembly: GCF_035984995.1. NCBI lineage: Bacteria > Pseudomonadati > Pseudomonadota > Gammaproteobacteria > Moraxellales > Moraxellaceae > Psychrobacter > Psychrobacter sp. PL15. The sequence continues at coordinate 293,966 of NZ_JAXCIB010000001.1, forward strand.
AACCGGTCAGGATAGCGGTACAAACCCCACCCCATAATAGAGCTTTGGCAAAACGATTTCGATACAACATAGGTGTTACTCCTAAAAATAGTAATGTGTCCGTACAATAAATACAGGGTAGTGTTCACAGCAGTTATAAATAATTAATATTTATTTGCTGGCAGTTATGTGCTTCCTTGCTATTTGAGCTTTATTTCTGAGTTTTATTTTTGAGCTTTATTTTTGAGCTTTATTTTTGAGTTTTGGTATCAACATTGATGGCATTTTTAAGCATATCTGCTGGCAAGTTAACCCCTTGCGCTTTAGCGTGTTTAGGGCTGACGTATAAAGTTAGCTCATTCATGACTTCAGGCTTGATGGTGTTAACTGCTTCGCCATTGAAGATTCGGTAAACCATTTTGCCGGTGATACGACCAAAGTCGTAATCATTAACACCCAGGGCGGCAGTTGCACCGCGCTGAACACTGAATTCATCTGAGGCAATAATCGGCATTTTAATTTCATTAGCCGCTTGGGTCATCGCTTCAAAAGCGGATGCCACGTTATTATCAAATGAGGTATAAATGATGTCGGCACGTCCTTGTAAGCTGCGCGTTGCCATCCCAATATCTGTGGGGCGATTGGCGGGGATATCTAGTAATGATAGGCCTCGCGCCGGTAAAGCGTCTTTCAGGTCATCTCGTAAAGATACCGAATTGGCTTCGCCAGGGCTATAGACATAGCCAATGGTCTTAATACTCGGCTTAATTTTTTGTAATAAGTCCAGTTGGGGCTCTAGAGGTAATTGGCTAGAAAGTCCGGTTAAATTGTCCTGAAACGGCTTACCATCTGCGGTAATCAACTTGGCACCCAGTGGATCTGAAACGGCAGTATAGACAATGGGTATCGTAGTGGTTGCTGACACGATAGACTGCGCTGAAGGGGTGGAGATAGCGACAATAACATCAGGGTTGTCGCCAGCAAACTGCTTAGCAATTTGACCAGCTGTTGCTGTATTACCTTGGGCACTCTGAAAGTTAACGGTTAGGTTTTTACCTTCGACATAACCATTATCTGCCAGCTCATCGATGATGCCACGGCGCATGTCATCTAGCGATGGGTGCTCGACAATCTGGGTTATGGCCAAGGTCTTGGCTGGTTTGTCCGCGTTGACGCTACTATTATCAGCCGCCGTCTTATTGTCAGTAGAAGAATTTGAGCAGCCTATTAGGCCAAGCGCACTGATGGCACTAATAGCAGCTCCGCACAGGCTTAGGCGTAGAGTGGAGGTAATAGTCATTATTAGTTTGGCTCATAGGTTAAAAAATGCAGGTTAGCCTAATCGATGTTACAAGAACGGGCTAACATTAGGGTGATCGATTCCTTGATCATGATGGTTGTATTATGACAGTAATGTAACTAATGGCAATAAGAAATTAAAGCGGGTTTGTCAGTAGCAATACTCAGGCATAAATGGTGTATTGGTTATCTAAAGCGTGCAGTTATAAACGGCTTAAAACCTAGCGTTTATAATATTTTATTAAAGTATTTTAACTGTATTATTTACGGGTTTTAAAGGTTATAGATTTGTCTTGATGGACACTTATTTTACGATAAAAAAAGATGCCACTAAGGACACCTTCTTCACTGCTCGCTAGGTCATTGCTCACTAAGCAAGTAGATCACCAACGACCGCTTGATCCGGTAAAGTAATGACCACCAGTGCTGTCTTAGGGTCACCAGCTGATAATACCATGCCTTCTGATATGCCAAACTTCATCTTACGCGGCGCGAGGTTGGTGACGCAAATTACCTTTTTATCGACTAATTGTTCAGGCTCATAAAATTTACGAATACCGCTGAACACATTACGTGGTTGGGCCTCACCGACATCTAGGGTAAATTGCAGGAGCTTATCAGCGCCTTCAACATAATTACAAGCTAAGACGTGGGCAACTTTCATCTCAACCTTAGCAAAATCGTCAATGCTAATATAATCAGTTGGCTCATTATCGTTGTTAGCAACAGTAGTATTGGTTGCTGCTGGCTTTGCTGTTGGGCTAGTGCTTGGGGTCTCAGCTGGGGCCAATGAGGCTTTTGAGGCTTCAACCATGGCCGCGACGTCTTTTTCTTCAATACGCTGCATTAATGGTTTGAATTTTTTGATTTGATGGCCAAGCAACCACTGGTTACGGCTAGCAAAGCTTAAGTCGTCAATATTTAAGAACGCTTTGGCATTAGCAGTCAGCTCAGGCAATACTGGCGCGAGATATACCATGAGTTGACGGAAAATGTTAATCGCCACCGAGCAGACATCTTGTACTTCTTGCTCAGAGCCTTCAAGCTTGGCAAGCGCCCAAGGTTTTTTGTCATCGATATACTCGTTGGCCTTGTCAGCACACTGCATGATTAAGCGCATGGCCCGTGAGAACTCACGATTTTCATAGGCTGCAGCAATCTCATCACCCGTTTTGGTAATGTCTTCTAACAGGCGCGGTTCGGCACAAATCTCTGTTAGCATGCCATCATATTTTTTGACCAAAAATCCTGCACTGCGACTGGCAATATTGACCACCTTACCAACCAAATCAGAATTAACTTTTTGCATAAAGTCTTCTAAATCAAGGTTGATATCTTCAACTTTATCAGACAGCTTACTGGCAAAGTAATAACGCAAATATTCAGGATGTAGATATTCAGCGTAGGTTTCAGCTTTAATAAAGGTACCGCGCGATTTACTCATTTTTTCGCCGTTGACCATTAAAAACCCGTGCGCAAAGACTCCGGTTGGCGTGCGTAATTCACTGCCGGCGAGCATCGCTGGCCAAAATAGCGCATGGAAATAGACAATATCCTTACCAATGAAATGATAAACCTCAGTTTTGTGTTCGTTTTCTTGCAACCAATAGCGATCAAAGTCGAGGGCTTTATCGGTACCTTTTCGCTGCTCACACAGGTTTTTGAAGCTGGCCATATAGCCCACTGGCGCGTCCAACCACACATAAAAGTATTTGTCCGGCTCATTACTTGGGGTGTCTGGAATCTGAAAGCCAAAGTAGGGCGCATCACGGGAAATATCCCAGCTGGCAAGACCGGCGTCAAACCATTCTTGTAGCTTGTTAACAATAGAAGACTGCAAGCGATTATCAGTGCGTGTCCAATCTTGCAAGAACTGGCTAAATTCTGGTAAGTCAAAGAAGTAATGCTTGGAGGTCTTGAGAACAGGCGTCGCACCCGATAGCGTCGATTGTGGGTCTTTGAGTTCTGTAGCGTTATAGGTAGTGCCACATACTTCGCAGTTATCACCATATTGGTCAGCAGCTGCGCATTCAGGGCAAGTGCCTTTGACGAAACGATCTGCTAAGAATAGCTTTTTTTCGGGATCAAATAGTTGCTCAACGTCTTTGGTGCTGATATGTCCAGCGCTATCAAGCCTACGATAAATCAGCTCGGAGAAATGCTTATTTTCTTCTGAATGGGTGGTGTGATAATTATCAAATTCAATCAAAAATTTAGCAAAGTCCGCTTCATGTGAAGCCTTAACAGTGGCAATTTGCTCTTCTGGTGTAATGCCATTATCTTCGGCTTTGAGCATGATAGCGGTGCCGTGTGCATCGTCAGCGCAGACATAGGTGACCTGGTGGCCTTGGGCTTTCATTGCGCGCGCCCAAATGTCAGTTTGAATGTATTCTACAAGATGGCCCAAATGAATGTAGCCATTGGCGTAGGGCAGGGCACTGGTTACTAAAATCTCACGCACAAAATCACCTATATCACAATAAAAACGGGTTAATTATTAAACGTCACAAGCCTCTAATTACTAGCAAATCATGGTTAACAATAGCGGTATCCGCCAATCATAAGCCAATCATAAACAGGGAGCTAAAGACACGACATTATAAAAATAAAAATTGCGCCTATGATACCGTAATTTGGCTGAATTTGTGCCATTGCTTAGTAATTATCTCTATAACAGTCACATGACATACTCATTAGTAAGGTACTTATTTTCTTTTCTACTTTCAAAATCTTTGATCATTGTTTTTAATCCTTAATAATCACAAAACTCAACCAGCTATTAACCAATTGGGTTTTGAAATTAAATACCTGTGCTCAGTTACTACTAAAATTTAAATACTGGTCACAGCCAACGACCTTTAGCAATGGCCATTGAATTATGGCTATAACCCTGACTAAAACGAACCAAATAGCGTGCCCAAAGTAATAACCGCTGCTACAGCAATTAGTGGAATAACCATTGTTACCATAGCAAGGTTTAGATAAGACTGCTTATGGGTTAGGCCACAAATCGCCAGAAGCGTGATGACCGCGCCACTATGCGGTAGAGTGTCAAGACCACCGGCTGCCATAACAGCTACCCGATGCATCAGTTCAGGATCGATCCCAGCGTTAACTGCCATTCTCAAATAGTCTTCACCCAAAGTCGATAGCGCAATACTCAAACCGCCAGAAGATGAACCGGTAATCCCAGCAAGGGTGGTCATGGCGACCGCTTCTGAAATCAACGGATTATCAGGGCTTAGGTTCAAGATGCTATCACGAATGATAATAAAGCCCGCAAGTGAGGCGATAACAGCCCCGTAACCCACTTCAGATGCGGTATTAAAAATCGGCAACATGGAATCATAAGTACCGCGGTTAATAGTTTTTTGTAAATTAACCCAATGACCGATACGCAATAAGATCAGCACCACACAAGCCACGACCAGCGAAATAATAATTGACCATAAACCGAGTGAGCCGGCGATATTCAAGTCAGGAAACTGGGTTTGTAGGTCACTAAAATCCATTGATGGAAAAATGGCATAAGTTAGTAAGGCGTTTAAACTAATGACCAATATCAACGGAATCATCGCGATGGTAAATGACGTTTGATGGGTATCGCGTGCCTCAGCGTCAGTGGCTAAGTTACTTTTGGCCACATTGCTCTGAGAATCGTTACTTTGTGAGCCTAAGCCTTGTCCTTCATCCTCATCGTCATGTTGGCCATAGCCTTCGCCAGCAGCATTGGCTTTACGAGCCCGTGATTGTAGCCATAACCAACCACAGAAAAACATGATGGTACCGCCGATGATACCCAAGATGGGGGCGGCAAAGACGTTGGTGTTATAGTAAGGAATAGGAATGGCGTTTTGAATCGCAGGCGTGCCTGGTAGTGCAGTCATAGTAAAGGTAAATGACCCTAGCGCGATCGCTGCGGGTATCAAGCGCTTAGGAATATCAGCCGCCTTAAACAAATCTTTAGCGATTGGGTAGATGGCGAAGGCCACCACAAATAATGATACCCCGCCATAGGTCAAAATGGCGCAGACCAAGATCACTGCAAGAATAGCCTTGCTGGCTCCTAGCTTTTTGACCACGGTATTGGCAATTGCTGTCGCTGCCCCAGAATCCGCCATTAGGCGACCAAATAGAGCGCCTAATAAGAAAATAGGAAAAAATTTGAGCAAAAATCCGCTTAATGCGGACATAAAGACATCAGTATAAGCAGGAATACTGCTCAAAAAATCACCTGACAGTAGCACTGCTAATATTGCCATAATCGGTGCCAAAATCAGCACCGAATAACCACGATAAGCAAAGAACATCAAAAGTAATAAAGTAATAACAATCGCAAGCGTGCTGAACATAGGCACCTCTCCTTGGCATCAATAAATAAATCAAGCGGCAATTATGTATTGCTTGCTGTGATAGGTCAATAAGCTATTTCTCAGGATAAGTTATTCGCACAGTGCTGTTGAATGGACTATATTGAGCGTGCACTAATATTCATATTAAAAACTCTAGACGCCGCTGCCACTGTTCCATTAATTTTATTCTCTAGTCGCTTTGAGAATTATATGTTAACTTAGCATGACTATAACGAACATTATATATCGATACATATCGTATTATTATTAGTATAGCAGCACAAAAACACTGCCATTCAAACGTTAACTTATGCTAACAACTTTAGAGTACGCATGAGTAAGCAATGTCAACGACCCGCTAAATGTACATAATAATAAACACAAGCATTCAGACCAAGAAAAGTATTCAAAAATGAGTCAGCAATGACAAAAATATAATCGACAGCCTATAAGTTTCAATCATTTAAACCCAAAAACTGATTATAAAAACAGATGTGATAATCATAGGAGATTAGTATGAGTCAATCAAAAGTGTATAGCAGTGCTAACAGTGCGTTAGAAGGTATTATCAATGATGGACAGACCCTAGCTATTGGCGGTTTTGGTCTGTGTGGTATTCCTGAAGCGTTAATCGAAGCCCTGCGTGACAGTGGGGTCAAAGATTTGACCTGTATCAGTAATAACGCGGGTGTGGACGAGTTTGGATTGGGTCTGCTATTGCAAACTCGGCAAATAAAAAAAATGATCTCCTCCTATGTAGGCGAAAACAAAGAATTTGAGCGTCAATATTTGGCAGGCGAGTTAGAAGTTGAACTGACTCCTCAAGGCACACTTGCTGAAAAGTTACGTGCTGGCGGCGCTGGCATACCGGCGTTTTATACTGCGACGGGTGTAGGCACGCTAGTTGCCGAAGGCAAAGAAACCCGTGATTTTGATGGCCGTACTTATGTGCTGGAACATTCGTTAGTGGCTGATGTGTCCTTAATCAAAGCACAAAAAGCCGATAAAGCCGGCAACTTAATATTTAATAAGACTGCCCGTAACTTCAATCCAGACTGCGCGATGGCTGGCAAGATTACCATTGCTGAAGTAGAAGAAATCGTCGAGATTGGGACGCTTGATCCTGACGAGATTCATTTACCAGGTATTTTTGTGCAGCGAATTATACTCAATAGCAATCCTGAAAAGCGTATTGAAAAGACCACGACTAAAGCGGTCGAAAGCGTTTAGTTTTTTTAAAAATTAGCTTTTTTCAAAAATAGTTAGCAAGTCGATAATAATGGAATATTGCAAAAATAAGGAACATATCATGGCATGGACAAGAGAACAGATGGCGCAGCGTGCAGCGCAAGAGTTAAAAGATGGCTATTATGTAAACTTGGGTATTGGTCTGCCAACCTTGGTGGCCAACTATATCCCTGAAGGGATGGATGTCTGGCTACAGTCAGAAAATGGTTTATTGGGTATCGGTGAGTTTCCAACTGCAGACAGGGTTGACGCTGATTTGATTAATGCTGGTAAGCAGACCGTAACGACTGCGCCTGGTGCCAGTTATTTTAGTAGCTCAGAATCGTTTGCGATGATTCGCGGTGGCCATGTCAATCTGGCGATCCTAGGGGCAATGGAAGTCTCAGAGCACGGTGATCTAGCCAACTGGATGATTCCTAAAAAGATGGTCAAGGGCATGGGCGGCGCCATGGACTTAGTCGCAGGCGTGCAACGAGTGATCGTAATAATGGAGCAGGTCAATAAACATGGCGATCCAAAAATCCTTGCCAACTGTGAGCTGCCATTAACTGGTAAAGGCGTAGTGGATCGTATTATCACCGAACTTGCGGTATTAGATGTCACTGACCAGGGTTTAAAATTAGTTGAGCTAGCAGAGGGCGTTAGCTTCGCAGAGCTCCAACAAAAAACCCCAGTAACTATTACTAAGTAACTATTCTTAAGTAACTATCCTTAAGTAACTATTCTTAAGTAACTATTCTTAAGTAACTATTCTTAAGTAACTATTCTTAAGTAATCATTACTTATTGACACTTACCAAGTAGCTACATAATAATATGTATTTAATAGTTTTTATTAAATACATATTATGTTACATTTAATAACAGTTAACCAAGTTACTAAACAGGGCAACAACCCTTAGCTGTTAGTAGGCTATTGTCACTAACCCAGTGGTAGTTGTCATCAGATACCTTATATCTAGTAACTCGCATCTAATACCTCATGTCTAATAGCCATTTTAAGTACAATCTTGACATAATAGCTGTGCTTTTTTTATAACTGTAATTTCTACAACTGTAATTGTTTGCCTCGCTTTACCAATCGTCCCATCCCTGCATAATCAGTACACCTAACGCTTAAGTATCAGAAGATACAAAGCTTAAGTTTCAGAACACACAAAGATTCAATAAGTAAGTCCTATCCAGTAACAATCAAAAAAATAGCAGTACATAACCAATATTTAATAATAGATTACCCTTAGTAAATAACTGTTTTTCCCCTTCCCAATAACAGCAGTTTAATCACTGTTGTTTATATAAAATCGCGTAATAAGAATCATTTCATAACGCGCGACAACCCTTGATGGTAGCGTTAGAACGCTATAATAATGGCACAAGGAATTTGCGTGCCATAACGACAGCGTTTTGTCGTTATTATCATAACAACCCATAATAAGGATAAAATATGGCGACCCAAATACAGCAGGATTTAACAGGCAAGGTAGCTTTAATCACTGGTGCTGCAGGGGGTATCGGCCGTGATATCGCTGAGACTTATGCCCAAGCAGGGGCAGCCGTTGGTATTGCTGATATCAATATGGCAGCCGCACAGCAGACCGTTGATACTATTGAAGCCGCTGGCGGCCGTGCACTAGCGATTGTCATGGACGTCACTTCTGAAGATGCGGTTAATAATGGTGTACAAAAACTGGTAGATACCTTTGGTAGTATCGATATTCTAGTTTCTAACGCGGGTATTCAGCTGATTGATCCCATCAATAAAATGAGCTTTGACAATTGGAAAAAAATGCTCGCTATTCATTTAGATGGGGCATTTTTAACTACCAAAGCGGCTATTCAACATATGTATAAAGACGACAAAGGTGGTACGATAATCTATATGGGCTCGGTGCACTCGCATGATTCATCACTATATAAAGCACCTTATGTCACGGCTAAGCATGGTCTGCTTGGACTGTGTCGTGTTATGGCAAAAGAAGGCGCGCCGCATAACGTGCGTACGCACTTGCTGTGTCCAGGGTTTGTAAAAACTGAGATGGTTGAAAAGCAAATTCCATTACAAGCGGCGGAAAAAGGCATCAGCGAAGAGTCCGTGGTCAATGACATTATGCTGATCAATACGGTCGACAAAGAGTTTACGACCGTTGAAGACGTGTCGCAATTAGCCCTGTTTTTAGCGGCTTTCCCAACCAACGTCTTCACGGGGCAATCTATCAATGCCAGTCATGGTTGGTGTATGAAATAGCTTTTTATGACGTAGCTTTTTAAGGCAATGTAACTATAAGCTGCAGTACTGATCACTATAAAAACAAAAATGAGTTAACCACAATGTCAGGCCTACTGGCATTGTGGTTTTTTTACAGTCATTTTTTAATCAACAGTAATTTGGAGATGCCATAATCCAGCTCAGCAGTCATCAAATGAACTAGGCGCCGGATGCTTGGTGTTATATTTAGCAAACGGGTATGATAGAGGCGCTTTATGGTTTAGCTTATATTATAAGTTTAATAACCAATAATTAATTCGGTAGTATCTTTTTTCTATCAACTAGAGCCAATGATATTGGCTCTTTTTATTGATCCTATTTAAAAGCGCTAGTTGCACCGTTTTAGGATCGCACGGAGTAAAAATAATGCACAATAAAACCCTGGCATTGACGTTAAGCAAGGCCATTGAACAACAAGAGTTTGAACAAGCGATTAATCAGGTTAAAGCATTACGCCCCATCGATATTTCTGATATGTTAGCCTTAATTAAGCCAGCGTTTGCTTGGCAGTTGCTAGAGCGTTTGCCCAATCGTTCTACGATATTTTCTTACCTAAAAACTGATATTCAAGTTGCTTTGGCACAGGAGTTCCCTCGGGACAGTATGGCAAGATTGGTGGGCGAAATGCCTGCTGATGAACGGGCCGACTTATATAAATGTTTAAATCAAGACCAACGTGATGCCTTATTACCGGCACTAGCCCAAGCGAAGCGCGAAGATATTCGTAGATTAGCCGCTTATGAAGAAGGTACCGCTGGGGCCTTAATGACTTCGGATTATGCTACTTTAGGCGCGGCGATGACTGTCGATGAGGCACTGGCTAACCTAAGAAGAGAAGCGCCCGACGCGGAAACTATTTATCACGCCTACGTGATTGACGAACAACGCAAGTTATTAGGCGTCGTGTCGTTACGGACTTTAATTCTAGCGTCTCCTGAACAATTAATTAGCGAAATCATGGTCAGTGCTATCGTGTCTAGTAACGTACATGATGATCAAGAAGATGTCGCTAAAACAGTGGCTCGTTATGATTTGATTGCATTACCGATTACCGATGACAGTGGTGCCTTGGTAGGTATAGTGACCCATGATGATGCGATGGACGTCGCTAGTGATGAAGCTACCGATGACTTTCATAAATCGGGCGGTGTCTCTACTATGGTTGGCCGACTAAAAGATGTCAGCATTGGCATCTTATATCGCAAGCGGGTATTCTGGTTGGTGTTTTTAGTCTTCGGCAACCTGCTCTCTGGCATTGGTATTTCCCATTTTGAAGATGTGATTGCCGCCAACCTAGTATTGGTATTCTTTTTACCGCTACTGGTCGATAGTGGCGGTAACGCCGGCTCCCAGTCTGCTACTTTGATGATACGTGCACTGGCAACTGGTGATGTCGTGATGCGTGACTGGTTCTCACTACTCGGTCGAGAAGCAATGGTTGCGGTGCTATTGGGCGGTACCATGGCAGTTGCTATTTCTATCATCGGTTATATTCGCGGGGACGAAGTAGTGTCTCTAGTGTTAGCACTTAGTATGATGTCAGTGGTAATGATTGGCTGTGTGATTGGGATGAGCCTGCCTTTTGTGCTTAACAAAATAGGCTTTGACCCTGCGACCGCCAGCGCGCCTTTGATAACGTCGGTATGTGATGCTTCGGGTGTGATTATTTATCTGTTTATTGCCTCACAATTCCTGTCCATATAATAGCCGATAGCCCTGTAATAGGTAGCTGTTTAATAAGGCCTGATTTTCTCAGCTGTGATTTGCTAACGCTGGTTGATGACTGAACGTAGTAGGGTTTTGGTAATGGGTTATTAACATTCGATTATAGCTGCCAATAATCAGCTGCCTACAAATATGGTACTGAATATATTGAATGAGGCTCAGACCTACTGGCGTTGTGGTTTTTTTATAAGCCTAATTCGGCTACACTGGTACCAAGGATTTTAGTGACTACTTATCACCTTTACATTAGGCGTTAAACTAAAGCTTAATTCACATCGCAATCGTCTTGAACCATTTATACTTATACCAATATCAGCCTCATTCATATACAAAGCGAAGGTAGCTATGTTTAACTTTATAAAAAAAAGAACGCAATCAAAATCTGAGACTCCGCAGCAGAAAGCGGAACGTGATAGTACAGTAGATAAAGTGTTGCTGGGTTATGAAGTAGGTGAGACCAGTATTGCACAGATGGTCACGGGTTTAGATCGTGACGGTGACCAGCTCACTTTAGATTTACGCCTACCACAAGATAGCGATCCCGAAACCATTCAAAAAGAGCTTGGTCAGCTGTTACACCCACATGGTATTAATGCGATCCATATGAATGTGCGTCTGTCAGCGTCCGCCAAGGGTGAGTCTAAAAGCTTGCCTCAGAAAATGCCAAAAACGACTGATGCCATGAGCAAACCATCAGGTACTCCTAATACGCCAGCGCAGCCTAGCCCTGCTGTAGAACCACCTATTACCAAGGCGGCTCCAACCCAAGCATCACTGTCTGGGCACCCGCATATCCGCCATATTATCGTGGTAGCATCAGGCAAAGGTGGGGTCGGCAAATCAACCACTACTGTTAATATTGCCTTGGCATTACAAAAGCTGGGCAACCGGGTAGGTGTACTCGATGCGGATATTTATGGACCCAGTATGCCGACTATGTTGGGGGTGGCCAATATAAAGCCTGAGCTAGAAAACGAACAATTTATTCCTGTTAATGCGCATGGCATGGCGATGTTATCTATTGGCAGCTTGCTTGATGGTGATAATACCCCAGTAGCATGGCGTGGACCAAAGGCGACTGGTGCACTGATGCAACTGTATAACCAAACCAACTGGCCACAGCTTGATTATCTAGTGATTGATATGCCGCCTGGTACGGGTGACATCCAGCTGACGCTCGCACAGCGTATTCCGGTCACCGGCGCGGTTATCGTGACTACTCCGCAGCACATTGCACTACTTGATGCTCAAAAAGGTATCGAGATGTTTAAAAAAACTAATATTCCGGTACTAGGAGTGGTGGAGAACATGGCTCTACACACCTGTAGCAACTGTAATCATACCGAAGCTATCTTTGGGGTTGGTGGCGGTGAGCGGATCGCTGAGCAATATCAGGTGCCACTGTTAGGGCAGCTACCATTGGCTACTGGTATCCGTGCTCAAGTTGATAAAGGCGAGCCCAGTGTCTTAGTTGATGATGAGTTTGCACCGTATTACTTAAGTATTGCCAAAAATATTGAAGCCAATATCGATAAGTTTGCTAAGCCTATTGATAACCAGCGTATCTTTTAAGGAAAAAGAGTGACTTTGCAAACAATAACGAATTAGACGATCCTTTATCAAAATCAGTCATTTTTAGAGATGTCGCTAAAAGTACCAGCGACTCTATAAATTGAGCCTGCAATTACGTATAATCACCGCTATTAAATATTTGCTAAGGAATGACAATGTCTATTAAATCTGACCGCTGGATTCGGCAAATGGCTGAAGATCATAATATGATTGAGCCGTTTGAAGCGGGTCAAGTACGCTTTAACGACGCTGGGGAGCGTCTGATCAGCTACGGCACGTCAAGCTATGGTTATGATGTGCGCTGCGCCCCTGAGTTTAAGGTTTTCACTAACGTCCATTCAGTGATTGTCGATCCCAAAAACTTCGATGAAAAAAGCTTTATTGATATTGTTGGTAATGAATGCATCATTCCACCCAATTCATTTGCCTTGGCACGGACCGTTGAATATTTTCGCATTCCGCGTGACGTACTAACTATTTGCCTGGGCAAATCGACCTATGCGCGCTGCGGCATTATCGTCAATGTCACGCCACTTGAACCCGAGTGGGAAGGGCATGTGACCTTAGAATTCAGTAATACCACTAATTTGCCGGCGCGTATTTATGCGGGCGAAGGGGTTGCACAGATGTTATTCTTCCAAAGTGATGCTGATGATGTCTGTGAGACCAGCTATAAAGACCGCGGTGGTAAGTACCAAGGCCAAAAAGGCGTGACATTACCCAGAACGTAGAAATCTATAAGTATGCAATAAAAAAGTATGCAATAAAAAAGTATGCAATAAAAAAGTATGCAATAAAAAAGCTGGGCGTATTAGATACGCTCAGCTTTTTTATTGCGGTAGTTATTATGACTATTTCAACACTTTTAATCCCGCTTTATTATCACGTTTAGGCTTGTTTGGAGCACTAGTGCTATTTTGTTTACCTGATGAGGTATCGTCTTCTGGCTGATAGTCATCATATTCACTAGGATCAAAGAACATACCTTGCGAGTTTTCTTTAGCATAAATTCCAAGCACGGCAGTCAGTGGCACCCAAATCTCTTGCGACACGCCACCGAAGCGTGCGCTAAAATGAATGTAGTCGTTCTCTATACTCATATTGCCAGTAGCGCGACTGGCAATGTTAAGTACAATACGCCCGTCTTGTACGTGTTCGGTTGGAATCTGTACATTCCTGGCAGTGGCATCGACCATCAAGTAGGGCGTAAGCTCATTATCTTCTATCCATTGATAAAGGGCGCGCACCATATACGGGCGGGTAGGAGTGACTGAAGTAGTAGTCTCGCTCATCTTATAATTTCCTGTACTAATGGTATCAAATGAATATTTTAGCGAATTTATTATTGGGTGGTATGCTTGTCTGGCTGTATTATTACTTGCGACACAGTTGTGCTTGATAAAGGAGTCATCACTACTTAACTTACTCAACGCACGCTCTTTTGAAAGCTTTCCCGATCAAACAGTCGCTTTTGATAGTCAATCAAGGGACGGCTAATAGCTGGAGGTAACGTGATACCCATCTCGTCTAAACGCCATAACAGCGGCGCCAGTAGTACATCACACCAGCCAAAATCATCAGCCATAAAATAGGGCTTATGAGCAAATAATGGCGACAAGGTGACCAAAGAATCTGTCAGTTGTTTTTTTGCATGAGCGGCCTGCGCCTTATTAAAGCTGTCTGGATGCATGAGCAAGCGTTTGCCTAATGCCAGCCAATCACGCTGAATACGCCATGCCAATTGCCGAAATTGCGCGCGTTCTTGGGGGGTGTCAGGCAGCAGTTTATTAGTGTGATAACGCTCTTCAAGGTATTCAAAAATAACATTGATTTCGTACAGCGCAATTTCGCGCTGCTGCAAAACCGGCAAGGTATGGTAGGGGTTAAGCTCGGTCAGATCTTCAGGACGCTCTGAGTGCAAGCGGGATAAATAGTAAGCCAGCTTCTTTTCTTCAAGTAATAGGCGTACCACATGACTGTCGTACCCATCGTCAGCGTATAAAATCAGCTGACTACTTGGAATGTCATTCGCATCAATCATGAAAGCCTAATGTTAATGGTTAAGGCTGCCATCGTAAACAAAATCGCCCTATTTATCAAGGTGCGAAGCGTAAACTAGGTCTCGTACTGGCTTATTAGTGGTCTAGTTTTAGCCCATAAAAAAGCACTACCGAAGTAGTGCTCAATATGGTGCTTAAATAAACGGTGCTTAGCTATTAAACTTAATTTTTAAGCTTAGCTATCAAATTATTTGACGTCTTTCCAGAACTCTTTATTGAGCAAGTAAACAGGAATGAGCAACACTAACAAGAACAGTATAACAAAGAAGCCGATAACTCGACGATCATGACGAACAGGCTCACCCATCCATGCCATAAAGTTAACCAAATCGCCGACTTCGCTTTCAAACTCTTCTTGACTCATGCTGTTTTGCATGTTGTTCAGTACATGAGGCATCGCTGCGTTCTGTAGCACTAGGTTATTAGCACCCCAAGGACGGCTTGGATCCTCATAGAATGACAACAAATAGGTATAAACCCAGTCATCACCACGCAGTCTAGTGACTAGTGACAAATCTGGAGGCGCTGCTCCAAACCATGCCGCTTGAACATCAGGATCAATCTCGGCATCGATGTGATCGCCAATCTGATCGGTAGTTACCATCAGATATTTTTCGACCAGCTCAGGTGGTATGTCCAAGTCTTTAGCGATACGCGAGTGACGAACATACTTTGCAGAGTGACAACCGGCGCAGTAATTCATGAAAATCTTCGCACCGTTCTGTTGCGAACCCTTGTTAGTAAAGTCAATCGGGGCTTCACTACAGGCTAAGTGCTCTTCAACACCCTCAGCATTGGTAAAGGTGCCGCAACCACCGCCAGCGGCCATCGCGGTACCAGCCGTTAAGGTCAATGCCGTACCTAAGCCCAAACCAGTTAGGAATTTCGTTAGCGTGTTCATTAGTGACCTCCGGTGACACGTTCTGGCGGCTGTTTACACTTCTCAATGGCAGTGTAAATCGGCATCAATAAGAAAAATAGGAAATATAAGACGGTAAACACACGCGCCGCTATAGTTGCTGCTGGCGACGTTGGCGTTGCACCTAAATAACCTAAGGCTATGAAGCTAATCGCAAACACGGTCAACGCGATTTTTGATAGGACACCTTTATAACGCATTGAGCGTACAGGAGATCTATCCAGCCAAGGTACTAAGAACAGTACCGCGATCGCTCCACCCATGGCGATAACACCACCAAGCTTGTCAGGCACTGCTCGCAAGATAGCGTAGAACGGTGTGTAGTACCATACTGGTGCAATATGCGCCGGTGTTTTTAGGGAGTTTGCCGCCTCAAAGTTAGGAGGCTCAAGGAAGAAACCACCACCTTCTGGGAAGAAGAACACCACTGCAGCGAAGCAAATAAAGAACACCACGATACCAACCATGTCATGCACAGTATAGTACGGGTGGAACTCAATACCATCTAATGGTACGCCGTTTTTGTCTTTAAGCCTTTTGATGTCAATACCATCGGGGTTATTCGAACCAACATGATGTAGAGCCACTAAATGCATGAATACCAAACCGACTAATACTAGTGGAATAGCGACTACATGTAACGCAAAGAAGCGGTTTAGGGTAATACCTGAGATGATGTAATCACCACGTACCCATTCAGCAAGACCATCGCCAATGACCGGTAGAGCAGCAGGAAGGTTTAGAATAACCTGTGCACCCCAGAATGACATGTTGCCCCATGGTAAGAGATAACCGAAGAAACCTTCTGCCATTAGAGACAAGTAAATGCCCATACCGATAAGCCAAATAAGCTCACGCGGTTTTTGATATGAGCCGTATAGCAATGCTCTAAACATATGCAAATACACGACCACAAAAAATGCAGAAGCGCCGGTCGAGTGCATATAACGGATGAGCCAACCGCCCTTGACGTCACGCATGATGTACTCAACAGACGCAAATGCCCCTTCGGCACTCGGGTTGTACATCATGGTTAGCCAGATACCGGTGACCAATTGGTTAACCAACACCACCATTGCCAACACGCCAAAGAAGTACCAAAAGTTAAAGTTCTTTGGTGCATAGTATTTGGACATGTGATATTCATAGGTCTCGGTCGCCGGAAAGCGTGCGTCAACCCAACGCATGATATTTTTACCCATACTCATATTAAGCCTCCCCAACCGTCAAGATGGTACCATCCACATTATAATCTGGGATGGGTAAGTTAAGCGGAGCAGGAACACCGCTATAGACGCGGCCCGCTAAATCGTACTTAGACCCATGGCACGGGCAGAAAAATCCACCATACCAGTCATTACCACCTAAGTCAGTCGCGCCAATATCGGGACGGTAGTTCGGTGCACAACCTAAATGTGTACACACGCCTTCAACCACCAAGATAGTGGGGTCTATAGAGCGTGTAGGATTAGCACAGTATTCAGGTTGTAACGATTCGCTTGAGTCAGGGTCAGCCAGCAAAGGCTTGACCGATTCTAAGGTCGTCAGCATCTCTTCAGTACGCTTTACTACAAAAATAGGTTTACCACGATATTTGATGACAATCATTTGTCCTGCGTCAACAGAACCGATATCTTGGGTAACTGAAGCCCCTGCAGCTTCCGCTTTGGCACTTGGATACCAAGAACGGACAAAAGGTGTCGCCACCGCAGCTACTCCAACTGCACCAATCGCGGCAGTTGAGGCAATTAGAACTCTACGGCGTTGTACATTAACGCCTTCGGCATGGCTCATTAATACTTCCTCCAGGTGAATGAAATGGGATTATCCCACACTGGGTTTGTGGCTTAGAAATTTACAATATCGATCACCAGCCACTTTAGCTGTGCCTAATTCTGCTAATTGTTACTATTCTAAGCTATTTTGGTGATAAAATAAATTATTGTGTTAAAAATAAAACCACCTCAATAGGTCATAATAGTCTATTGAATATGACAGAATACTCACCATATCCTTGTAATATATAGAGAATTTCAAGGTTTGAGTTATTAAGGAGGATTTGCCAATCACCTTATAAATTATAAGGATATTTAGCAATAGGGAATGATACTTGAAATTAAGGTAATGTTCACTAACTTTCAGTACATTTACATTGTGTTAGTCGGTGGTATAAACCGTTGCAAGCCCCTTAACATTATTTTGTGATGCATAAAGATAATAAGAGGCAGTAGTTTTAAGGCACTATTTCAGAACAGCGCCTTAAAATAAGCCTATAGCAGAACCATAATAATAGAACCATAATAACAGTTTTAAATTGAAGCGCTAGCACTGTTCAGATCAGCCTTCAAGGATATCCCAACGTTCAAGTTTATGCATCATCTCTTCTTCTATAGTTAATAAGCGTTCACTAGCCGCGGTCGCAGCATCAACGTCTTGAGTAAACCACGAACCATCAGCCAGTTTTTCTTGGAGCTGAGTTTGTTCGGCTTCAAGAGCGGCAATCTCTTTTGGTAAGTTATCCAGTTCACGTTGGTCATTGTAGTTGAGCTTTTTGGCTGCTTTATTAGGCTTGGCCGTTGGCGCTGACTTATTGGCAGATTTACCATTGGTCGCACCCTTATTACCAGATCTTGCTGCTAGTGCGGCTTGCTCGCGGTTTCTTTGTACCAGATATTCTTGATAGCCACCCACATATTCTTTGACGATACCTTTATTGTCTTCATCGGTATCAAATACCCATGTTGAGGTAACCACGTTGTCCATAAATGAACGATCATGACTAATGAGTAGAATTGTACCGTTAAAACTGGCTACTGATTCTTCTAATAGCTCAAGGGTCGCCATATCCAAATCGTTGGTAGGCTCATCGAGCACCAGGATGTTGGCAGGTTTTAGTAACTGCTTGGCCAATAGCACGCGGTTACGCTCGCCACCTGATAGGGCTTTTACGGGCGTACGGGCACGCTCTGGGGCAAATAAGAAGTCTTGTAGATAACTCATAATATGAGTCTTGCGTCCGCCGACTTCAACAAAGTCTGAGCCTTCTGAGACGTTTTGGGCCACACTGGCTTCAAGATCCAACTGATCTCGCAGCTGGTCAAAGAATGCGATCTTTAAGCTAGTGCCTAATTCAACGCTACCAGTCTTGGTCACTTCGTCGTCTGACATGTCGAGTAAGGCTTTAATCAGCGTGGTTTTGCCTGCGCCATTAGGTCCGACAATACCAATCTTGTCACCGCGCATGATAGTGGTGGTAAAGTTGTCGACCAACACATTACCATCATATTCAAGATGAAGGTTTTTGACTTTACAAACCAACTTGCCGCTTTTTTCGCCTTGACCCATGGTGATGTTGACATTACCCACTTGTTCACGGCGGTCGCCACGTTCTTCGCGCAATGCTTTTAGATCGCGTACGCGGCCTTCGTTACGGGTACGTCGGGCCTTAATACCTTGGCGAATCCATACTTCTTCTTGAGCCAGTTTCTTATCAAAGTTAGCGTTATTCTTCTCTTCAGCCAATAACTGTAGCTCTTTTAGCTCTTGATAGCGGGCGTAACCACCTGCACCTTGGGTCACGTCATAGCTGGTCAATTGACCGCGGTCCAGCTCAATAATGCGGGTTGATAACTTATTAACAAAGGCTCTGTCATGGGTGACGAACAGTAAAGTAAGCCCTTGCCAATCTAATAAAAAGCGCTCCAGCCATTCAATACTATCAACATCCAAATGGTTAGTCGGCTCATCGAGCAGCAGCACATCAGGCTTGGTAACCAAAGAACGTGCTAATAAAACACGGCGCTTACGACCACCAGAGAGCGACGATAAGTCATCTTCTGGATCAAGCCCCATAGTGGTGATTAGACGGGTTGCTTCGCGCTCTAAATCCCAGCCATGTACCGCATCGATATCATGCTGCAAGTCTGCCATACGCTCGCACGCATCCATATCACCATTAGCGCACAAGTCAGTTTGCTTATCATAGTTGATCAGTAGATCTGCGGTACGGCGACTACCGCCCATGACGATATCTAATATTCTGCCATTGGTTTCGGGCACATCCTGCTCGAGCATGGCAACGCGCACGCTGCTGTTAATAATAACTTCGCCGCTATCAGGCAACAATGAGCTATTGATTAGCTTAAACAAGGTGGATTTGCCTTCGCCATTGCGGCCGATTAAGCACACGCGCTCGCCTGCATCGATAGCAAAGTCAATACCATCAAGGACAGGAGCAACGCCAAAGGCAAGGTGAATATCTTTTAAATGTATCAGTGCCATAGAGTATCTTAAGCTTATATAATAGTGAGGTAGGGGTTGTTGCGAAATTGCGAGCAGTATAACATGCTGCCATGCGACTGTAGTGTGAGTAAAAAATTTTTATGATGGCTATTTCAGCGCCGTCACTCTACTAGTAGGCTACTAGGGAGTTATCAATTGTAAGCTATCAATAAGAAGCTATCAAATAAGAAGCTGTTAACTACCTATAGAGCTAAATATCTTGATCTATCATTTTGACCCGAATAGTCATCGGTATTATTCACAGTGCCATACGCGAAACCCTGTAGATACAATGATTTTAGAAAATTAAATATCTTTTGTTACCACATAAATAAAACCCACCATTTTAATATGAGACCGCAATGGCACAAACTGAGCTAGCAGCACAAGTGATTGAGTTACAAATGAATATGGCACATCTTGAGCTGACCGTAGAGCGACTCGATGAGGTTATTACTCGGCAAGATAAGCATATCCGAGAGTTACAACGTCAGCTACAGCTGGTCTATAAGCAAGTTGAAAACCAGAATGCAGACAGTGGCATTGCCCCGTTCGATGCGGTGGCAGACAGACCGCCACACTATTAGCAAATACTGGTAGCAAATACTGGTAGCAAATACTGGTAGCAAATACTGGTTAATAAATGCTGGCTAAATTGATTTGACCATTAACTGGGTTTGCTATTTCAACGGTTATAACAACCGCACTTTCAATAAATAACCTTAGTAAATGATCTTAGTAAATAAGAATGGAGTGAATGGAAGTTTATTATCAACATAAGCTACTCATTATAGTAGGGTTTGTAACCATAGTTATCACCCTGTGACTACTCAGTCATAATAGAGAGATAATGTGTTTTTGCAGTTGTCTTGATGCCTAAAAGGCATTAGTATCTTGCACTTCAAATATCGCTAGCCAAATCAGGTTTGAGGTAGCGGTAAAACAATATGGATGTTTGGAGAGTGACAATGCGCCCTACCTTTAATTTTAAAACTCTAGCAGTAGCCATTACTGCTATTTCTGCAGCCAGTGTAGCCAGTGCGGCCGGTCTTGATCGTTCAGGTCAAGATATCACCGCATTCCTACAAGATGGATTGTATGCTGAAGCCAGTTATACTTATATTGATGCTGATGTGAGTGGTAAGGATGCATCAGGCAATAAAATTGATGATATCGCTGAGTCTTATGACTTTTTCCGTTATGGCGTAAAAGCGGATATCAACGATACTTTTAGCGTGGGTATTTTATACGACGAGCCATTTGGTGCGGCGGCTGATTATAGTGGTGATAATAACTTTGTTGCGCAAGGTGATCGTAACGCTGTCTTCCAAGATGTCCTCGCCAACCCTAATATTACTGAAGAGTTTATTAATACTACTTTAGTTCCTAGTTTACTAACTAAGCTCAATCCTGGAAATGCTGATGACTATACTTCCAAAGAAATAGCGGGAGCTAAGGCTGATTATGCAGGTATTGTCGCTGCTACAGCGATAGCAGATGCCGAGGAAGCTACGACAGGGGAAGGAACCAACGTCGAAGTACGTAGTGAAAGCATCACTGCTATTCTTGGTATGAAATTCGGTGAAAACAAAAACTTTCAAGTATACGGTGGTCCAGTCGCCCAACGCATCGAAGCTGATGTAAAATTGCGTGGTATCGCTTATGGCCCTGCTACTGGCTATACGACCCATATTAGCCCTGAACAAGACTATGGTTATTTAGCGGGTATATCCTACAGTAAGCCTGAAATTGCGCTAAAAGCGGCTTTGACCTACCGCTCTGAAATTGATCACAGCGCACAGTTAATTGAAAGCTATCCTGTTGCACCAACGGTTAGTAGAGGTAACCTTCCAGCCAGTCAAGGAGGTATTATCGAGATCACTACGCCCAAATCAGTAAATTTTGATTTCCAGACTGGTATTAATCCTACCACTTTAGTCACTGCTAAGGTTCGCTATGTGCCGTGGAGTGATTTTGAAATTGTGCCACCTCTATATAACGATGTAAGTAAGCTTGCAACGGATGATGATAAAGGTTTAGCATTGGTTGGCTATGATGATGACCAATGGCTAGTAGAACTGGGTCTTGCTAAACGTTTATCTCCAGCACTCGCAGTCAGCGGGACTGTCGGTTGGGACAGTGGTGCGGGTGACCCAACAACTTCTCTAGGTCCTATTGAGGGCTATTACAGTGTTGGTCTCGGTGCCAAGTATAACGTCACTGAAAGCTGGGCTGTATCAGCGGGTGGTAAATACCTATGGTTCGGTGATGCCGAAGGGCAGTTACCAACCAAAAAAATCGTTGGTAACTTTGAAGACAATGATGGCTATATCGTTGGTATGAAGCTGTCTTACCAAGCACAACAAAAATTTAACTAGAGTGTAATAGGGTTAACCTTATATAAGGTCAATGCTGTTATATACATAGAAAAAGCGACCTATAACGGGTCGCTTTTTTTGTGTTGAATTATTAAAAATAAATAATATTGTAGAGGATAAAATTTAGCTATGAAGTTTTCTGTTAGCGCCTCAGGGAAGATAACTCATTACATAAAAGCGTTCAATACTGAGTGATAAAAGGAGTGATTTAGGGGTAAGCAATAAGCTAAGTTACTGCATATTTAAGACAGACACTTTCTTATATGCTATCTGTACTGTTCAGTCATATTAGGGAAATAAAGTGTTTTAGTCGTTGTCTTCCTGTTAAAAAGATATTACTATTCGAATCAGGACATCGTTACAACAACCAGCAACTAGTGTGTATCACCATCACTTGCTGATTATCGTAACGATAAAACAATGCGGATGTTTGGAGATACACAATGCGACCTACCTTTCACTTAAAAACCCTTGCTGTAGCTATTACTGCTTTTTCTATGGCCAGCATGGGTAATGCAGCCGGTCTTGACCGTTCAGGTCAAGATGTTACCGCTTTCTTCCAAGATGGGCTATATGCTGAGGCGGTCTATACCTACATCGATGCTGACGTCAGTGGTTATGATAGTGCCAATAATAATCCTAACTCTAATACTTATGAGCGGGGTAATAAAACTGGTGATATTGCTGAATCTTATGACTTCTTCCGTTACGGGGTAAAAGCCGACATCAATGATACCTTTAGTGTCGGTATCATATATGACGAGCCTTTCGGCGCTGCTGCCGAATATAGTGGTGATAGTAACTTTGTTGCAAATACTAATCCAACTGATTCAGCTGCTGAGTTTGCTGACGATACAAATCCAACTCCAACTCCCCTACAAACTTCTGGAGCGATAATAGCTGCTGAAGCAAGTACTGCAGGTGAAAATACTAACGTTGAAGTCCGTAGTCAGAACCTCACTGCTATCTTAGGCGCTAAGTTTGGCGCTAACAAGAACTTCCAGATTTATGGTGGCCCAGTCGCTCAGCGTATCGAAGCACAAGTAAAATTACGAGGTCTTGCTTACGGTCCTGCTACGGGTTATACCTCAAACAGTAACCCTGATATGGACTATGGCTATATAGCAGGCTTTTCTTATAGCAAGCCTGAAATAGCTCTGAAAGCCGCATTAACTTATCGTTCTGAGATTGATCATGATCTACCAATTAATGAGATTTATCCTTTATTTGGTATCTTAACTGAAGCAGGTGCTCTTCAGGGGGGAGCTAGTCCAGCCGAAGCAGCAGCAGCAGGTGCAGCAGCTGCAAACCGGAGTAGTAATTACGAAATCACCACTCCTGAATCAATAAACTTTGACTTTCAAACTGGTATCAATCCAACGACACTAGCAACGGCTAAAGTACGTTGGGTACCATGGAGTGATTTTGCAATTACGCCACCGTTGTATAATGATGTTAGTAAAAGGTCCTATGGTCCTGATGGTTTGAATTTGGTTGAGTATGAAGATGACCAATATCAAGTAGAGGTCGGTCTTGCTAAACGTCTAACACCAGCACTTGCATTAAGTGGTACTGTAGGCTGGGACAGTGGTGCTGGCGATCCTACCACCTCATTAGGTCCAGTCGATGGTTACTATAGTGTTGGTCTTGGCGCCAAGTACAATGTAACCCCAACCGTTGCCGTATCAGCTGGCGGCAAGTACTTATGGTTCGGTGATGCCAAAGGTCAATTACCAAGTGACAAAATTGTTGGCGATTTCCAAGACAATGATGGCTATATCGTCGGTGTGAAGCTTTCTTATCAAGCAAAACAAAGCTTCAACTAGAATGGTTTAGTGTTAAGTTTAAATAGCGTTAACGCTATTATCCAACGTAAAAAAAGCGACCTATTATGGGTCGCTTTTTTTATTTATGGATTAAGTAAAATAAATGATTTTTTATAAAATTTTAACTTTATAAGGCGTTACGAGAATGTCGTTGTAGAGAGGCACTAATTTAAAGGTACTTGTATCAAAGTCTTGTTTACATGATTTGTGTACTGCTCAGTTATGATGATTAAAGACCGTACTTTAGTTGTTGTTTTATTATGAGAAAGCCACTACTATTGAGATTAGGATGCCGTTTACGTGATTTTCATCGAGTCTTACTATTACCCGCTGATTATCGTCACGGTAAAACAACAAGGATGTTTGGAGATATATAATGCACTCTACCTTTCACTTAAAAACCCTTGCAGTAGCAATTGCTGCTCTCTCTATGGCCAGTATGGGTAATGCAGCCGGTCTTGATCGTTCGGGTCAAGATATGACGGCATTCTTACAAGACGGCTTATACGCTGAAGTGGTTTATACTTATATTGACGCTGATGTAAGTGGTAATGATAACGCTTATATTGGACCTGATAAAAAAGCGTATGAACAAGGTAATAAAATTGGCGACATCGCTGAGTCGTATGATTTCTTTCGCTATGGTGTAAAAGCCGATATCAATGACACCTTTAGTGTCGGTATCCTATATGACGAGCCTTTTGGTGCTGCCGCTTTATATACTGGTGATAATGACTTTGTCTCACAAGGCGATCCTGATAGAAGTATTCAAAGTATTTCTGAAGGTATGTTTCAAAATGATGGACAGGCAGAAACATTTAGAGATGATTTAACAGATATAATCGTAGATCAAAATACTGACCCCCAGACACGACTAGCACTTATAGCGCAACGTGCCAAGGTTGATGGAATAAGGGCTTCTGCTGCTGCAGAAGTTGGCAACGCTGGTCAAGGTACTCAGGTGGAAGTGCGCAGTGAAAACATCACTGCCATTCTGGGCGCAAAATTTGGTGCTAATAAGAATTTCCAAGTCTATGGCGGTCCCGTTGCCCAGCAAATTAAAGCTAACTTAAAGATTCGTGGTCTAGCTTATGGTGCGGGTACTGGCTATAACGCCAATATTAACCCTGACCAAGATTATGGTTACTTAGCGGGTATATCCTACAGTAAGCCTGAAATCGCATTAATGGCAGCGCTGACTTATCGCTCAGAAATTGAGCATAACGCAGATATATTCGAAACCTATCCCGTAGCGCCAGCTCTTGGACTACCGAGAAGTAGAGCTGGTACTATTGAGATCACTACCCCAGAGTCAATAAACTTTGACTTCCAAACTGGTATCAACCCGACCACACTTGCGACTGCAAGAGTACGCTACGTGCCATGGAGCGATTTCGAACTTAATCCACCGTTATTCAATGACGTCAGTAAGGTGTCTGCTGGCGATGATACCGGTTTCCCACTACTTGATTATAAAGACGATCAGTACTTAGTCGAATTAGGCCTTGCCAAACGTTTGTCACCCGTTTTAGCGGTATCTGGTAATATTGGTTGGGATAGTGGGGCGGGTGATCCAGCGACTTCTCTAGGTCCAATCGATGGTTACTACAGTGTTGGTCTCGGTGCGAAATACAATGTAACCCCAACCGTTGCCGTATCAGCTGGTGGCAAATACCTATGGTTCGGTGATGCCAAAGGTGAAATATCAAGTGGCAAGACTGTTAGTGATTTTAAAGACAACGATGGCTACATCCTTGGTGTGAAGCTATCTTATCAAGCAAAACAAAGCTTTAACTAGAATAGCTTAGCGTTAAGACAAAATAGCGTTAACGCTATTATCCAATGCAAAAAAGGCGACCCATTATGGGTCGCTTTTTTATGGATTGATTTAAATATAGACTATCTGGTCTAAGAGATAAGGGTATGATGTGAAATATTCTCGCCGTATCGTTAAGGTATCATGAATATATTATCAATGTACTATGGCTGCCGATTGCAACCGGTAATCGTTTACTCAGTATTAACGCCATAGCAGGTTGGTCATATCGGAACCCAGAGCTAAAAATGATAACAGGGAGATAAGCGGAGTTGCCGCTATTCTTATCGATATTTGTACAACTACAAATTCTAATCTCTTAATCTCATACTAATAACACCCAACAAAAAGCCCCGCTACCATAAAAGTAACGAGGCTTTTCTTAATAAGGGCACTAACATTTAATCAAGGTAGTAAACAGGTTACTACGCTCATTCAAGTTAGTATCTTATTCATTTAAGTTCATTTCCATTTCTTTAAACTTCGCTGAGACGGAAGGTTTTGGACCACCGGTCATTATACTAACCGCAAAGATGGTAATAGTACTGAGGGCGAAACCGGGAACAATCGCATATAACCAGCTGTTAAGCGCCATACCATTGTACTCGAAAGGACCATATGTCCATATAATAACAGTCAAGGCACCGACGACCATACCGGCAACAGCACCGTTACGGTTCATACCGCGCCATATTAAGCTAAATATTACTAATGGTCCAAATGCGGCACCAAATCCTGCCCAAGCATTAGATACGAGATTCAGTACAGAGCTTTCTGGGTCGGATGCGACAAAGATCGAAATCACAGCGACTAATATTACCGAGATACGGCCAACCATCACCTGGCGCGCTTCTGGTGCGTCTTTGTCAAAAAATAACTTATAGACATCTTTAGTCAGTGAGCTTGAGACCACTAATAATTGTGATGAGATGGTACTCATAATCGCTGCTAAAATCGCTGCTAATAAGAAACCTGAAACCAATGGCGTGAATAAGAACTGAGTGAATACCAAGAAGATAGTCTCAGGGTCATCCAAGGTCATTGAAGTTTTTTGTACATAAGCACGACCAGCGAAACCAGTCGCCAAAGAACCAATTAGACTGACGATCATCCAGCTCATACCAATATTACGCGCGGTTGGTACTTCTTTAACTGAGCGAATAGCCATAAAGCGGACGATGATATGCGGCTGGCCAAAATAGCCGAGGCCCCATGACAGCAGTGAAATAATACCAAAAAGCGTCATACCGCTGGTAATATTCAGTAGGGTCGGATCAATGTTTCTGACGGACTCAGTAACCGCTGCAATACCACCAAGATCAGTGAAAGCAACCACGGGTACGATAACCAGCGCAAACAGCATAATAATGCCCTGCACAAAGTCAGTCATTGATACTGCTAAGAAACCACCGAATAAGGTGTAAGCGACAACCACGCCAGCCGTGACCCAAAGACCAGTCGTGTACGGTAGGTTGAGCGAACTTTCAAAGAGTTTACCACCACCAACTAAGCTGGCTGCAGTGTAAACCGTAAAGAATAGAATAATAACGATCGCTGAGATAACGCGTAGCATGTGCGACTTATCTTCAAAGCGGTTAGCAAAATAATCTGGCAAGGTAATCGCATTATCAGCAATCTCGGTATAAACACGTAGACGCGGTGCGACAATGATGTAGTTTAAAAAAGCACCAGTCGTTAAGCCGAGAGCAATCCAAATACTAACGACCCCGTCAGCATACATATAACCTGGTAGACCGAGTAACAACCAACCAGACATATCTGATGCACCAGCGGATAACGCGGTTACTGCGGGGCCTAAGTTACGGCCACCAAGCATATAGCCTTCTGTATCATTGGCCTGCTTAAAGTAAGCATAAATGCCGATGCCGATCATTACTAGAAAGTAGGCGCCTAACGATACTAGTACGCCAGTAGAAATCCCATTCATATAACTGTCCTTAGCCAACAGATTGACTTTAATTATATCTAACTATAAAACTTTAATCTTCAAAGACCAGGTTCAAGAACAACGTCTAAAGACAAGAAAAGCCATTAAGTAGGACATAATGGCTCTTAAATTATGATAAATAATTGCGCTTAGTTTTATATGATTGATACTATCTTAGGGATAACCCTATCTAAGTCGATTCTGCCGAGGTAATGTGTTAGGAGTAACAGAAATAACCGATCCGGTATTCCTACTCAACCAACCACATATATTAGCCGCTGATAAAATCAATCATTTAAAACCGTTAATTATATTATCGATAGTTTTTATATTAGCGTTGTCTCTATCTACTATAAAAACTATTTATTCTAAAATTAGTGTTTGTTATTCTGAAATTAGATAACATAAATTAGACAACATAGTATAGAAAAAGTAACAGGCATTTGAAAAGTACACTATTGTTTAACTGTACTATTGTTGAGAGTACTTATAGCTTCAGTGCCATGATAACTTACTCAAGCTATTCAATATATAACTATCAGTATCACTTTGGTAATGATATGTTATAAGACATCAGATTAAGGCATTATAACGTAAGAAAGCTATAATTGCGAATAAAGCTCTTATCTGGTTAAAGCCAGTCAGACTTCCTACGTGGCTTTAGCCAGCGACACTACATTTATTCAATGGGCGCAAGATTTATTCAATGGGCGCAAGCAGATCCAATAAAGCGGTAACGCTACTAGACTTGGTCAGTTTTGGGTTGGTGACGACACCTAAGTAGCGTTGTAGCTCAATATTTTCTGCCATATTTATGCGTTCTAAGTCTTGACTGATCAAGGTTTGCGGCAATACTGACCAACCCAGACCAACGGATACCAACATTCGAATAGATTCAAGTGGATTGGTACTCATGGTGGCATAAGGTTTTAGATTATGCTTGGCAAATTCAGCTAAGGTAATCTGACTGGTAAAAGTATTTGCGGACGGCAAGATAGCAGGATAACGTGCCAACTGCTCTAAAGTGACGTCACTTTTCTTCGCTAGTGGCGATAAGGTGCCGGTCACTAAATACAGTGGGTCTGACCATAATGCATGATAAGTTAAGCGCTTGTCATAAACTGGCGGCAGGGTCAAAAAAGCCAAAGACAAATCGCCATCTAATACTGCTTTGTGCGCTGTTTCCGAATCAACGAAATGTACTTCTAGCTGTACCGCTGGATAAGTTTGGATAAAATGCTTCAATACGGGTGCCAAGTGATGCAAGCCAATATGATGACTGGTGCCGATAACCAACTTACCGGATACAATATGTTGGGAGTGCTGCAGGTTAATCTTGAAGTTTTCATAATCATCCAACCAACGTTTGGCGTGCGGTAGCATTTCGTTGGCCGCTTGGGTCGGCACAATACCGCGACCTACGGTATCAAATAAGGTAATTTTGAACTCTTCTTCTAGGTTTTTGATCCGCTTACTGACAGCAGGCTGAGTAATAAACAGCTTTTCTGCTGCGCCTGAAATACTGCCAGTGTGCATAACTGTCACAAACGTCGTCAAATTAGTAGTATTCAAACCGGTGTCCTTAGCTGCAATACGAGCTATAAATAAAAGTTGGCTGACCCAGTCAAAACGTCTTAGAAATAAAAGTTTGTGACTGGGCAAAAATCATCAATTATTATTATAGGATTAGGCTGCTATAATCACAAGGTATCTAGACACTTTTTGACATTTTTATTATGTCAGCCTTATGATGATGATCTGATAAACCATTTGATAAACGATTCGGTATTCTGATAAAGAGTATTGCCCTTCTATAAATTACTATCGCGCCATAAAAGCTATCGACTATAAGGTAATATACGTTAGCAATACGACGCCAACGCCCAAACACAACCATGCTCAAAGAACGACAGTACCTAAAGAGAGACTCAGCTTATAATATATAAGCAGTAATGAATATTAAGCTAAGCGATTAGCAACTAATAAAGGATAGTAAAATGGCCGGTCAAACTTTATATGACAAACTTTGGAATGCTCACGAAGTCACTAAACGTGATGATGGCTCAAGCCTAATTTATATTGACCGCCATCTGTTACATGAGGTGACTAGTCCGCAAGCATTCGAAGGTTTGGAGCTCGCTAATAGAGCGCCATGGCGATTGTCTGCCAACATTGCCAGTCCTGATCACAACGTTCCGACCGTGTCCAAAGAGCGCTTAGAAGGGGTGACCGGTATTAAGGACAAGGTCTCACGCCTGCAAGTAGTTACCCTAGATGACAACTGTGCTAAATTTAATATCGCCGAGTTTACGATCAATGATGCCCGCCAAGGCATCTTACACGTGGTTGGCCCTGAACAAGGTTTGGTGCTACCAGGCATGACCGTGGTTTGTGGTGATTCACATACCGCCACTCACGGTGCGCTTGGCTGTCTGGCACATGGGATCGGTACTTCTGAAGTTGAGCATGTATTAGCGACTCAGTGCTTGATCACTAAAAAAATGAAAAATATGCAAGTTCGGGTCTCTGGTAAATTGAGCGCTGGTATCACTTCAAAAGATGTGGTGTTGGCTATCATTGCGCAGATTGGTACCGCTGGTGGTACTGGGCATGCTATTGAGTTTGCCGGTTCAGTGTTTGAAGACATGAGTATGGAAGGGCGGATGACCGTCTGTAATATGGCGATTGAAGCCGGTGCGCGTGTTGGTATGGTAGCAGTTGATGACATAACGATTGATTATGTCAAAGGTCGTCCTTATGCGCCCACTGCTGAACAATGGCAGCAAGCAGAAACTCATTGGCGGACCTTCTATTCAGATGATGATGCAGAATTTGATACCGTGGTCGAGATTGATGGCAGCCAAATAGCACCGCAAGTGTCTTGGGGTACGTCACCTGAGATGGTAGTGGACATCACCCAATCAGTACCAACCCTTGATCAAGCAGTGGATGCGGCGCAAGAAGAAGGCTGGCTACGCGCTTATACTTATATGGGCTTGCAAGCAGGGCAGAAAATCACGGATATCCAACTTGATCGAATATTTATTGGCTCGTGTACCAACTCGCGTATAGAAGATTTGCGTGATGCGGCAGCAGTCATTAAAGGTCGCAAGGTTGCAGACAGTATTAAAGAAGCGATTGTGGTAGCAGGGTCAGGACAAGTGAAGTTGCAAGCGGAAGCAGAAGGTCTAGATACCTTGTTTACAGATGCTGGTTTTGAGTGGCGTGAGCCAGGTTGTTCGATGTGCTTGGCGATGAATGCGGATAAGCTTGAACCCCAAGAGCATTGCGCGTCGACTTCTAACCGTAACTTTGAGGGTCGTCAGGGTAATGGCGGACGTACTCATTTAGTGAGTCCAGCGATGGCTGCCGCCGCCGCCTTGGCAGGACACTTCGTCGATGTGCGTACTTTTTAGGCCTTATTTATCCCTGATATTCGGTAAATGCCAATTATTGGTAAATGCCTATTATTGGTAAATGCCTACTATTAGAGTGAAGGATGGTGCAATTAATAATATGCATCACTCTTTACTCAATAAGACCCATGATCTATAGGAAATTATTATGCAAGCTTATAACACTCAAACTGGTATTGTCTGCCCGCTTGATCGCTCTAATGTTGACACCGATCAAATTATTGCTAAGCAGTTCTTAAAGTCTATTAAACGTACGGGCTTTGGGGTCAATTTGTTCGATGACTGGCGTTATCTTGACGAAGGCTATCCTGGTCAAGACAACAGCAAACGCCCTATCAATCCGGACTTTATTCTAAATCAGCCGCGTTACCAAGGTGCCAATATTTTGTTGGCGCGCAAAAACTTTGGCTGTGGTTCGAGCCGTGAGCATGCACCGTGGGCACTTTCAGAGTATGGTTTTCGTACGGTAATTGCCCCCAGTTTTGCTGATATTTTTTATAATAACTGCTTCAAAAATGGCATGCTGCCTATCGTTTTGGCCGAAGGGATCGTCGATACTTTGATGCAAGCAACATTCGCTAATGAAGGTTATAAGCTAACCGCCGATCTAGAACGACAAGTGGTCATTACCTCAGCTGGTGAAGAATATCCTTTTGAGGTTGAAGCCTTTCGCAAGCACTGCCTATTGAACGGTCTTGATGATATCGACTTAACACTACAGCAAGGGGATGCGATCAAAGAGTATGAAGCTAAGATGATGCAAGCCACTCCCTGGATCTTCAACGAAGTGCGCGCGTAACTGTCACTGCAAGTCTGATAATCGATACGGCTATTAACCTAATAGTTAAGCCCACCCTGCTAATTTCACTATATTAGTAGGGCTATGGCTATAAGTGTGAATAAAAGGCAGTCAATTAGGGTTGTGGCGTTGAGTTATGCCGACGAACTGGCTAAAATGAATACAACCTATAAGCTTTAAATACCCCTAGATAGCATGTCACGTGTCTTTTCACCTTTATATGAACAGTAGCCGTCCTTATGAATAAAAAAAGTTATGCTGTATCTGCAAGTACTGCCGTGGCCGCAAGCTTATTGCTATCCGGCTGTCAGCTATTGACTGGCTATCAGCAAATAGAGGAAGAGGCCAGTGCTGGAGATTGGGCGGGCCAAGTCATACTCATTAGTGGCGAAGTTAATATTGCTTGTGCGGGAACCTACCACTGCGAGATCACTCGAATCGACCAAACATCAGTAATAGCAACGGATACCCATCAGCCTGTTGATCCTTCGATGTTGATTTCTATGTCGAGCGCCAATGGAGTACATTACGCTAGGCTCAGTAAAAGTGAGCAAGCGCAAATACAAATGGACACGATACCACTGGTAAATAATAAATCAGTGAAAATAGTACCCTTATCAGCCTCTGGTATTGATGGTCTGTTTAATTATTATGCGCGTGTCAAACCCATAAAGCGTGAAATACACATCAATTTTTATCCTGAAAATAATGTTGACTATATCGAACGTTTTGCCATGATCGATGAATTCAAAGAGTCAGGGACGTATCTGCTGCGCGCTTATCGCCATAAATCAACCCAGGTCAACGGTAGCTTACTAGAAGCAGCATCACCCGAACCTTTATGCATTGACTTGCTAAAAGATAATATTTTACAGCGCCGTTTTTGTAAGCAGTCAGATACTGACAATCAAGGCGAGTTTGTAGAAACCAGTATAGTCACTCAACCGGTAATTAATAATAAAGTAACGGTCAAAATTTAAGGTAATAGCCTATAGGTATTGATGCTACTGAGTGTTTAAACGTTAGTAAATACTGATATCAACTGCATTCATCGAGCCCGTACATAGAGCCGGTAATATTAATCAAGGTAGTCCATATATAACAACGATATAAACAAAAGGACTCATTGAGCCGATAGTATATTTAGCTCAATGAGTCCTTTTATCTACTCATTTCTTATTTTATTAACTCAGTCACAAGGATTAGCATGGCAACGATATTAACATTAGCAGGCGATGGTATTGGTCCTGAGATTATGGCCCAGGCCATTGACGTGCTACAAGCTGTCAATAAGAAGTTTGCGTTAGATTTAACGCTGGAATCAGGATTGATCGGTGGTGCCGCTGTTGATGCCACCGGCGAACCGTTGCCGGAAGACACGTTAAGCCGTGCTCGAGCAGTAGATGCAGTACTATTAGGAGCAGTTGGCGGGCCTAAGTGGGACAGTATTGAGCGCAGCAAACGCCCTGAACGCGGCTTACTCAAGATTCGTAGCGAGCTTGGCTTATTTGCCAATTTACGGGTCGCCAAATTATATCCACAGCTGGTTAATGCTTCGAGTATCAAACCTGAGATTATTTCAGGTCTGGATTTACTGATCGTTCGCGAGTTGACTGGTGGTATTTATTTTGGTGAGCCACGTGGTATTCGCACTTTAGAGAATGGTGAGCAGCAAGGCTATAATACCATGGTGTATAGCACTAGCGAAATCAAACGTATTGGTAAAGTAGCGTTTGAGATGGCGCAAACTCGTGCTCAAGCAGCAGGACGTCCTGCTAAAGTGTGCTCAATTGATAAGGCCAATGTCTTAGAAGTCACTGAGCTATGGAAGCAGACTATAACGGCTATGCAGGAAGCGGATTATACTGATGTGACCTTATCACACATGTATGCAGACAATGCCTGTATGCAACTGATTCGTAATCCCAAGCAGTTCGACGTTATGGTAACAGGTAACATGTTTGGCGATATCTTGTCAGATGAAGCAGCGATGCTGACGGGTTCTATTGGCATGTTACCCTCTGCCAGTTTGGATGAAAATGGCAAAGGGATGTATGAGCCTTGTCATGGTTCAGCGCCTGATATCGCTGGTCAGGATAAAGCCAATCCTTTGGCGACTATCCTATCTGTAGCAATGATGCTGCGTTATACCTTTAAGCATGAAGCAGCAGCGCAAGCTATTGAGCAAGCAGTTAGCGATGTACTCGATGATGGACTGCGTACCCTTGATATTCTTGACAACAGTGAAGCTGGATTAACCCAGGTAGGCTGCCAACAGATGGGTCAGGCGGTATTGGCTAAATTGGTATAAAAAACGGCTCATAAAGCGTTTACGGTTTATCATACTAAATCCCATAAATTGCTCGGTAATTTATGGGATTTTTTACATTTGTCCTGAAGCCTTAAACAATTATAGTAACCTCTATATAAAAAATTAAGGATTACGTCGACCGAATTTATAGTGTTTAATGGTAGTCTTAAAAGGACTAGTATTAACAGAGATACCGCACGAGTTGCCAGTTATTAACACAAAGTGGTTATATCCTGACGTGGAGGGATATGGCATGATTAATGAATAATAGAGGTCATTTATGTATAAATTAATAAAAGTTAGTGTGGCGATAGCAGCGGTAGGGCTTTCTACGGTTTTATTCATGGCTAACGGTAATGCAGACGGCACCGATAGCATCAACAGTACTGATATCAATGATATCAATGATATTAATGATATTAATGATAGCGCCGTTGACACGCAAACAGCGGTTGATCCTAAATCAAATGCTCAAGATTTTGAAGTGGCCCAAGGTAATAATTCTAACACACCTACCCAAAATGATAGTCTCACCGAAAACACTCAAAATACTCAAAATACTCAAAATACTCAAAATACTCAAAATACTCAAAATACTCAAAATACTCAAAATACTCAAAATACTGACCCTACTGTAACAGCCCAAAACAATAGTGATATTAGTCCGGTGACCAATAGTATTGGCCAACAACCAATCGGTAATGTAAAAACGGTGGTTTCTCCTAATAAGTTTTTGCCTACTATTAAGTATACGACAGAAAATTTATCTACTACCGCAAAGAAGGTCAATGCAGCCAATTGGAAAGCAGCCGTAAAAATAAACCGCAGCACCGGCACCAGACTTCAAGCACTACTTAATTGGCAGCAAAGTGGGGTTGGCCCTGTTGATGGCTATTGGGGCAAAAATACTCGTAAGGCCATGCAAGCATTTCAAATGGCGCGCGGTCTGACCATTACAGAGACCCTCAACGATGAAACGTGGCAAGCGCTGACTAAGAGTGAAAAGCTTATGGCACAGCCAGTACTGGTCAATTATCAGCTTGGCGATGCAGACATCAATATTAAAATGACCACTATTCCGACAAGTTCAGAAGCCAAGGCCAAACTTGATGGTATGTATTATGAAAGTGTACTCGAAGGACTGGCAGAAAAATTTCATATGAGCGAAAGCTATCTTAAGTCATTGAATCCTAATGCTAGCTTTAGCGCGGGTGAGGTAATCACTGTTTACAATCCAAGTACACCTAATACCAAGCCGGTCAGCCGAGTGGTCGCTGATAGAACCACTCAAACCCTATACGCTTATGATGATAAGGACACTCTAATTGCGAGCTATCCGACCACAGTGGGGAGTACAGCAACGCCGTCGCCATCAGGTACTCATAAGGTCAAAGTTAAAGTTTACGAGCCTAATTATACCTATACTCAGGATGATGGTAGCAAGTTAATTATTCCACCAGGCCCTAATAACCCAGTAGGCTCGGTATGGATTGGCCTCAGCAAGCCAACATATGGTATTCATGGTTCACCAGATCCTGCACGCATTAGTCGGCAGGCGTCAGCAGGCTGTGTACGCTTGACTAATTGGGACGCGCTGGCTTTATTAGGCACTATCCAAAACGGCGCTACCGTAGCGTTCCAGTAAAAACTAACGATAAATAGACGCTTCGGTGCTTTATTTTAGAGCTTTGTTTCAGAGCTTTGCTTCAGTACTGTATTTTTTGATCCAGCTTGGTTGGTGCACTATCGAATAGCTTTTATTTAGAAGACAGCCGTTAAAAATTTAACATCACACACAAAAATACCGCTGATAATTAGCGGTATTTTTATGAATAAAGATGCATTATTAAAGGTAAAAATATGATCGAGTGGTACAAATATAACGTCAGTTATTAAACAGACTCTTACCAGTAGATAGTTGATATATCTAACTATTATTTAGCGTTCATCATCCATTCAATACTAATTCAAAATGCTGAGTGAATGCTTTGAACGCTGATATAAATAGCTAATCATAAGCAGATTATCATTGTCGTTATTATTGTCAGTTAGACTACCCAGATAGTGGTAACAGTCGGTTAATCAAACTATTCAATAACTGATACTGCTAATACTTTAGTCTTATATAGACTAGCTTGCAGTCGACAAATTAGTTTTTGCCACGGTAAGTAATGCGACCTTTAGATAAGTCGTAAGGTGTCATCTCAACCTTAACCTTATCACCAGTTAAAATACGGATGTAATGTTTACGCATTTTTCCTGAAATGTGCGCAATAATTTCGTGTCCGTTTTCTAAACGAACTTTAAACAAGGTATTTGGAAGAGTGTCGATGACTTCGCCTTCGAACTCCATAATTTCGTCATTTTTAGCCATAATTCATATCAATCAGTAGAAAAACAAGCCCACATTATACGTAAGTTGGCGCGTTAAAGCAACAAAATACCCTATTTTTACTTGACAGCTTGTAAGTGTTATGTATGTCAATCGAACATTAGCTCAATCAGGTAGATTGAGCCAAATAGGAGTCAATGGCGAATTAGGTAATAGCTGCTGATAAATCTCTGGATAATAGGCATTAATAAAGTATAGGCCATCCCCAGAAGCAGTTGATGGTGCAATAGTGCGGTCTTTTTTGGCCAAAATGTTTAGAAAGTCGGCCGGTTGTAAGTCATGTTTGCCAATAGCGAATAGGGTGCCCATCAGGTTACGCACCATGTGATGCAAAAAGCCATTTGCTTGGATATCAAAGACGATAAATTGGCCATGGGTAAAAAGCCTAGCATGGCTGATGGTACGCACGGGTTGATTGGATTGACAGGCTGCCGCACGATAGCTGCTAAAATCATGTGTGCCGACAATGTCAGCGGCAGCAAGTTGCATTGCTGCCAAGTCAAGAGGCTCGTAGATATGGGTGACTTGATGATTCAGTATCGCAGGGCGCTGGGGTTGGTTAAGGGTAATATAGCGATAACGACGGGCAATCGCCCCAAACCGTGCATGGAAGTCGTCCGGCATCGGTTGAATCCATCGCAGCGCAATATCACCAGGCAGCAGGCTATTGACCCCGCGTAACCAGTTCCGAGTTGGACGATAAGCATGGGTGACAAAATGGGCAATCATGTTGCTGGCATGGACACTGGCATCGGTACGTCCTGCTGCGATGACTTCTACTGGCTCATTAGCCACTTTACTGATAGCGGTTTCTAGCGCTTGTTGTACCCCCAACACTTCTTTTTGCCGTTGCCAGCCGTGATAATGGGTACCCAAAAACTCAATAGCAATCGCTAACGTATAAGTGGGTTTATCTTGAGACACTGCGTATTCAGGATTGGTCAGTCCAGGCACTTTATAGTCAGGCATCTTATAATCAGGCATCTTATAGTCAGACATTGCAGATTTGGGGCTTGTAGAGTCAGGCATAATGGAGGGTCACAACACTTATAATAGTTACTGGCAATAAATACTGGTAATAGATACTTAGCATACGTGCTAATAGCATCCATAGGTATTTTGATACATGTTTATTTTAATTAAAAAGTATCGTTTAGGCCTACCGTTTTTTAATGGTTATGCCCGTCTGATTGACGCTATGTGTCCAGCGCTGTCGCCGCCGTGCAGGCGTATCATAACGCAGTAATAACCACAGTAATCGCGCATAAATAGCAGGAATGGTTAAGCGTCCACCCGCGATAACGTGATAATCGTATTGCCAACTGCCAGCAGCATAACTGTCATTGACCCCGCCGAACGGACATTGACTGGCGCATATTACCATGTGACCTCGCTCATAGGCGAGCTGTAGGGTTTCCGCTAGTGCTGATGAATAAGGCACGTTACCGGCACCAAAGCCTAACAATATAATGCCACATGGCGGCTGTATTAATAATGCTTGTAGCTGATTGCTCAACATGTCAGGATCATTTGGTAGGCAGTATAAGGCGTGTACGTGCGCTTGCTCAGCTCGGGTTTGGATGTTGTCTAATACTGCATTTTGATCATCAATCCAGTGCTGTTGCCGGGTAGCTGGTAGTGACTTAATATAACTGTTCGCCGGATAAGCGGCCCGCGAGTGACCGGTAAAGGCCATAAAGTCATGGCTGTGTATTTTTTGTACCGTTTGCGCTGCCCACGACTCACCGCCGAAGCTAATCTTGACGCCTGATTCTCCCGCAGCGGCTACCCTTAACGACTCGTTGAGATTGTCCCAAGCATCACTACTGGCATCAACGCTATATTGCTGTAGTATTTCACTGTCTAATAACGGGCTCATACTGCCGGTAACGACTAAACAAAGATCACTACCTGCAAAGGCCTCCGCTAAAAAAGCGCCCAGATAACTTAAGGTATCGGTACCCGTTATTAAGACAAAACGCCGATGTCCTTGCTCATAGGCCTTTAATAGTAACTTATAAAAGTGTGTAAAGTCACTAGGGGTCAGCTGGCTGCTGTCTTTGATTAAGGTGTTATCTAACCATGAGATAGCAGGCAGTCTTGCGGTATCATTATGCTCAGCAAGCAGTTGTTGCAATGTGGGCAAAAAAACTTCTGCTAACAACGGCGCTAACGGCCGCCCATAGCTACCAAAAGTACCACCAGCATAAATAAGCTGAATGGGGTTAGATGCCGTTGTTACGATAGAGGATAAGGACATAGTATTAGCGCAATAATAAAAAAGTGAAAAGTGGTTAATAGAAGTCAGATTAATAATAATAAACAGGTTGACAGGGTAATAGTAAAATAGATTTTAAATAAAGCATGAGCAAGTATCCTAATATTATAAAATACTTACTAACACTAATTATAGCAGCGCTTTTTAAGCTGTGCGGTCGAGCAGCACCTGTGCTTGATGTTGCTGTTCGTTATTACCTAGGGTTATCACTTCATTAAGCAAACGTTTGGCACTATCATATTCACCCAGTTTTAAGTATTGACCGGCTAAATCTAAAGTCACTTGATGACTATCTAACGTTTTAATAAAATCAAAGTCTGCTGCAAAACGCGCTGCAAAGTCTGCTGCCGTTTCAGTGTTAACAGTGTCTCTAACATTATCTCTAATAGGGTTTCTAATATCTTCACCATCGTTTTTGAGCGCACCAGAACTACCAGCGTTTACAGTCGCATTTTTCTCAGTCTCGACTGGGAGGGTTACTTTTGGCGAGTCCGTTGTCGCATCAGAGTTCAGATCTAATATATCAGTATTGTCCAAGGATAATATAAAATCTTCTTCTATGACTAGAACAGAAGCATCGGTAGCGGTGCTACTTTCAGCATCAGCATCAGCATCAGCATCAGCATCAGCATCTACGTCAACATCAGCTGCTAACTCTGCAAAATCTAAGACAAAATCTAAGACAAAATCATCATCCTCGTCCAAGTTAATTTCTTCTAGATGGCCATCAACGGTTACTGGGCTCACAGGAGTAGAGTCTGATTGCTCAGGTAAATCAAAATCAAAATCAAAGTCTACATCAAGACTAAAATCGTCGTCATCAGTATTTTTAATAATATCTAGGTCCTGGTTAGCGGGTGTCATAAGGGATTCATCAGTAGTATCTAATGAATTGACAGCATCGACAGCATCGGCAGCATCTAATGGATCGACTGGCGTGAAGTTAGTAGCGTCTGGCTCAGCGGCCTCAGTCTCTAAACTATCAGCTGCCGGATCATCGGCCTCTAAATCATCTAGGGTAAGATCAAAAATATCATCCATATTAGCGTCAGTAGCGGTCATATCGTTGGTATTATCGACAGGTTCTGAACGTTCGCTAGGTACTGAATGCCTGCTAGGTATATCCGTTTCTATATTAGTGTTGTTTTCAGTAGTGAGCGTATCAAAAACAGTATCTGCATTAACGTTAGGAGTATTAGCCTGGGCAGCGGGCAAGTCAAACTCTAAGCTTTCAAAGTTAACGCTGTTGATACTAGCTGCTGTTAAGCCTGGAGATATTGCTTGATTGTGCTCTTCGGCAAACAATGCCCGTAATGCATCAGCGTGCTCAATAGTTGCTACATCGCTATGGGCTTTTATAGCATCGTAGGTTCTATAAAAATCATCAGGTTGATTAATCGTAGCATAGACGTTAAGTAACTGGAGCAACAGTTGGTTGTCGTCAGGTTTTTCAATTAGACCACGATTTAGGGTTTCAATAGCTTTGTCATAACGCTGTTGATCCATAAAGCGTAAAGCGATAGTAATGTTGTCAAACCTGTTTGCGCTGCTAGATCCGTTCTGAGCAGGATTTATGTTATACATTTTTGATGTTGATGATATTGGTGCATTGGCTGCAGCATTCCTACCGATCTGCATAGCTCGCTGTGCAGGTCGTTTCTGGGCTTTGTTTTTACGCAGTAGCATTACGGCTATTAGTAAAATAAGTACCAGTCCAGCGATGATATATAGCATATTATCCATAGTTACTCCCACACCTAAGATTTTTACCGGCAGCATGCTGCGTTAATCAGCTAGGCACTTATTGATCGCGTAATTTGTTGAGACGAGCTTGCAGCCCAGTAAGTTTTTGCTTTTGTAATGGCCGTTTTTTAGTATAGCCATTATTAGTGTGATTACTACCAATATAGTTATTAAGAGCACCGTCAGTCTTTGATAAACACTTAGCTTGACTAGTAGTGCGTTGCTGTGGCGACTTGAGAGTTGCCAATATCTCTGTGTTTAGACCCTTGTTGTGATGAAATCACACTATAACTGGGTAAGTTTAGCTGAGCATTGGCTCTGAGCTGACCGGGGTCTTGATCAATAAAAGCAGCAGGCTTTATTTGCCGTGTCACTTGTATGTTTAAGATGTCGAGCTATTTATCTGTTATACCCGCCACTGGCGTACTGTTATTCAAGTAAATACTAGGAGTGCTGAGATCAATAGTAGTGGTATTAGGAGCATTAGTCAGGTTATTTATTGGTAGCGTCGGCATTACTGCTGTCGACAAGATTAACGTTTGAGCTTGAGATGATGTCTGGACATTGGGCATTGACCATTTAGGCGATATCAATAAAGGTGGTGCACCTGGTCTAATGGTCAGCGGTTTAGCACTATTGACTGAACTTACGGCCAAACTTGGCCTTTGTGCACCTGTGATGAGGGTATTATCTGTTTGAATCGACAGGTTGTCATTAAGAGGCATGAGCAATGTTTTAGGAATAACTTTGCGTTGACCGCCATCATTAATAGTCAAAACTATATCAACAAATGGCTCAGATATCGGTTGAGTCGTACTGATAAGTAACAGCCCCGTATTGGACGAGGTAAGCTGAAAGCGCACTGTGATTGAGTCGGTAGGCGTTAGGCCCATCTGCTGGTAAACAACAGTATTTGCCAGGCTGGCTGAAAAATAAGATGCCTCAATATTATTAATTATAATATTAGCCGCTAAAGGCTCATACTGAGCGGACATCACTCTTGTCTTACCGATAGTTGCCGCTTGTGCAGCAATTGATATTACCACCGAGCTCACTGAACAGAGTAGTGTTATTGACACCGCACGATGAACGGTGGTCAAGCGATGAGGTAACTCCCAAGACATGCGCCGCCCTTTATACTGATTGGTTTGAAGCAATTAACTGTTAAGATTTAGGTTATTAAAGCCCAGCACAATATAAGTTATTTAAGTTGTTATGACAAAATACTGTTTAGTTTACCCATTTATTTCATAGTAGCCGTGACCACTATGCCCAAGCTGGGCTTAACTTTCAACTTTGTCGAGTAACATGGCGTCGCCGTAACTAAAAAATCGATACTGGGTATCAATGGCATGTTGATAAGCATTTTCGATGGATTCTTTACCTGAAAATGCGGATACTAGCATTAACAAGGTGGACTTAGGGAGATGAAAATTGGTTAATAAGCGATCAATAACCCCAAACTTAAACCCGGGGTAAATGAAGATATCAGTATCTCCAGACCAACTAGAAAGTGCTTGACCTTTCACGGCTGTTTTTTGATAAGCCGTTTCAAGAACGCGCGTCACGGTAGTACCAATGGCTATAACTTGTCTGCCATTAGCATGCGTTTGATTGATTAGATCCGCGGTGGCTTGTGGTAGATGTGCATATTCACTATGCATAGTATGATTAAGCAGGTTTTCGGTTTTT
Source organism: Psychrobacter sp. PL15 (assembly GCF_035984995.1). NCBI lineage: Bacteria > Pseudomonadati > Pseudomonadota > Gammaproteobacteria > Moraxellales > Moraxellaceae > Psychrobacter > Psychrobacter sp. PL15. The sequence continues at coordinate 336,265 of NZ_JAXCIB010000001.1, forward strand.
ACCGGTGCAAAAGTACCAGCACCGACGTGCAAGGTAACAAAAGCGGTATTGATACCTTTTGCGGCTAGCATATTTAATACTGTCTCATCAAAATGTAAGCTGGCCGTGGGCGCTGCGACGCTGGCAAGCTTAGCAGGGTCATGAAAAACAGTTTGATAACGGGTATTGTCAGTGGCGTCTGCATGGCGCTCAAAGTAGGGCGGGATGGGTAGTTCACCATAACATTCGAGATTAGGCAGAATAGGCGCATCAAAGGCTAGAATAAATAAGTTATCTTGGCGTCCAATCATCTCACAATGCATATGACCGTCAGCAAGTACCAAACGTTGACCAAGTTTAGGGGCTTTACTGGCTTTTATATGGCATAGCGCGACATGTTGCCTCTTAGGTAGTGGCTCGTTATTAGTATCTGACTCGCCGCTAATAGGCTTTGAATGGGAATCAGTACTATCTATTAAACGCTCAATCAATACTTCAATCTTGCCACCCGTGTCTTTATTGCCGAACAGTCGTGCTTTCATGACTTTGGTATCATTAAACACAATCAAATCGCCCGCATGCAGTAAGTCGGGCAGCTCAGTAAATAGGTGATCTTCTGGCTGACTGGTAGATGTTGTCTGAACGCTAGTGGGCACGTATAGCAACTTTGAGGCTGAACGCTGCGCTAGCGGATAGCGAGCAATCAGATTATTAGGTAGCTCATAATCATAATCCGCCACACTCAAATACTCTACAAGGGAGTCATTGGTATTGGCATTATTTTCAGTAATTACAGTGTGAGAGTGGGTCATAATGAGTCTTTAAATAGATGGATATTTTGGCGTTAGTTTAGCAGAAATGGGGCTATAGCGTGATAAATTCCGTGGCATTCGTGAGTCATGACACTAACAGTCAATAAGATAAATAGCCTAAGTAAAAAATAACATAGACAGAATAGTCGGATGACCACTTGAATGATAGTTTTTCAATAAATAAGAGTTTTTGGAGAAATTAGATTAACAAATAATATCATTCAAATAATCTTAACTGCGGTAGAACTTGCGTGGCAGGCGTTAATGAAGAATAGGTTACACCGACTAACCTAATAGACAAGGTACGCGGAATGTCTAAAAATAACTTGTCTAACCAGTAATGTGCGGATTCGACGCTGACAAAAGCCGTAGATACGGTGTGTGAACGTGTAATCTGGGTAAAATCAGCATACTTAATCTTGAGAGTGATGGTATAGGCAATCAGCTGCTTATTGTACATTTGGCCAAAGGCGTCAGAATTTTGTTCGTAAATTTGCGCTCGTAGCTCATGATCACTATCTAAATTATCCCTAAAAGTAGTCTCAGAGCCGACAGATTTATGTTGACGCTCAGATTTAACGGGACGCTCATCGCGACCATGAGCAATATCATGATAAAACTGTCCGCGCTTGCCAAACTCGTATACCAATACTGCTGCCGGCGTCCGTCGTAGGTCAGCACCAGTACGAATATTCAAAGCATGCAAACGTTTGGCCGTTGCTTTGCCAATACCATGAAAGCGCTCAATAGGCAGTGTGCTAATAAAGGCATCGGCAGCCTCTGGGGTGATAATCGCTGTCCCATTAGGCTTATTAAGATCAGAAGCAATTTTGGCCAGCATTTTATTGAATGAGACACCTGCAGACGCGGTCAGTCCTGTTTGCTCTAATATTTGCGCCCGTAGCCAATTGGCCATTAGGGTTGCTGAGCCTTGATGCACTTGTAGTCCAGTAACATCCAGATAAGCCTCATCTAAAGATAAGGGTTCAACCTTTGGGGTCAAGCTCTGCATAATCTCTCGAATATGGACGCTGACTGAACGATATACCTCAAAACGTGGTGGTACAAATATCACATCTGGACAACGTTTGCGGGCTTCGTAGCACGACATTGCCGAACGCACACCGAATTGGCGCACTTCATAACTGGCCGCAGCGACCACACCGCGTCCTTTAGGGTCGCCACCAACTACTAAAGGCTTGCCACGGAGTTCAGGGAAATCGCGCTGTTCTACACTGGCATAAAAGGCGTCCATATCGAGGTGGATAATCTTACGCGGCGTCGGTTTGCTAGAGTCTGTCATAGACGCTATTTTACCCGATATAGCCATTACTTTTGGTATCGATTTATAGAGTCTGTCACCACTTAAATATTGATCCTGCCCGGCAAATCATATTCGATTTCTTAGACCTGTTATTACAGCAACTTGGCTTTGGGCTAGCAATGAGTTTACTGGTAGTGGTTAACTGATTTTAGACAATAATGTTATGGCGTCGTTTAGCCAATACTATTCCTAAACTGCAGATAAGCAGCTGTCATAGTGGCGGCATCTTCTATTTGCGGGTAATGGCCTAACTCTGGCATTACGGTAATATTGGCATTAGGAATTAATTTACGATAATTATCGATCATATGCTGGCCCGAGATGGGATCTTTGGCACCGGCAATCAGTTTAACGGGTACCGTGCTATTGATAATCGCACCCACCCAGCGTTCACGGTGCTGCTTACGTTGGGGAATGTAGTTAATCAACTTGTGCATCACTGCTAAACCACTATTGTGAGTTAGCAGTTGCCATAGAACGTCGATAACCTCCGGGGTTGGTGGTGTCGCAGGCCCAAATATTCGTTGTAAGTTAGTCGCAAACTTCTGCTTATTGATAAGTTTAGATATCAGAGGCCCTAGCGGCGACAGTAACAATTTTTGTGCTAGTACGGGTTTGTGGGTTTCAGGAAATAAGCCACCATTTAAAAAACAGACACTGACAATGTGCATGTCACCACTACCATCCACTTGCCTTGCCAATAACTCTTGAGCAACTGTGTCACCATAATCGTGGGCTAAAATATGATAGTCACTGATGCCAAGTTTATGCAAAAAATTCTGACAGATATCTGCTTGTTGACTGATTAAGTAGCGCGCGTTCTGAGGTTTGTCTGACAAGCCAAACCCCAACATATCGAGGGTAATCACGTAATAATGTTGCGTGAGCTCATCCCACATGCCTTCCCAGTCCCAACTGGCACTAGGAAACCCATGAATTAACAATAATGCTGGCGCATTTTTATCCCCCGCCTGACGAGTAAAAATTTGCTGACCGTTAATGGACTCAAATCGCCCCTGCTGTTGCCATTCACTCAAGATTTTCATAACTGGCGTACCCCCATTGGATTATTTCTCAAATGAGGGATCAGTTCGGCGCAATTTTCTTAGCAGGGCAGGCCAAGCAATATCACCATTTGCGCCCTTGGTCACCTCATCTGATGCCGCTTGGATACCCGCTAATATGTGTGCTGGTATGAGTGTCAATTCATTGCCACTACTTTGCGCTTTGATTTGAATCTCGCATGCTTTTTGCATGATATACATGTATAAAAATGCATCCGCAACGCTGCTAGCACAGGTGAGTAAGCCATGATTGCGTAAAATCATAAAGTTGGCACTACCCAAATCAGCGACTAGACGCACCTTTTCTTCAGGGTTTAATGCGATCCCTTCGTAGTCGTGATAGGCCAAGTTAGATAACGGAAATAGCGATTGCTGGGATATAGGCAGTAAGCCTTGCTTCTGAGTAGACACAGCGACGCCGTCACTAGTATGAAGATGGAGCACACAATGAGCATTGCTACGTGCCTCGTGTACAGCACTATGAATGGTAAATCCCGCCGGATTAACGTCATATTCTGATGGCGACACCTTTTCACCCGCTTGATTCACTTTAACTAAGTTAGAAGCGGTAATTTCTTCAAACAATAAGCCATAAGGATTAATCAAAAATTCATCCTCAGTATCTGGCACTCGTGCAGAGATATGAGTGAATACTAAATCATCCCAACCATATGAGGCGATCAGTCTATAGCAAGCAGCAAGATTTACTCTCATTTGCCACTCTTGTTCTGTTACATTATGTTGTAAAATCGGTACTGAATCAGTCTGCATTACGTTGTCCCTAACTGTTTTAGTTATTGTGATTTAGATACTGTCAATATACCATTCTAAGTAGCTTCATAAAACCAAGTCTACCAAAAATACGACACTTATGGATATCAATCACTATCTAAACACTGACCCCTGATTTACTCACTTACCGCCTAATATGTAAACACTATTGGCAGACATAATTGTACTCAAAACATATCAAAAGGGCCAAATGACTTAAGCTGTCGGTGACGACGCTATAGTACTGCATTTTGTCTAGTAGTGACTGGTTTGGTGAAATATTAATTATAGATGATAATCCCCAGACCCATGATGTGTGGACCATGAATGAGGTTAACCTCATTCGTATCTCTAAAAATGCGGTTGTTAATTTTGCTCAATCACACCCTATTTTGTTGCAAGTATCTGACCCAATTGAGTGCTTTGATAGCAAATAAAAATAATTTTAGTGCACAAGTATATAAACGAGACGGCAACCTTCCTAGTCCATTACACTCGTATCAATCCTGATTAAGGACGTCACCTTTAAGTCTTTATTATGAACATCAGCACCATATTTTAAGTTAACCATTTGCTTACATTCTTAGATTAATTTGAGCTTAAATCGCCGTGATCGGGCCTCCTCCGATCTGAAATTAACAGCCTTTTTATTCCAAAAGGTATCGTAATAAAAAGTACGATTATTATTTACAATAATCTGTTACAAAGTGGTAAGCTAGCTTAGACAAAAATTAAAACTTAAGTGAGCTTTGTACTTAACAACTTTGTACTTAGCAATAAGAAGCTTTTGTATTGAGTTCACTGTTTGCAAGATATGTTTATGACATATGGGCTTACCTGGTAAGGCACAAGTTTATTGGTTTGCAGCATGTAGTATCACTGAACTTTTCCAACTAAATTTGTGAATTTTTTGTTAGCATTATTATTTACGAACATAAGCGTAAACAGAAGCGGTTGGGGACAACACCAGATACATAACCCCTTAATATGATTGTATGAACAAAAATTTCTTTGAAGGACAAACGGAGAAAAAATTATGACTACAAAAAATGCACATAATGAAACAAAAAGCTTCTCGTTGAGTCAGGTCAGTGTTAACTTAAAAATGATATTCACCGTATTATTTTTATCACTGCTTCCAAGCTTTGCAAATGCCGCAGCCAATTTAGCTGCTGACGATTTCGTCGGTATCTCATTTTGGTTGATTTCTATGGCATTAATGGCAGCTACTGTGTTTTTCCTTTGGGAAACTCAAAGTGTTACTGCAAAATGGAAAACATCCCTGGTAGTATCAGGGTTGGTGACCTTTATTGCGGCCGTTCATTATTTCTATATGCGCGATGTGTGGATAGCGACTCAATCCACACCTACCGTATATAGATATATAGATTGGTTATTAACGGTACCATTACTAATGATCGAGTTTTATTTGATCTTACGTGCTATTGGCGTAGCAAAGGCTGGAATTTTCTGGCGTTTGTTAATTGGTACTTTAGTAATGCTTATTCCTGGTTATATGGCGGAAGCAGGCTTCCTAAATATCACCGTAGGGTTTATTATCGGAATGCTAGGTTGGTTCTATATCCTGTACGAGATCTTCTTCGGAGAAGCAGGAAAAGCTGCAGAGCGCGAAGCCAGCCCAGCAGTCAAATATGCTTATAAAGCAATGCGCTGGATTGTAACCGTTGGTTGGGCAATTTATCCAATCGGTTTCGTACTTGGTTATATGACAGGTACTGCAGATCAAGATGCACTAAACATCGTGTATAACTTTGCAGATTTGGTCAACAAAGTCGCGTTTGGTTTGCTAATATGGTACGCAGCAACTAGTGAAAGTCAGGGTGTAGCAGAGAAGCACGTTTAGTAATAAGCGTATACTATTCACTGTACTAGCGAGTTTGTGACTTCAATTTGGGGTCACAAACTCACTCTCATATTAGGGTGATACCTATGATACAAACTAAAGCGGTCGTATTACCAAAAGCATTTCTCATTCTGAAACAGTGTGAAGAAAACATGAATTTCAGATTAAAGGATAACCAACCCGCCCTATTTCACCTAAATAGCGGTGGCAATAGATCCCGTGCAAAGTTCTGTTTAGAAGCAGGCGTTGCGCTGCAATTGCCGATAAAATCGATAATTGCGTTAGCTTGTACTATCGAATTACTGCATAACGCATCACTAATACATGATGACATTCAAGACTCAGAAGCCGTGCGACGAGGCAGGCAGGCAGTGTGGAAAAAATATGGCAAATCGCATGCTATTTGCGCCGGCGATGTCATGATATCCGCTGCATACGGAGCGCTCGCTGACATTGGTTCACATCCAGCTCTAGCAGCACTATTGGGGCAAACACATCAAGCGGTCAGCACCACCATCAAAGGGCAATCACAAGACCTTGACGCCACAGATAATGTGAGTGAAAAAGAATATGAAAAAATTGCGGCTATGAAGTCAGGCCCTTTAATTCAACTCACCCTTTCTTTACCTCTGCTTATGGCAGATATGGGAGAGCACGTAGAAACGGCTCATAACGCATTGCAAAAATTCGCGGTCGCCTATCAAATAGTGGATGACCTTGGCGATTGGCAGCAAGACTTGCAGCAAAACCACCTCAACCTTATCAATTTGTTAGCATTGAGCTGTGGTATTGACGAGGCCATCGATACTGCGCAAAACCGTGCGCAATACTTATTAAGACAGTGTGAAAAAGACCTAGCATTACTTCCAGCTAATTGTGCGGCATCAATCATTAAAGCTTCGCAGGCCTTATTGGCAAAAACGAGGGTAAGTGTTTATGAATAAGGCTGTTGTTATTGGGGGCGGATTTGGTGGCATAGCATCGGCGCTTCGACTGCGCGCAAAAGGCTACGACGTGGCTATTATAGATCAACGAGGACGTCTAGGTGGGCGTGCACAACAACATAAAATAGACGGATTTGTTTTTGACGCAGGGCCAACCGTCGTGACGGTACCTTTCTTATTCGAGGAACTCTTTTCACTGTTCGACAAAAAAATGGAAGATTATATCAATCTTGTTCCTGTTGAACCTTGGTATCGTTTTGTCTTCCCAGACCAGAGTCATTTCGATTATGGCGGCACCATTGAAGACACCCTAGCCAATATTGACGAAATCGAGCCAGATGATAAAGTCGGATATATGGCCTTATTGGCGCAGTCAGAAGCCATTTTTGATGTTGGCTTTACTAAGCTGTCAGACAAGCCATTTCATAAAATATCGACCATGTTGGCCCAAGTCCCGGCACTAATCAGGCTTAAGTGTCATCGTACCGTTTGGCAAATGACGTGTGCCTATTTAAAAAATGATAAATTACGACAAGCATTTTCTATTCAGCCTTTACTAGTCGGCGGAAATCCATTTGCAACAACCAGTATCTATAGCTTAATACATTTTGTAGAACGCAAATGGGGCGTTCATTTTGCCATGGGTGGGACCGGTGCGATGGTCGACGGCCTTGAAAAATTGATGCGGGAAGAAGGTATTGAAATAAAGCTTCATACTAGCGTCAGCAGTTTAACCATAGAGGCCAATCGTATCACGCAAGTACACACTAACGATGGTTCTTTTTTATGCGATAAACTAGTCTCAAATATCGATCCAAAATTCTTATATCGACATCTTGTACCCAAAGAAAACCAAAAAATGGGGGCCAAACTAAAAACCAAACATGCTAAGTCATCAATGGGTTTGTATGTGCTGCATTTTGGCACCACCAAAAAGTACTCAGATGTAGTGCATCACACTATATGGTTGGGCAAGCGATACGAAGCGTTGTTGAGTGACATATTCGATAAAAAAATACTAGCAGATGACTTTTCTTTATACCTACATCGACCAACAGCAACCGACCCAAGTATGGCGCCCGAAGGGTGTGACTCCTTTTACGTGTTAGCACCAGTCCCTAATAATCTGTCGGGTATTGATTGGGCAGCGAAAGAGCAAGAGTATGGCGATAAAATAATCGAGGCACTTGAACGCACTATTATGCCGGATTTATCCGCCCATATCGTGCATCGTTTCGCGAAAACGCCTACAGATTTTGAACAGGACTTCAGCAGTGTAGAAGGCAGTGGATTTTCTATTGCACCATCATTTCAGCAATCTGCTTGGTTTCGCTTTCACAATAAGGCAGAAGGTCCAGAAAATTTATTTTTGTGCGGCGCAGGTACACATCCAGGCGCAGGATTGCCCGGTGTTTTATCATCGGCAAAAGTAGTAGACCGGCTCATTGCTCCAGCGAGTCAATAGCTTATGCAAGACGATCCAACCGCGTTATTAAAAAAACATGGTAAATCGTTCAACTTTGCACGCCTGTTTCTAGGAACGGATACAGGCATGGCAGCGGCACGCTTATATGGTTTTTGTCGAATAGTAGATGACATTGCAGATGAGAGCCCCGATAAAGACCAAGCCAAGAAGCAACTTGAAGAGTTACACCATGCCATTCTCCAAAATAAAACCGAACATCCTCTGATTGGCGATTTTTTGCAGCTATGCGAAGAATATAATATTGACAGAAACAATGGCATTACGCTCATTCAAGGCGTGAGTGAAGACTTGTATCAACAAGCCTTGGAAACAGAACAAGAAATCGTAAACTATGCGTACAAAGTTGCCGGTGTCGTCGGCTTAATGATGGCACCTATTTTGGGTGCTAAAGAAGAAGGCTATCAGTTTGCTGTTGACTTGGGTATTGGTATGCAGTTAACGAATATCGCCAGAGACGTTATGGAAGACGCTAATATGGGGCGTCGTTATATTCCAGGAGAATGGATAAATGCGTTATCAGCTGAGCAAATTGCTTTTGCACGGCTTGACGATCGTCAAAAAATACAGCATGCCATAGTAAAATTACTGAGCCTCGCTGAAGAGTATTATCAAAGCGGATTAGCAGGACTTTATTACCTACCTAATGGCAACAAACGAGCCATTGCGGTGGCAGCCTATGTATACAGACAAATAGGCCGAAAATTGCTAAAACAAGATTGTGAATACTGGCAAGGAAGAGTGTACATATCGCCCTTGCACAAAATAATATTGGCCGTACAAGCGCTATGGCACTTACGCATCAACAAATTTGCCGAAAAAGCAGTTAAGCATCGCAGCGAACTGCATACCCATCTCATAGAGTCACAGTCCGCTAGCCATAATTATTTGCATGAAAATATCCAGGCAAAGGAAAAAACTTTGTGAACACCATAAAGGCTAAGCAAGCTGCTATTGATGTGGTAATCATTGGTGCTGGTGCAGCTGGCTTATCCTTGTTATTGGCTCTTGATGAACACAACTATACCGGCACGGTTAAAGTGTTAGAACGGCGAAGCGGCCCTCAGAACGACCGCATTTGGAGCTTTTGGCATAGTGATGCTGTGCCAAGTTATATTGAAAGCATTGTTTCTCATAAATGGTCAACTTGGAGTCTAATGACACAGCAAGGCCACTATTTGATGGGTCATTCTTTTTATCAGTATTGTTCAGTAAGGTCAGAGCATCTCAGCGCGCTTGCTGTTGAAAGAACAAGTGCGCAGGCAAATATCGATGTACTCTTTAATTGTGATATAGCCTCTATTAAAGCCGAGGATGACGGGTTTATCATCACCACCTCAAGCGAAACCTTGATGGCCAAGCAGATTATTGACACTCGACCCCCAGCATTAAACAGCAATCACAAAGGACTACTGCAGTGTTTTTATGGTGAGGAAATCATGCTCGACGCAGCGATATTTGAACCATCCACCGTTAAATTAATGGATCAATTATGCCGCTCAGCGCTAGGTATTGAGTTTGTCTATATATTACCCTTCAGCGTCAACCATGCACTGGTAGAGTTCACTTGCTTTAGTATCGATATTATCGATAAAGAAACACTTAAAAAACGCTTCGCTCAAATAATCAAAAATATAGTCAAACAGCATGATTATAAAGTAGTGCGAACCGAACATGCGGTGTTACCAATGTATTCAATTAATCAAAATAGGCACGAGCCTCATAGCGATCTTATTTATGGCGGCATTGCAGGAGGTGCCATGCGAACGGCCACAGGATATAGCTTTCTCAGCTCCCAGCGATGGGCAAAAAAATGCGCCAGTGCATTAACACAGCGAACCAAACTAAACGCTGCAGCCCTTGCTCCTATCAATAGCCTATACCAGAAAATGGATGTCATTATGCTGAGAGTACTACGCACTGACATGAAGACAGGTGTGACTATTTTTGAACGCATGTTTGAGCGAGTAAAAGCAGAGCGATTCGCGCGTTTTATGACCGAGCAGGCAACCTTACTTGATATCTTAAGTGTGATTTGGGCAATGCCAAAATGGGCGTTTTTGTGCGCCGCTTTTGGCTCTTTTTTTACCCGCACAGCGTCATCCAATAAAAAACGTGAGCGCTAGTAGTGACAAAATTACGTTATACCCAAATTTATCTATATGTGTTTTTGTGCGCAATATTAATCACCTTACTAAATCCAGACATACCACAAAGCTATCTGATTATTGCTTTAGCGCTGGCTGTGACTGTATTGGGCTTACCTCATGGCGCGCTCGACTTTGCTGTTGCTAAATCACTACGACTGGTTGACTCGCTCAATGCTGCTTTGTATTTTATTACTGCCTATGTCGCTGTTTCCGCTCTCGCAATTATCTTTTGGATAGCCTTTCCTGCTTTGGGTCTTGCCTTGTTTCTAGCCGTGTCTATTTATCATTTTTCTGCTGATTGGCGAAATACTATGCCTAGTTATGCTGGCATAGGACTGGCGGCTGTGATTATTTGTGGCCCCGCTATTTTCTATTCAGCAACATTATTGACCTTATTCACCTCGTTGCTGCTCAGTCCTGAAAGCGCCAAATGGATTATTCAAAGCATGCAGTTAGTCTTTGGTGTCGGAATCGTGATGTTCTTACACTTTGTCGTTAGTGCGGCACAAAATAAACGGCGAGACAAAAAGCAAGATAAACAGACTATTGGCAAATGGACTTATGCCGAATGGATAGCCTTGGTAGTAAGCAGCTTGATTTTGAGCCCTTTACTGCATTTTGCGCTTTACTTTTGCTTGTTGCATTCGCCCAAACACTTGCATGATGCGAGCGAAAATCTGAACATAAGCGTGCGTAAAGCGATCATCATTAGCTTACCTTTCGTCCTGCTCACGCTAATACTAGCGATAGTCTTATTCAAATTAGTTGGTACGAGTGAGCTCAACGTTACTTTACTAAGATGGGTATTCATCGGTCTTTTTGGACTGACCATGTCGCATATGTTACTGATTACTCTGTGGCATCGTTCACAGCGCTGATGACAGGCTTAGCTGATTTTTCTTTATGAAGTCAAAAACCATTGGAAACCAAGCCACAAACGCAGTTGGTTCGCAGTGAAGGAGTTTAACTAGGTCACGCTCTTTCCACCATTTAACATCCATCACTTCATCAGGATTTTGCTGCCATTCGATGTCATCCACATTAGCGATTACAATATTGTCTAATTCATGTTCAATCATCTGGTTATCTAGCGGGTACTTATATTGAATCTGACCAATCGTAGAAAGATTCAATGCACTAGTAATACCCAATTCTTCAGCGACACGTCTTTGCGCTGCATCCTTAATGCCTTCGTTTGGCTGCGGATGAGAACAACAGGTGTTGGCCCATAAGCCGCCGCTGTGGTACTTATGTAATGCTCGCTGTTGTAAGAGATACTCGGTATCTGCACCCCGAGAACGTATGATCATCAAGGAAAAAGCAAGATGAAGTTCACCACGCAAGTGCGTTTCTATTTTTTCTGCATAGCCGGTTATTTCGCCTTTGGTGTTGACGAGTGTAAGGAGGTCGATGCCTTCAGTCTTATTCATTATATTAAAATACCTCAAACTACAGACAAGATTACCTAGAGTATCAGTATTTGTCTGTATTAACGAGACTAAAAATATGGTTCACTGCTTGGTTGTAAGCCTGCTGCTGATATTCCTCCCGAATGGCTGTGCAAAAGTTCTCCATGAGCATTAAAGAACAGCCTATTTGCGCTAAAAAAAACTACTCACGCTTGTCGCTTAGGCGGATATACAGGATAGTCAGAGTAAGAATAATAGTAACAGGCACTAATGCCATGAGCGGAGAACCCGATAAAGCGGTCTCGCCAGCCACATAGACCAGCGCCGCAACCGCCGCAAATGCGCCTAACATGGTGAGTAGTTTGATTAATTTTTTCATGAGCGATGTACCTTAATTTAAAGAGTTAAACGGCTATTTTAATTTCTGATTTTCAACGCTAATAAGTAAACCATTAGGTTTGGCAAATTTTTTTATTTGACGATTAAAGGCTGGAATTGCGTCACGAATTGCCCGTGTGACATTGCCTGTGTAGCACAGTCAAGAACCACTTCACTCAAATCCGCTAAAGTAACACTAGGCGTATAAGAAGGTTGAACGCCGCCGATTTCAGCACTGGATTTCCCCGCCAAAAAATCACCGATTAAATGAGCAGGTGAGTGATGTTTCAAAAGTATGCTAGGCAATTAGAAGAAGGGTGACAGCCGCAGCAAGATGTTATATTTGAGGTTATGAAGACACAAATAGATATCAACCAACTGCCCCGATTGCCACAATCCCAGTTTAAAGAAAAATGGTACAAAAAGCTATGGTCAGCAAAATTACCAATGCACAGGCTGTAAACATCAGTTGATTGGCAACTATGCCATTACCTATCAGGGCTATCACTCTAAAATGAAGGCAATAACTGCCGTTTAAGACACCGATTAAGGCGAGCGGTTAGGCAGACCTGTGCTTTTTTTAACAAGCTCAACAATCACTTTAAAATCTTCAATATAGTATTGTTTTATATCAATTATGACTATGACTATGACTATATCTGATGTCAGCATATTGTTTGAAGCACCGTCAAATATTTTAGTCTTTCTTAAAACTGTGCATGTCTTCTAAGATAACCGTAAATCTCTCATAATGCTTACATATAACGAGCACAGTCCACCCAAAATATACGGCCACAGGTAAACACTCAGCCTGTAACTAACAACAATGATAAGAAGTGAATAGCGGGGCCTAAATGATAAAGGCACAAACTAGCCCTTCCAATTCTTCACAAAAGGCTATAAGATACCTTCCGTATGGTTTCTTTATAATAATCTATTAATACTGTTTTAGTTAATAGCGTCTTAAGTAGTAGCGCTTTAAGTAGTAGCGCTGCGACTAACGTGAGCCCCTCAACGATAAGTACCTCAACTATGAGTCCTACCACTATTGCTTACTTTTATCTTGGCATGGCTATTATCTGTGAGGTGATCGGCACGACGTTTTTGGTCAAGTCAGAACAGTTCACTCGCTTAGGTCCGACCCTTATTATGGGTGTGCTGTATGTGCTGTCGTTCTACCTGCTAACGCACACGCTAAAAACGTTGCCGTTGGGTATTGCTTATGCCATGTGGGGAGGTCTGGGTATCGTTCTAACCTCTATTATTGGCATCATCGTATTTAAACAAAATCTGGATACTCCAGCGGTGGTCGGCATTGCTATGATCGTCGGTGGGGTGGTAGTGATGAACGTACTCTCTAATTCTGTCGGACATTGAACTATGGATAATGCACATAAACGCAAAAAGCAGCCGGAGCTGGTTCGCCGTGCTTTGCTTGACCAAGCAGCACGAATTACGTTGGAACAAGGGTTATCGCATATCACGTTTCAGGCGGTCGCTGATGCGGTAGGGGTGACCAAGGGTGGTGTGATGCATCACTTTGCGACCAAAGACGCGCTTATTCTTGCCGTATTCAATGATGCTATGGCAAAGTTTGAGTCAGAAGTAAATGACGCAATGGCCAAAGACCCAGTGAGTTATGGTTCTTTTACGCGCGCATATATAGATGCGACCATTAGCTTAGGCGAAAAAGGGCAGGATGAATTTAATCACCAAGCCACCTTATATGTGCTGATGCTAGGTGATAGCGAGCTTCGTGAGGCTTGGGCTGCTTGGTCTAATAAGCAATTACAGACGCACGAAGCAACGGATAATACCGAAACATTATGTATGGTGCGCTTGGTCGCTGATGGCATTTGGCTCTCTGATTTTTCGGATATTGTTATTTCTGATAAAAAGTCATTGCGTCACCGTTTAATACGAATGACTCAGAGTGAGCAGCAGTAAAATATAGCTTCATTAAAATATAGCCCCATTAAAATATAGCCCCACTAAAAAACAACTTTATTAAAGAACGATAATTTATTAGGTGTAAAGGGCTTGCTATAGCCCTTTTTTTGCCGGTTGTCATAAGGAGCAATCATGACTGATTCAACTAATATGAAAAACACTATTGATTTTAACCAAACACAGACTGCTTATATTAATGGCAGTTATCTTGCGGTAGACGAGTCGACATCGACTTTCGATAACATTAATCCTGTGACGGGTGAAGTATTAACGACCATTCAACAGACGACGACTAAGCAAATTGACCAAGCCGTGATAGCAGCGCAAAAAGGTCAGAAAGTCTGGGCAGCAATGACCCCTGTTGAGCGTAGTCGCATCTTGTTGCAAGCAGTGGCACTATTACGCGAACGTAATGACGAGCTTGCGATGCTTGAAACTATGGATACTGGCAAGGCAATCTCTGAGACTAAATATGCCGACATCGTCACTGGTGCTGATGTCATTGAATACTATGCGGGGCTTGCACCAACTATTGAAGGCCGTCAAATTCCATTGCGAGATACCAGTTTCGTTTATACCCGTCAGGAGCCATTAGGCGTTATCGCGGGTATTGGCGCATGGAACTATCCGATTCAAATCGCTATGTGGAAAGCGGCTCCTGCGTTAGCGGCGGGTAACGCGATGATTTTTAAACCGTCTGAGATGACGCCTTTATCAGCCCTAAAACTGGCAGAAATATTCACGGAAGCTGGTCTGCCGGATGGGGTCTTCAACGTGGTCCAGGGCAATTATGAGGTTGGTGAAGCGCTAACTCAGCATCCTGATATCGCCAAAGTATCGTTTACTGGTGGCGTACCGACTGGTAAAAAAGTCATGTCTAGCGCGGCAACCTCATCACTTAAAGACGTCACGCTTGAGCTCGGTGGTAAGTCGCCGCTAATTATATTTGACGATGCCGACCTTGATACGGCTGCTGATATTGCCATGATGGCAAACTTTTATAGCACTGGTCAGGTATGTACTAATGGTACGCGGGTGTTTGTTCCCAAGACTTTGCAAGCTAAATTTGAGCAGGCCATTCTAGAGCGTGTCCAGCGTATCAAGTTAGGCGATCCGATGGATGAGAGCGTCACCATGGGGCCATTGGTAAGCTTTCCGCATATGGAAAGAGTGCTCGGCTATATTGAACAAGGCAAGGCGAGCGGTGCGCGCTTGCTATGTGGCGGCGAGCGAGTAACGGCAGGTTCACTTGCTGATGGCGCCTATGTTGCACCGACTGTTTTTAGTGATTGCACGGATGACATGAGCATTGTGCGCGAGGAAATCTTTGGTCCGGTCATGTCGATATTGACTTATGAGACCGAAGAGGAAGTCATTCGCCGTGCCAATGCTACCGAATATGGTTTAGCCGCTGGGGTTGTGACTGCTGATTTGAAACGAGCCCATCGCGTGATTGCTCAAATCGAAGCCGGTATCTGCTGGTTAAATACTTGGGGTGAGTCGCCAGCGCAAATGCCAGTCGGCGGCTACAAACATTCAGGTATTGGCCGCGAGAACGGCATGCAAACCCTTGAGCACTATACTCAAACCAAGTCTATTCAAGTAGAGCTAGGTGCATTTGAATCGGTATTTTGATGGCGAATCTTTAAGGTTTGTTTCCGCGATTATTTTTTAATGTCTGTTATCTAACTACTAATATTGAAGAGGTTTTTATGTCATCAACCATACCTGAATATGACTATATCATTGTCGGTGCAGGGTCAGCGGGAAATGTATTGGCCGCGCGCTTGACTGAAGATGCCGATATCAAGGTGTTGCTGTTAGAAGCGGGCCGTCCAGATCATCGACTAGATTTTCGTACTCAAATGCCCGCTGCATTAGCGATGCCGTTGCAGGGAACGACTTATAACTGGGGCTATAAAACTGATCCTGAGCCTTATATGAATAATCGGGTCATGGATTGTGGTCGCGGTAAAGGCCTTGGCGGCTCATCCTTAATTAATGGGATGTGCTATATCCGTGGTAATGCATTGGACTTTGACGATTGGGCCAAAATAGAAGGTTTAGAAGATTGGAGCTACGCGGATTGCTTGCCTTATTTTAAAAAGTTAGAAAATCGTGATGCCGGCGCGAATGATTATCATGGCGTGGGTGGTCCTGTTGAGATGACCACCTCAAAGCCAGGGGTTAATCCATTATTCCAAGCGATGATTGAGGCGGGTGTACAAGCGGGTTATCCCCGCACCGAAGACCTGAATGGCTATCAGCAAGAAGGCTTTGGTCCGATGGATCGTTTCGTCACGCCAAATGGTCGCCGAGCTTCAACTGCCAGAGGCTATCTTGATCAAGCCAAGCTGCGCAGTAATCTTACGATTTTGACTGGCGCGCTGACCGATGTAATCTTGTTCGATGGCAAGCGTGCTACTGGCGTTAAGGTAGAGCACGACGGTGAGACCAAGAGTTTCTATGCTGCTCGTGAAGTCATTGTCTCATCAGGTGCAATTGCCACGCCGCAATTACTTCAGCGTTCAGGTATTGGCCCTGGCCAGTGGCTTAAAGAATTGGGTGTGCCTGTGGTGTTAGATTTGCCAGGTGTTGGCAATAATCTACAAGATCATCTAGAACTTTATATGCAGTATGAATGCACCCAACCGGTTTCAATTGCCCCTGCTAACAAATGGTGGAACAAGCCAGCGATTGGGGCGGAATGGTTATTTAAAGGCACTGGGCTGGGCGCCTCTAACCAATTTGAAGGCGGCGGTTTTATCCGCACTGATGAGACCTTTACTCATCCCAATATCCAGTACCATTTCTTACCGCTTGCGGTTCGTTATGATGGCCGCAGTGCCAGTGACTCTCACAGCTTTCAAGCGCACGTTGGTTCATTACGGTCACCAAGTCGTGGCCGAGTAAAGCTGGTCTCAACAGATCCAAGCGCGCATCCCAGTATCTTATTTAACTATATGTCTCATGATCAGGATTGGCGTGAGTTCCGTGCGGCGATGCGACTCACTCGAGAGATTATCCATCAGCCGGCACTCGATGCTTTCCGTGGCCGTGCTATCTCACCAACTGAAGATTTGGTCACTGACCAACAGCTAGATGACTACGTTCGTGAGAATAGTGAAACCGCTTATCATCCGTCGTGCACTTGTGCGATGGGCGAACACAAAGATGCGGTGGTCAACGGAGAGGGGCTAGTACATGGTATTGAGGGACTGCGGGTGGTTGATGCGTCCATTATGCCCAATATTATCAGCGGCAATCTCAACGCGACCACGATTATGATGGCAGAAAAAATAGTCGATAAGATGAGAGGCAAGAAGCTGCCACGGTCGAACGCAGATTACTACGTTGCGAATGGCGCGCCCTTAAGAACAGAGCCAATGCGAGATTACAGCCCGGCTCAATAACGGCTATATTCCTTATGGATCGATTACTGTTAACTTATTTAAAATAATGAAAACTATTAATATTCTATTGATTGGTATTCTATTTATTGGTATTACCTACTTTTATGACGTCATGATGGTATGGCGGGCAAGGTAATACACAGATTGTGATTAACTTTACCTATTGAGGTCTTTTATGTCGAGCTCGCCCTCAAAGGATGCGACGCAAACCCTGAGTCTAAATAAAACGGTTTTTTTAGGCTCAGCACTTATTTCTATTTTATTAATTGTTTGGACTATTTCTTTTCCAGATTATAGCGAAGCCTTACTCAGCTCAGGAATGACTTGGGTATCAGAGAGTCTTGGCTGGTATTACATGCTGGTGGTTGCGGCCTATAGTATTTTTGCTCTATTCATTGGTTTTTCGCGTTATGGCGATATCAAGCTGGGACAAGACCACGAAAAGGCACAGTTTCCCTTTTTAGCATGGGCGGCGATGCTGTTTTCAGCAGGTATTGGTATTGACTTGCTGTTTTTTGGCGCGTCCGAGCCCTTGATGCATTATTTAACGCCGCATGCTGGTCTGACACCAGCCAGTGAAGAGGCCATGCGCCAAGCAGTCGCTCAGACTTTCTTGCATTGGGGACTGCATGGCTGGGGTATTTATGCATTAATTGGTATGGCGTTGGCCTATTTTGCTTATCGCAAAAACATGCCGCTGGCGCTGCGTTCTCCCTTAACCCCAATCTTTGGCGAGCGTCTCATTAAGGGCTGGCTAGGTGATGGTATCGATACCTTCGGCGTCGTATGTACCCTAATGGGGATTGCGACCAGTCTAGGGATTGGCATATTACAGGCCAACGCTGGCTTGACCCATGTCTTCGGTATTGAATCGAGCAAAATGGTGCAGACTTTTATTATTGTCGGTGTGGTTGCGGCAGCGGCTATCTCAGCCATGACTGGTGTTGAGAGAGGCGTACGCCGTTTGTCTGAGTTTAATATGATAGCCGCTATATTATTGTTGGTTGCCATGTTGGTGATGGGCAATACGGTTTATCTGCTCAACACCTTTACGCAGAATATAGGTCAATACTTCCAAACCATCGTTGCAAAGACTTTTGACGTCTATGCTTATGACGGCACTGCTGGTGCCGAATGGAAGTCTGGCTGGACGATATTTTTCTGGGCATGGTGGGTGGCATGGGCGCCGTTTGTGGGCTTGTTTATCGCGCGCATCAGCCGTGGCCGTACCTTGCGTGAGTTCGTCTTTGGCGTGATGTTTATTCCACTAGGTTTCATCTTTGCCTGGTTTTCTATCTTCGGCAATTCGGCGCTCGACTTGGTAGCCAATGGCGCAACTGAGCTTGGTGAAATTGCTATTAATGATGCCGCAATGGGTATGTTTGCGTTGTTTGAGTATTATCCGTACAGTGATGTGTTGTCACTTGCTGGAGTTATTATTGGACTCGTATTCTTTATCACTTCTGCTGACTCAGGTGCCTTAGTATTGGCCAACCTTAGCTCAAGAGGAATGACCAATGATGTTGACGCGCCTATTTGGTTACGTCTGTTTTGGGCAGTAGCGACGGGTCTTATCACGCTTGGATTACTATTTGCCGGTGGCTTTGCCTCATTACAATCAGTATCTGTCATTGCTGGCTTACCGTTCTCGATTATTCTAGTGCTTTATATGATAGCCCTATGGAAATCATTAAAAGAAGAGGGCAATAAGCGCAAAGCCAGTACCATAGGTACGGCTAATGTGCTTAACAGTGGCAAAAGTTGGAAAGCGCGCTTGCAACGTATTGTGAGCTTCCCAGGTCACGCCCAAGTTGAGCATTTTTTACAGACTATCGTATTACCTGCTATGACTGACGTTGAGAACGAGCTAAAAGCAGGGGGATTGAACACCGTTTTAATCGTCCGTAATCCTGAGCATATTGGTCAAGATATAGATCAAGGTAAGGGCCAGGACAGCGTTCACATAGAAGGTCTAAAACTACAGGTCGGCCATGGCGAGCAAGATGACTTTATTTACGAAGTCAATTTGGTGAAAGCTGAGCGACCCAATTTCACGCTTAATACTTCCAGTAAGTTGGCTGAGTATTATTACCGAGCCGAGGTGTTCTTAAGTGATGGTTCGCAAGAGTATGATCTGGTTGGCTACACTAAAGAACAAGTATTGGTCGATATTCTCAATCAATATGAGCGTCATATGCAGTATCTACATCTAGAACGCTAGTCAGTCTTGAACGTCAACTACAGCTAGCAAGTTGTTATTATTTAGTCGTTATAGTATGTGATGAATGTTGTATAACAAAAAAACTCTAGCTCACGAGCTGGAGTTTTTTTGTTTATTTTTTAAGGTTCATTTAGGATATTGGGCGGTATAACACCGGGCTTGTTCTCGTCGTTGCTGTTCAAAAGTCATAACTGCCAAACCCCTTTTTGGCTTACTAACTTCATTCACCAAACAGTAGTGATTACGATAGAACAGCTACTACATTAACCTTCTTATCTATCTTGATATATAATTTATCAAGCTGTTTGAGTCTGCTTCTCAGGCTTAGACATGCTACGCCACAGGATCTCAAATAGTGCGTCAAAGTCGGCAGTCATCGGTGTGCGGGTCTGACGAATAATATGCATAAGGCCGAGACGACTTATGAATCCCATAAACACATCAAACAGTATATATAGCGGTACGGTATCATTAAGTACCCCTCTATTCTGGCCATCTGCCAACACAGTCAAAAACGCATCTATCAGCTCTTTATTCTCATAGATAGCAATATTACGATAGCGTGATACCGACACTGCAGACAACACCATAACGGCATCGGGTTGCGTATCCACAAAGTCTAAGCAGACCCACAGGGTCTTGCGCAAGCGTTCTTGCACATTATCAATGCCCTGCAGATGATCTAACATTCGAGCTGCTAGCCGTCCCAATACTTGATCCATAATGGCATACAGTACTGTTTGCTTGTCACCAAAATACTTATAGAGTGTTTGTAGTGACACATTTGCAGTGTTGGCAATCTGGATCATGGTGACGTCGTGAGCATCGTAACCGGCAAATAACTGACGCACTGCTTTTTCTATTTTATCCAAAGTAGCAGGGCGCATAGCGGATAACGGCGTCAGAGTTTGGGTTTCGGTAGTGCTATTGATTTTGTTGTCTGTGCTTTTACTCTGATTGCTTATCTCATTGAGTCCATAATAATCTGGATCACTGCTGCCATCTTGAGGGGGTGGTGTGAGAGTGGTCATGGGCCATTATTCCTTTAAAGGGCTAGGGTTTATGCGATTTGACAGGTTATTTATTAATTTACTAAACATAAGTAAATAGTATAACGGTAATATATATTACTATAATAAATTATTTAGTTGCAGATTACGTTTTAATTTCCTACTATAGGACTCATAAAGATTAATAAATACAACGAATATAGCAAGTATAGCAAAGGGTAATTATAATTACCATTTTATATACACTAAGCTTTATATGTTTCGTTTAGTGCGTACTGCACAACTTTAATTTAACCGTTAGAACGTTAACCTCGTCAAGGATAGACACATGAGTATTGAACACTTTACCCCCAACTGGATGACCGAAGAACATCAAATGGTACACGATAGCGCCCTGAAAATGTTTAAATCATGGGATCCAAAAGACGAACAGTGGCGTGAAAATGGCCAGATTGATCGCGCTGCTTGGGAAGAAGCTGGCGCAAATGGCTTTTTGTGCGCCTCAATGCCAGAAGAGTACGGTGGCGGCGGTGGTGATTTCGGTCATGAAGCGGCGCTTATTTATGCTCAAGCTGAAGCCAACCAAGCCGGGTTTGGTGGTTTGGTTCATTCAGGGATCATCGCGCCTTATATTTTGAACCATGGTACTGAAGAGCAGAAAAAAGAATGGCTGCCTAAAATGGCCACTGGCGAGCGAATCGGTGCTATTGCTATGACTGAGCCTGGTACAGGGTCAGATCTACAAAATATCAAAACGTTCGCAGTAAAAGATGGCGACGACTATATTATCAATGGTTCAAAAACCTTTATTACCAATGGTCAGCATGCCAATCTTATTATTGTGGCTTGTAAAACCGATCGTGAAAAAGGGGCACAAGGTGTATCGCTTATTGTGGTCGAAACTGAGAATTCTCCAGGCTTTGAGCGCGGTAAAAAGCTAAAAAAACTTGGTTTGGCATCACAAGATACCTCTGAGTTATTCTTTAGTGATATGCGGGTACCACAAAAGAACTTGTTAGGTACTATGGAAGGTCTGGGCTTCATGCAGCTTATGCAAGAGTTACCACGTGAGCGTCTGATTATTGCCTTGACTGGTGTGGGTGCTATGAAGTTGGGTATCGAGTTAACCCTTGATTATGTCAAGCAACGCGAAGCATTTGGTAAGCCAATCTGGAAATTCCAGAATACGCGCTTTAAGATGGCTGAGTGCTATGCAGACTATCTAGCATCACGCAGTATGTGTGACGCCGCTATTGATGCTCTGTTAGAGAACAAGCTTTCTGTACCGCATGCTTCATTGATCAAATACTGGGTCACAGAAAAACAGTGTGAAGTTTTAGATGAGTGTGTACAGCTGTTTGGTGGTTATGGTTATATGTCGGAGTATCCAATTGCCCGTATATACGCTGATTCTCGAGTGCAAAAAATCTACGGCGGCACTAACGAAATCATGAAAGAGCTTGCGTCACGCTTTATGTAATCGCTTATCTAACGGCATTCATTAAAACTGCAGCACCTGCTACTATTATTGATTACTTAATTGAGGAGACTTGTTCTCCTCAATACCTCATTATTTATTACCTCATTATTAATCAAAGATAAAAAAGGGATTTTTTATGACTCAGACAGCTTATATCTATGATTCGATTCGAACGCCTCGCGGTAAAGGAAAAAAAGAGGGTTCCCTTTATCAAGCGACACCAATCTGGTTGGTCCGTACCCTATTAAAAGAAATGCAACAGCGCCACAATCTTGATACCAGCTTGGTTGATGATGTGGTGCTGGGTTGTGTGACCCCAGTTGGCGAACAAGGCTCAGATATTGCGCGGGTTGCTGTGCTCGATGCGGGCTGGGATCAAAGCGTTGCCGGCGTAACCTTGTCACGATATTGTGCATCAGGCCTAGAGTCTATTAATTTGGCAGCTGCTAAAATCATGTCTGGTATGGAAGACATGGTAGTAGCAGGTGGCGTTGAGTCTATGAGCCGCATACCTATGGGTTCTGATGGCGGCGCTTGGTATATGGATCCGCGCGTTAATGACGCTACTGGTTTTGTACCACAAGGTGTTGGCGCTGATACTTCAGCGACTCTAGAAGGCTTTAGCCGTACAGACGTCGATGAGTTTGCTGCTGAGTCACATCGCCGCGCTGCTGCTGCTTGGGACAAAGGCTATTACGACAAGTCGGTCGTTCCTGTCACTGACCTCAATGGTATGACATTATTAGCCAAGGATGAGACTATCCGTCCTAATACCAACGTGGAAACTTTAGCCGGTCTTAATCCCTCGTTTGTCATGCCAGGTAAAATGGGCTTTGATAGCGTTATCTTAGATAAATATACTACGATTGAAAACGTCAATCATGTCCATCATGCGGGTAACTCTTCAGGTATCGTTGATGGGGCAGCACTTTGCTTAGTGGGTAGTGCCGCTGCTGGTAAAAAAGCCGGTCTAAAACCACGGGCAAAAATAACCATGGGTGCCGTGATTGGTTCTGAACCTATGATTATGCTGACGGGTCCGACCCCTGCTTGTCAAAAAGTGCTCGACAAAGCGGGTATGAAAGCATCAGACATCGACCTTTGGGAAATCAACGAAGCCTTCGCTGCTGTACCACTTAAAACCGCCAGAGACTTTGGCGTATCACTTGATATCGTTAACGTAAACGGTGGTGCTATTGCCATGGGTCATCCACTTGGTGCGACTGGTGCTATGTTACTGACCACCGTACTCGACGAACTAGAACGCCGCGATCTTAAAACAGCGATGGTTACGTTGTGCGTTGGCGCCGGTATGGGCATTGCGACCATTATCGAACGAGTATAGTCTGCCCACGATGATACGGCTGTTTATTAGACCTTATTTGCTATATCTGCTTTATTAATTAGAGCGTAGCTCACCTTTGGTTTTTGAATATTCGTATTATTGTGCATTGGTTATATAAGACACGGTTAACTCAGCATTATTAATATAAAACACTGTTAATTTAGCACTATCAATTTAGCACTATCAATTTAGATTGGAAGCCACAGAATATAAAAGGGATATAGGATGACTATCAACAACATAGATAGCACAGATAACATGGATAGCATAAACGTCATTAATGCATTGGCAAACTTTTCAGCCGAGCGTGATGATGATGGTATCGTCACAGTAATTATTGATCAAAGCGATCGTAAAATGAATGTAATTGGCGCCGGGTTCACTGAATCCTTTGCCACCCTGGCTGACAGCTTTGCCACTGATGAGTCTGCTAAAGGCTTGATTTTAACTTCAGCCAAAGAAACCTTTGTGGTTGGTGCAGATATTGATTCATTAGGACAAATCAAAACAGCTGAGCAAGCATTTGACTTAGTTGAAGATCTCAAAGGCAGTCTACGCAAACTAGAGTTATCTGGTAAGCCGGTAGTCGCTGCCATGACTGGTACTGCTTTAGGTGGTGGTCTTGAGATTGCCTTAGCTTGTCATTATCGTATTGCTATTGACTCGCCAAAGACCAAGCTTGGTCTGCCAGAAGTGAAATTAGGCTTGCTACCAGGTGGCGGTGGTACTCAACGTCTACCACGCTTAGTCGGCATCCAAAAATCATTAGAGCTGATGACTCAGGGCACAGAGTTACGTCCTGGCGCTGCAAAAGACATCGGTTTAATTGATGACACTGCTACTGATCAAGCAGACATGCTACAAAAAGCCAAAGAATGGATCAAGGCCAATCCTAAAGCGCAGCAGCCGTGGGATAAAAAAGGTTTTAGAATTCCTGGTGGCGACAGTATGAGTCCAAAAGTCGCGCAGATGTTTGCTATAGCACCCGCGATGGCCAATCAAAAGTCGCATGGTAACTATCCTGCCATCACCCATATTATGTCTAGTGTGTTTGAAGGTTGTATCGTTGATATTGATACTGGCTTAAAAGTCGAGTCTCGTTATTTTGTAGCATGTGTGCTGTCTCCTGAAGCCAACAACATGATCAATACGCTTTGGACTCAGCTTAACAGTATCAAAAAAGGCCAGTCACGTCCTAACGGCTTTGAGAAATATAAGACTAAAAAGGTCGGTATTCTTGGCGCGGGTATGATGGGTGCTGGTATTGCTTATGTGACTGCCAAAGCAGGTATGGAAGTGGTATTACTGGATACTGAGATAGCCGGTGCTGAAAAAGGTAAAGACTACTCAACTAAAATTCTTGATAAAGCCATCAGCCGTGGCCGCTCAACGGTAGAGAAAAAACAAGCATTGCTGGATAAGATTAAACCTACTGTCTCTTATAGTGACTTAGAAGGTTGTGATTTAATCATTGAAGCGGTGTTTGAAAACCGTGAAATCAAAGCAAAATGTACGCAGCAATCTGAAGCGGTTATTGCTGAGTCAGCGGTCTATGCCTCAAATACGTCGACACTGCCAATCACTGGTTTAGCCACCGCCAGTAAGCGTCCAAATCAGTTCATTGGTTTGCACTTTTTCTCTCCGGTAGATAAGATGCCATTGGTTGAAATCATCATGGGTAAAGAGACTGATGATGAGACCTTGGCCAAAGCCTTTGACTATGTATTGCAAATTGGTAAGACCCCGATTGTGGTTAATGACAGTCGTGGTTTCTATACTTCACGTGTCTTCGCCACTTATGTGTCAGAAGGCATCGCCATGCTAGGCGAGGGAGTCCATCCTCGCAGTATCGAAGTTGCGGGTATAAAAGCGGGTATGCCAATGGCACCATTAGCGCTTCAAGACGAAGTGACATTGAGCCTAGTCCGTCATATCACTGAGCAAAACAACCGTGATATGGAAGCAGAGGGTAAGCCAGTAGTGGTCCATCCTTCTTACGAAGTGATTAAAACAGTTGGTGAAGAGCATGGTCGTGAAGGTAAGCGCTTCGGTAAGGGTTTTTATGATTATCCAGAAAATAGTGAAAAGCGCTTATGGCCTGAACTAACCAACTTGTTCCCAGCCACTGCAGAGCAACCATCACAACAAGACCTAGTCGATCGCTTGATGTTTATTCAAGTTAACGAGTCAGCCAAGTGTTATGAAGAAGACGTCGTACGCTCTGTTGCAGATACCAACGTTGGTTCTATCTTTGGTTGGGGCTTTGCACCGCAACATGGTGGTACCTTACAGTTCGTCAACGCGATGGGTGCAGACAAGTTCGTTGCCCGTAGTCGTGAACTTGCCAAACAATACGGCGAGCGCTTTGAGCCTGCCCAAATCTTGGTAGAAATGGCTGAAAAAGGTGAGGAGTTTGTCGATGCCTAACAACATATCCTCAAATACGTCATCAGGTATTGCTCAAATGACTGATTGTCTTCAAGGGTTGCGAGTTGTCGATTTGACTCGCAATCTACCAGGGCCATTTGCGACTCGTTTGCTTGCAGATTTGGGGGCAGAGATTATCAAAATCGAGCCTATGAACGGTGACCCTGCCCGAGCATTGGGCGGGCTATTTGAAGCTCTGAATCACGGCAAGACTATTGAGAAGTATGACTTCCGTGATCCCGAAGGCATCGAGTCAATCAAGACCCATCTTAAAGATGCGGATGTGATGTTAGACAGTTTTCGTCCTGGCGTACTAGAAGGTATGGGCCTTGATGCCAAAACCCTTCACGCCATTAATCCAAAGCTGGTCATGGTCTCGATTACTGGGTATGGCTTAGCGACGGGCGATGACGCTAAGCAGGAAATTAAGCACGAGTGGGCGGATAAAGCGGGCCATGACATCAATTTTATGGCTATGAGCGGCGTTCTAGATCAGTTAAAGACCGCGGAGGGCGAACAGGCTATGCCTAACATCCAGTTTGCAGATTTAGCTGGGGGTAGCGATACAGCAGTGATAGCTCTATTAGCTTCAGTGCTCGCCGCCGAGCGAACGGGCAAAGGTCGACATGTCTCAGTCAGTATGACTCACAGCTTATATCAGCATATGATCATGCCAAAAGCGACAGGCACCCTGGTCAAGAGCTTTTCAGGTCAGACCCCGCCACCACAGTACGACTTTTTGGGTGGGTTGCTGCCTTGTTACCGTCTATACAAGACGGCTGACGATCGCTATATGGCTGTGGGTTCTTTAGAGCTTAAGTTTTGGCAAGGATTGTGCGATGTATTAGCGCTGCCTGAGCTCAAAACAAAACACTGGCAACTTGGGATAATGCCTAATATGCCGGACAGTAAAGCTGCTGCCAAGACTGTCGCTGAGACTTTTGCCAGTCAGCCACTTGCGCATTGGCAACAGGCCTTTGAATCTGCAGACGTCTGTGTGACTCCGGTGTTGACCTTGGAAGAAGCAAAAGCGCACCCGCTATTCGCCCATCAAGATCAACATCAAGCAACAGCGGGCTGGCAGTTATTTGAGTGAGACCATCAAATTTGCTGAATGATTACTAGCCTATCTAAAGACTTTTAGTATGATCTTTAGGTAGGCTATATTGTTTAATTATTAGCTGGTTTAGTGAATGTTGCGTTGACACTAAAGTAGGTTCATTAAGGCCGGTTATTGTCTTTTTACTTTGCTTCGTTGTTCAATTCTATTACCCTGACACTTTAAGCCATATATATTTGCCCATTTTTTTAATTTGAGCTAAGGATAGCCAATTATGGAAAAATTTTGGACTGAAAAATATCCTGCAGGGGTATTAAAGGAGGTTGCTAGCGATCAGTACCCTTCGTTAACCCATCTGTTTGACGACATGTTCGCCAATTACGCCAATCGAGAATTCAGCACCAATATGGAAGTGAGCTATACCTATGCACAAATTGATGTTATTTCTAAGAACATCAGTGCTTGGTTACAGAGTCAAGGGCTAAAAAAAGGCGATAAAGTGGCATTGATGATGCCCAACGTTAACCAATATATGCCAATTGTACTTGGAATTCTGCGGGCAGGTTATGTGGTCACTTCAATCAACCCGATGTATACCGCACGCGAACTTAAGCATCAGCTTGATGATACCCAAGCCTCTATACTCTTTATCCTAGAGCCTTTTTGTCAGGTATTAGAAAAAATCGTTAGTGACAGTCAGGTCAAGACGGTAATCGTCAGCAAAATTGGCGACATGCTGGGTACGGCTAAAGGGACATTAGTCAATTTAATGGCTAAGCATGTCAAAAAAGCGGTGCCAGCGCACGGTCTAAAGTCTAACAGTCAGTACCAGCTGATTGACCTCAAAGCCGTGATGTCTAAAGGTAAGTCTCTGCCATACGTTCGTCCTGAGCAAAATATTGACGACTTGGCATTTGTGCAATATACCGGCGGTACGACAGGTGTGGCTAAGGGGGTACTCTTGAGCCATCGCAACCTGATATCAGGCACCATGCAGTTTGATGCCTGGTTAGCACCGACCTATAAAAATATTAAAGAAGGCACCGTCGTTAACTCTATAATCGCTTTGCCTCTCTATCACTTCTTTGCATTTATGGTAGTGATGATAGGTATTCGCGCCGGCCACCATTTTACCTTAATCACGAATCCGCGTGATATAGATGGTTTTATTAAAACTCTGGCAACCAGGCCTTTCCATATCTTGCCAGCAGTCAACACTCTGTTCCAAGCACTGATTCAACATCCCGATATCGAAAATCTTGATTTTTCTAACTTGATAATTTCATTATCAGGCGGCATGGCAGCGACCCCAGCGACGTCACAAAAATGGATTGATATGACTGGTACGGCTTTAGTCCAAGGCTGGGGAATGACTGAAACAGTGGCTGTTGGCACACTGAACCCCATTGTTGCCAAAGCTGACTTTAACGGTAAAATCGGTATGCCACTACCTGGTGTCGACATGACTATCCGTGATGACGACGAAAATGAGTTACCAATCGGTGAAATCGGTGAGATATGCCTAAAAGGCGATAACGTCACGCAAGGCTATAATAATATGGATAGCTCTGCATACTTTACTCACGATGGTTACCTTAAGACTGGTGACATCGGGGCAATCGGTGAAGACGGTTATGTCACCTTATATGACCGCAAAAAAGATATGTTGATTGTTAGCGGTTTTAATGTCTTTCCGAATGAAGTAGAAGGGGTAGTCGGCATGCATCCTAAGGTATCTGAATGTGGTGTGGTCGGGGTTGATGATCTTAAGCGTGGCCAGGCGATTAAAGTGTTTGTGGTTAAATCTGATAAGAGCTTAACTGAAGATGAAATCATCGAGCACTGTAAAGAAAATTTAACCGGCTATAAGCGTCCACGTTATATTGAATTCTGTGATGAGCTGCCTAAATCGTCAGTAGGCAAAATATTGCGTAATGAATTGCGTAAAAAAGCTTCTATAAGCGGTTAATATTCACGCTATAATTGAATTTATTAGTTTAAATTTATGCTAAAAAGACCTTATTTCATACTACTTATTTCATACTAAAGGTATCTCTAGAAAATCTTGAACTGAGTTCTATTTTCTGGCTTAATATCTGCTAAGGAAAGCTTACTATGAATAAAATTTGGACAGACAGTTATCCTGAAGGTGTAAGGTCTGAAATGACCTGTGAGCACAAAACCCTACCTGATTTTTTTGACAAGGTATTCGCTAAATATGCTCAAAAAGAATTCAGTACTAACATGGGGGTGACTTATAGCTATGATGAGATCAACAACATATCTCGAGATATTGCCGCCTGGCTGCAGACTCTAGGACTAGCAAGAGGGGCTACCATCGGCATCATGATGCCGAACGTCAATCAGTATCTGCCAGTAGTTATTGGTGTCATCCGTGTTGGTTTGGTTTTGACTTCGATTAATCCTCTATACACCGCACGTGAACTTAAGCATCAATTAACTGATTCAAATGCTTCGGCAATTTTCATTTTAGAGCCGTTTTGTGAGACTTTAGAAAAAGTTGTTAATGATACCGAGGTCAAGACGGTAATCATTAGTATGATTGGCGACATGCTAGGTACCGTAAAAGGTACCGTTGTGAATCTGGCGGCTAAACATATTAAAAAGGCTATCCCGAGTCATGGGTTAAAGTCGAACTCTAAGTACAAAGTACTCAGCTTCAAATCTGTAGTGAAGCAAGGTAAAGCTTTACCTTATTCACGCCCTGTGATCCAACCTGACGATTTAGCTATTTTACAATATACAGGCGGGACGACAGGGGTTGCGAAAGGGCTATTAGTCAGTAATTATAACGTAGTGATAGCAACCACTCAGTTCGAAGAGTGGTTTAAGCCTGTTTACAAGAAGCTGCCTCGAGATACTCAGGTCAACACCATCATTGCTCTACCGTTATATCATATTTATGCCTTCATTCTACTGCTGCTCGGTGTTCGTGTCGGGCAACACCTAACCTTAGTAACTAATCCGCGTGATATTGATGGCTTTGTTAAGATACTAGGGCAGCGCCCGTTCCACATTTTGCCTGCGGTCAATACCCTGTATCAGGCATTACTGAACAATGATAAATTCAAGACCCTTGATTTTTCAAATTTAAAGCTATCACTTTCAGGTGGGATGGCAGCAACCCCAGCCACCGCCAAGAAGTGGAAAGACACGACGGGTCTGCCGATTCTTGAAGGCTGGGGCATGTCAGAGGGCTTAGGTGTCGGTACTGCCAACCCCTTGGACAATACTGATTACAACGGTAATATCGGTTTACCTTTGCCTGGGGTCGAGATCGATATTCGTGATGATGAGGGCAATATTCTAGCGCTGGGTGAAGTTGGAGAGATGTGTATTAAAGGAGATAACATCGTCTCAGGTTATCACAACATCGATAATGCTGGCTTCTTCACGGCCGATGGTTATCTCAAGACTGGTGATGTGGCTTCCATGAATGAGCAAGGCTTTATTCAGATATATGATCGCAAAAAAGATATGCTAATCGTTAGTGGCTTTAACGTATTTCCCAATGAAGTAGAAAACGTCATTGGTATGCATCCTAAAGTTGCTGAGTGTTCAGTAGTTGGCGTAGATGACGAAGATCAGGGCCAAACGGTCAAAGCTTATGTGGTGAAATCTGACAGCAGTCTTACTGAGCAAGATATTAAAGACTTCTGCAAAGAGAGCTTGACCGGCTATAAACGTCCTCGTCATGTTGAGTTTATAGATGAGCTGCCTAAGTCTACTGTTGGTAAAATACTACGCCATGAGCTACGAAAAAAAGCCAGTGCCGCTTCTTAATTGATGGGCCATGGTTCTTTATAAAACTCTATTCTGACGAGTTATATACGGCTATTTCTGGTCGTTTATAGCTCGTTTATAGCTCGTTTATAGCTCGTTTATAGCTCGTTGATAGCAGATGGCTTAAAATACCTTAAAAACGCTAGGGTACTGCTGGTATAAGCTTTTGCAGCCTCTGTCTGCGTAGGCACAGCAAGCAAGAAAAACGTATGCCAGCAGTAGGTTATGTATCGATATTACTTTTCATTGACTATATCTGTTAGACGTATCGACTATATTATGATCCGTTTATTATTTACTGCAATCAGGGTTTGTCTTGTTATTTTAATAGTTTGACCGTAGCATCATAATGTTCCATATCGATTAACTGACTAGATATCTTAGGTAAAACAGTCATAGAGATCAAGGCTTGCTGTAATAAATTTGATGCCAGTCAATACGAAAAAATCCCGCACAATGGCGGGATTTTTGTGACTCTTTTATTACTCACCTGGTCGCTATTTCAACGATAAATAGCGGAACGGTATGACCGCTTTTATTCAGCATCAAAGCAATAAGCGGTCAGCTTGTTGCCATCTAAATCACGAACATAAGCTGCATAAGCGTTAGGCGCCCAACCACGTGTTCCTGGTAGTCCTGCGTCCGTGCCACCAGCACTTAATGCAGCGGCATGAAATGCATCAATAGCAGCGCGGCTAGAAGCAGCAAAGCTGACTGTAACGCCATTACCGATAGTTGCTGGCTCGCCATCAATAGGTCTCATTACGAAGAAAGAAGGCGCATCTTTACCCCATATTGCTCCAGCTTCGCCCAAATCAGCAATGCGTTTAAGTCCTAATGTGTCTAGCACGTTATCATAGAAGGTACGCGCTTTATTTAAATCCTTGGTACCAACAGTAACATGAGTAAAAATGCTCATATGTTTCTCTCCAGATGTGAATAGTTTTTGACTGACAGTTATTTATTGAAATAAAGCAGGTTAACTGCTTCGTTCATCGATGGCAAACATCATATATTGTTCCGCCGCAAAGGTAACCCGCTAAATGGTAAATAACTTTTACTGCTTGGTAATAGAAAGCTTGGTAACAATCGCGTTCTTTGGGCGCTTAAGGTAACTTTTAATCACCCAAGAGAGAGTAGTCGCTGTCTGCAATCTAGCAAAGTGAAATATGAGGTAGGTGGAGGTAGCGCCAGTCAACATTATTATGGTCCAGCTATACTCTTGGTAAGTATTCTACTAGATAGTCTACTAACAGCCTAATCTTTGGGGATAAATGACGGTTGTGCGGATAAACTGCCCATATTTCTTCTTCCGGCTCCCTATAATCATCTAGCAAGCTTATCAGCTCTCCTGACTCTAAGTGTTTTTGTACGTAGTAGTCAGGGAGTTGTACGATGCCCAGACCTTTTAAAGCGGCATCAACCAAACTATAACCGCTGTTATAATGTACGTTACCCGTCACTCGAATATTCTTCTCTTTACCCGCTTCTTTGAAATGCCAGTAATCTCGAGTCCCCAGTAAGCAATTATATTGATTAAGGTCAGCCAAAGAATAGGGTCGACCATATTTATCAACATAAGAGGGCGACGCACAGACAAAATTGGTGCGGCAACTGAGCTTTTTGGCCATCATGGTGGAGTCGTTCAGCTTGCCAATGCGAATGGCTAAGTCATAAGCACCCTCAACCAAATCAATCTTTTGGTTGCTTAAAAATGCGGTCACTTCAATATCACTATACTGCAACATAAAATCATTCACTAATGGCAATAGCTGTTGCTCCCCATAAGTGACGGGTGCAGTGAGTTTGATTTTACCCTGCGGTTTTGATTGCAAATTACTCACCGCTTGTTCAGCAGCATCTAAGCCATCAAGTACTGCCCGGCAATGCTGATAAAAAATAT
Organism: Psychrobacter sp. PL15; assembly: GCF_035984995.1. Lineage (NCBI taxonomy): Bacteria > Pseudomonadati > Pseudomonadota > Gammaproteobacteria > Moraxellales > Moraxellaceae > Psychrobacter > Psychrobacter sp. PL15. The sequence continues at coordinate 369,056 of NZ_JAXCIB010000001.1, forward strand.
GACCTTCTTCGGTTAACGACACCTTGCGCGTGGTACGATAAAGTAACTTAATATTGAGACGCTTTTCTAAGGCGCTGACTTGACGGCTGACTTGTGCGGTAGAGATACCTATCTTTTTTGCAGCTTGAGTAAAGCTTTCGTATTCTGCAACATAGACGAACTCACTGACGCCTTGCCATTTCATGATTATTACCGTTATGTAAAAGATATTTTCAAATATAGCATATTATCACTGGTTCAGAAATAGTATAAAATGGCAGTATAAATTCAAACATGCTACAGTCTCTTACAGACGGTCATTATAGATGCACGGCTAACGCTCGTTGATATACAGTAACTAAAACAAGATCGCTAAAAGTGGAGCTACAGCCAGTCCAAAATAAAATAGATATATTTGTATTAGCGTACTACTGTATCGTTTATAAATTAGATTGACTATATACCTGCCTGAAATAGGCTGTCAGTCTCAGCTGTTAACGGCTTAGTTATCAATAGCCAATTAGAAAGACCGTCACCTAAAAAAACAGTCATCTAAAAAAACAGTCATTAAAAAAACAGTCATCTAAAACAGAAAGATTAAAATTCCAGTTATTAAAAACCAAATTAACAACAGCCAAATTACCAAAAAATAGGGATTATTATGTCAGATAAATTTATTAAATCTAAAGCCGCCATTGCTTGGGGACCAAATCAACCACTCTCAGTTGAAGAAGTGGACGTCATGCTGCCACGCAAAGGCGAAGTATTGGTAAAAATCATTGCTAGTGGTGTTTGTCATACTGATGCCTATACTTTATCTGGTGAAGATCCAGAAGGAGTCTTCCCTGCTATTTTAGGTCATGAAGGCGGCGGTATCGTTGAGCAAATCGGCGAAGGCGTGACTAGCGTGCAAGTCGGCGATCATGTCATTCCTTTATACACCGCCGAATGTGGCGTGTGCAAAATGTGTACTTCAGGTAAAACCAATCTATGTTCAGCTGTACGTGAAACTCAAGGTAAAGGTTTGATGCCAGATGGCACCACCCGTTTTTATAAAGATGGTCAGCCAATTTATCATTATATGGGCTGCTCAACTTTCTCTGAATATACCGTTTTGCCAGAGATTTCTTTGGCAAAAGTGAACAAAGAGGCACCGTTAGAAAAAGTTTGTCTGCTTGGTTGTGGCGTCACTACTGGTATGGGCGCAGTCATGAACACTGCCAAGGTTGAAGAGGGCTCTACCGTGGCTATCTTTGGTCTGGGCGGCATCGGTCTAGCAGCCGTTATCGGTGCAAGCATGGCCAAAGCCAGCCGTATTATCGGTGTTGATATTAACGAAGATAAGTTTGAGCTGGCCAAAAAGTTAGGGGCAACTGATTGCATCAACTCTAAAGACTACGATAAGCCTATTCAAGAAGTCATCGTTGAAATGACTGATGGCGGCGTGGACTATTCATTTGAATGTATCGGTAACGTCGATGTCATGCGTTCAGCGCTTGAGTGCTGCCATAAAGGCTGGGGCGAGTCGGTTATCATTGGAGTTGCTGGCGCGGGCAAAGAGATTTCAACCCGTCCATTCCAACTAGTGACCGGTCGAGTCTGGAAAGGCTCAGCATTTGGTGGTGTTAAAGGCCGTACAGAATTGCCAGGTTACGTAGAGCGTTATCTAGAAGGCGAGATCCCATTAAATGATTTCATTACCCATACTATGCCACTTGAAGATATCAACGAAGCCTTTGATCTGATGCATAAAGGCGAAAGTATCCGCTCGGTTATCCACTTTGATGCTTAATTAAATAGATAAGCCGTCACTATTAGATATTAATTTTAGTAAAAATGCTGTCCTTTATAGGGCAGCATTTTACATTTTGACAGGCAGATAGTACGAACAAGGCTGACTCACTTCTATAGCCAGTTCAAAATAATATAGATGTATTTGTGTCAGCGTGCTACTGGTATAGTCAATGAAAAGTAATGTCGATACATAACATACTGCTGGCATAAGTTTTCTTGCTTGCTGTGCCTACGTAGACAGAGGCTGCAAAAAATTCATAACAACAGCACCGTATCGTTTTTAAATTGGATTAACTGTATTAATTTAAAATCAAGAAATGAGATATAAGTTGCTTGGATGCTACTTTTTCATCATGATGTAAAGAAAGCGTTTATTATCACTAAGGAAGCGTTCCGCAGGTAAAATCATTTAACAAAGGAATGTAATTATGACCCCGCTTTCATCTGACCAAGTACTGTTTGATTGGCGTAAATCACTAGGCGCGCTATTATTGATAGTCGGTTGTGTCGGTAGCAGCCATGCCGCCACCTATAATATTGAGCCTACCCATACCAACGCCCGCTTTGCCATTGATCACTTCAAAACCTCTACTAATACCGGTGGCTTTTATAATATCACGGGACAGTTGCAATACGATCCAAAAGCAAAGACTGGCAACGTATCGCTAGTTATACCAATAAATTCATTAAACACTGGCAATAAAGAATTCGACATTACGCTAAAGAGTAGTGACTTTTTTGATATGGAACAATTTCCGTTGGCTTATTTTGAGTCGACCAAGTGGCATTTTGCGACTGACCAAGCCAGCCCAAAGGTTGCGCGAGTCGATGGCAAACTAACGCTACATGGTGAAACTCATCCGATAACCTTAACCGCAACCAAGTTTAACTGTTATTTTAGCCCGATACTCAGAAAATCAGTCTGCGGTGGTGATTTTACGACTGTGATTGATCGGACTAAGTGGGGCCTAAGTAAGTACTCTTTATTAGGAATAACCAAGTATCTGACTTTAAATATTCAAGTTGAGGCTGCTAAGCAATAGCTAGCAGCGAGAATAAAAAAGGCTGAGACTTGCTATAATAAGCCTCAGCCTTTTTTAGAATGTTACACTATATTTCATAATTTTCTGTAGGGTACTTGAGCGGTCAATTATCTGACATTGAGTGCCCTATATCCAGCGACTTAGTAACATCTGCTATTTTGCGTTTGATTATTATGTTGATATGATGGTCTCGAGTGTGTGTTCTTAGTTAAACGGCTTCTAGCTGTTGGCCGTACTGGTGTTCTTTTTTTAGGTTAGTATAACCTCTTGAGCGATTTCCAATTTCAGTACGCTGCTACAGCTCTATAATCTACTACTTTGTAGTAACAGACATCTAACAAATTTAACTTAAAGAAAAGGCAGTACCGAATGACCAATAATAACCCATACAACCTTATACCTCTAAAGCCCACAGGTAGAAACGAGACTAATAGCGGCAATACTTATTCTCCTGAAGATATGATTAAGATATATGAGCAACAATTTTTGACCCAAGTGCCTGATGAAAAATTAAAAGAATTCCCATCAGTTCTAAAAGGCTTTTATGATATTGATGATAATACTTTAGATATTTGTGCAGTTGTTTTTGATGCAGTCGCTGATTCCTGCATCATCTATAACCATAAGGTAAAAGTAGGGGATTATGAGATATTAGGGGGCTTAGTAACAGAAGAGCTTGCAGAGGGCGATGGCTATGAAGTCAAGGGGGCACAGGCCTACACCCTAGAATGTAAGCGTACTTTTTTGATTAATGATGTAGAGATGCCTTATCAGTTTAATTTGTTTGTCCATGGCGATAGCTATTCTACTTTAACCAAAAAAGAGTCTTTACTAGAAAAAGTATACTGGTTTGTAAGTGATGGATTTGAAGAGAATTTACTAGGTGATCCTGACAATCAAGAAAGCTTAGAGTCTATTAACGAAGCGTTAGCCAGCTCAGGTATCCGAGAAATGGATTTAACTACCATATATGAACTAGTCGACTATATAGAAGACAGCATAATAGATGATGACATGGTAGAAGCGCTTAATACGCTACTAGATAATGCCGAATAGTATTATAAAGAGGGTCAAACTGACTTAATTTAAACTATTTAGTAGTTAATTAGTTCCAGTAAAGAAAGCTCTACCGAATCGGTAGGGCTTTTTATTTTTTTGTCTAACTTTTGAGTTGTCACAAAACTTGCGAAGTTGGTTTAAATCCATCTCAAATCTTAGAAATGGATTACTTTTTTCTAGAAAGTGGTAAATCGCAGGCAACAAAAAACCCTTGCAATCCGTAGACTGTAAGGGTTTTGCATATTGGTACCGGTGGTCGGACTTGAACCGACACGCTTTTAAAGGCAACGGATTTTGAATCCGTCATGTCTACCAATTCCATCACACCGGCGTGTTAGGTGATAATGTATTTGCTGCCAAACATTATCGAATTGGGCTACAGGGTTAGCTGTATAGGGTGCATATTATAACAGCCTAATTTTGAGGGTCAAGAATTATTTATCATAATCGCATTATTTTTGCGGGGACCGCTTAATAAACAGGTATTCAGCTTAACCAACGAAGGCACGCTCAATAGTATAGTCTGCTTGTACGCCCATACGTGGCGAGACTGTCAGGCCAAAGCCATCTAAAATTTCTGATACTTCAGCATTAAAGGGCATGCTACCGCATATCAGAACGCGATCATCTTCTTTATTCATAGGAGGTAGACCGATATCATCGAAGAATTTACCCGACTTCATCAAGTCGGTAATACGACCGGTATTTCTAAAGTCTTCGCGGGTAACGGTAGGATAGTAGATGAACTTTTCGCGAAAGTCTTCGCCAAATATTTCATCATTCGGTAGCTCATTTTCGAACATATTACGATAAGCCAGATCATCAACGTGGCGGACACCGTGTACCAAAATAATTTTTTCAAAACGCTCATACACTTCTGGGTCACGTGCTAGCGCCAAAAACGGTGCCAGTCCGGTGCCGGTTGACAGCATATATAGGTTCTTACCTGGTAATAAATCATCTAATACTAAAGTGCCCGTTGGTTTTTTACTGACTAATAACTCGTCACCAACTTTGATATGTTGTAGACGAGAGGTCAAAGGGCCATCAGGAACCTTGATAGAAAAGAACTCTAAATGTTCCTCATAGTTAGGACTGGCAATCGAGTAAGCGCGTAATAGAGGTTTGCCATCAATAACCATACCAATCATCGCAAACTCGCCGTTGCGAAAGCGTAAGCCATCGTCACGTGTGGTTTTGATGCTAAATAGAGCGTCGTTCCAGTGTTGAACCTCTGTGACCGTTTCGGTGCGAAGTTTTGACATAAAGTCCTCGTTGATTAGTCGCTATCTGCGGCAATAAATTGGGGTTAATATTAAATTGAGCATCTGTATTGAGTTAAAGATATTAAATTAAATAGACTAAGTTAAAGGCCTATCATGCTAGGTCTAAGACTTTGAGCAAGGTTATAAGGCAGTATTCAAATTTTACAAGGCGCTAACAACAGTAATAGTGCATTGAGCTAAGTCAGTATTTTATAATTGATTATTTTAATCCAGCTATTTTAACATGACTACGGGGCTTTATAAGGTCGCAATGATGTCTGTAAAGTCAAAGTACCGTTCTAATCATTATGACTCTAATTACAATCATGCTGCTAACTACATGTTGCTAACTAAAAGTATGGATGCAAGCTATTCTCAATAAACATCTTCGTTCATAATAACAAACTTTAAAATAAAAATCCGCCAAGCAAGGCTCTCGTAGCATGATAATATGGAATATCGTTAGCGGATAATTGTGTATGGTTTGATTGGCCTGTCTCTTATAGACAGTTTACGGTTCTAGGAGTTGGTTTATGTCTTGTCATGTTGCACCGATCATTGGCTATCATCGTGCGCCACTATCACAGAAATTTGGTGCACCAAGGCAACCGAATCTAGTAGCCCTGAATAGTGTGATTGAAATGATTGCGCCTTATGATATGCCAGTGGCATTTGTAGGATTAGAAGCCTTTAGCCATATTTGGATCAGCTGGCAATTTCATCAAAACCATATGACCAAACAAACAACCAAACATATAAATAAACCAAGCGATTTAGATAAAGCAAGCCCCATAGCTGAAGTAAGCACACCAAGCGAGACTAACTTTCGCCCACAAGTGAGACCGCCGAGGTTGGGTGGTAATCAAAAGATAGGGGTGTTTGCCAGTCGCAGTATGTATCGCCCATCCGCTTTAGGATTGTCGGTAGTCAAGTTGGAACGTATTGAGGTAGTAGAAAGGCGAGTGCTATTAATGATTAGTGGCGCTGACATGATTGATGGCACCCCGATTATTGATATCAAGCCTTATGTCGCCTACAGCGATGCTCATATTGCTGCAGACAGTGGCTTTGCAGCGCTAGCACCAGCGCCATTAACCGTGACAATGACTGAGCTGGCCCAACAGCAGTGTAGACAACTAATCAACACAGGGCAGGCTAATGACAGTAGTAATGATAAACGCACGACTGTGGCTGCCGTTATAAATCAAATACAACAGCAGCTGATAGACTCTGATCTTGAACACATTAAAGCGTTAATCGCGCAAGACCCACGTCCCGCTTATCGTCGCAATGAGCCAAACAGTCTGTTTGTCATGCGCTATAAATCTATTGATGTGAGTTTTCAACAGATAGCAGAAGGACAGCTACAGATAATAGCGGTTAAAGAGTTGGATTGAATCGTACTTATTTCATATTAATGACTATTGATCCTAAATGGACGCAGTAGAAACGTGGTCTAAAAACCTTGCTTGCGCCTTCATTGCCATAATGGTCTTGAAAAACCTTACGACTAAGGCAATAACTATTAACTAAGAATATTTTTTATTAATATATTTTCTATTGAAGAGATGATTTATGTTTACTGATAGCCATTGCCATCTTAACCGTTTAGATTTGACTCGTCACGATGGTGATTTAGCTGGGGCAATCGCCGCCATGAAAGACGCTAATGTCACACGTGCGATGGCGATTATGTGTGATTTTGCTGAATATGATGAGATTGCTACTATTGTCAGCACTTATGGTGATGAAACTTTAAATTTGGGTATGAGTGTCGGCATTCATCCGTGCGAAGATATCGCGGTATTGCAATCAGCGACTGTAGAGCGTTTGGTGGCGACCGCCAATGCCGATCACGTATGGGCAATAGGGGAAACAGGGTTGGATTATTATTGGTCGACTGACAATAAGAACGAGCAACAGGCCAGTCTTGCACGTCATATTCATGCCAGCCAACAGCTAAAGAAGCCAATTATCGTCCATACTCGTGAGGCCAAACATGACACCATCGATATCCTAAAAGCGGAAGGCGCTGAGCATGGCATCATTCACTGCTTTACCGAGGACTGGGAGACCGCTAAAAAAGCACTTGATTTGGGGTTTTATATTTCATTCTCAGGGATTGTCAGCTTTAAAAGCGCGCAAACCATACGCGACGCGGCGCAAAAAGTCCCTAGAGATAGACTGCTGATTGAAACAGACAGCCCTTATTTAGCACCCGTTCCCAAACGCGGTAGATCTAATGAGCCTGCTTATGTGCCGTACGTCGCAAGTTGTCTAGCAGATTTGTACGGCTATAATGTAGAAGAAGTTGCGGCATTGACTGCAAAAAACTTCGAGAATTTACTAGCACAGTACCACTAAAATCGTTATGCTATGACCAATCAGTCATTTATTTAAATTACTCATTAAGCTGTTAAGTATCCATAAGATACAAGCGAGTGCAGTAACTTGTTATAGTTATTTTATGATTGCTTCATAGTCATCGCCAGAACGCTATTTATTGTACTGTCTATCGTACTATGGCCATACGCTTAATTTTGTCAGATTCTAGGAGAAAGCATGAGTCGTCAACACCAGTTCAAAGCACGAGAAGAGAATATCTTAGCGATGGCTGAGCAACTATTACTTGAATCGGGCGATGGTGATATCACTTTGGACAGTCTAGCAGACCAGCTTGATTTGGCCAAAGGGACATTATATAAGCATTTCTCCAGCAAAGATGAGTTATATCTGCGTATTATTCTTCGTTACGAAGAGCAACTGTTTGAGATCAATCGTATTGATGACAGTCCATCGGCAGGAATCGTAAGGGTGATTTTTCAGCAGCTATTGAATCCGCAAAAAGCCATGCTCCTGAATCAAATCGAAGAGCGCCTCGCGGCATCGGTAACTGGTCTTAATCGCTTGTTCGGCGAGCTGTATGATATTCGTCGCCATCGCATGAAGCGCTTGATTGAAATCATTAGCGTTTATTTAAAAGATGAGCGCAGTAGTCTGAGTACCCGAGATTATTTATCTTCTATTTGGGCTATGGGTCAGGGCGGTGCAGGTCTATTGAACTCTAGCTTTTATCAGCGTTATTTAGGTCGCCGTGACACCCTGCGTTACGCTTTTGTCCAACAGATGCTAGCGTTGCCTAGCCATTATCCTGCTGCTGATGAAGAGGTCATGGATGAAGACATGCAAGAGTTGGTAGAGCAGATCGAAACGGAGTCAGAAGAACATCGTAATGCTAGCTATTAATAGCATGCATTAGAGTGCTTTAGGCCTGTTGCAAAACGGCAGTGTTTAAGCACCCAAAAGGTTTAAAGGCTGACCGTATCTACTCATCGCTCTACATACTACGATATAATAATAGGGGGAGCATGCCAGTCACTGCCAAGACTCAGTCCAGCTCAGTGGCTGCTTGCCCTTCGTGTCTAGTGAGCAGCGAGGTGTCTCACCTCAATAAGAATAAGCCTATAAGTCTTAGCTTATCTCAGTTTCGTTTTTATTTTCCCCATAACTCTCCAGTAAATCATTATTACGTACTACCTCCTCAAATACTGTTTTTTCAGCGACCGCCTTCTCGAATACTACCTTCTCCAACATTACCCTCTTCAACATCATCTTCTCAAAAATTATCTTCTCAGACATCATCTTTAAGGCTAATACGATCAACAGTCAGCCATTCGCAGGCTGGTTTCACACTGGTTGAAATTGTGGTGGTAGTGGTTATTATATCTATATTCGCGGGTATGATTAGCTTATCAGTTGGTAGTAGCGAGTCCCGTAAAAATCGCGCGTTTTATGAACACCTCACTGACTCGCTCAGCTATGTCCGGCTATTATCTGCTGAACGTATGCAGCCGATGGGACTCAGTTTGCAGGTAGATAAGCAAGGTCAAGTGACCCCCGTCATTGTCACCTTATCAAACCCTTATATGGCTTACCAAACGACTGGTAATCCCAATAACGCTGACAATACGCCCAAAAATGCGATGGAGCTATCGGCAGATATGTCTGGTGCCAATGAAAGGCAATCACCAACCCCCAGCTGGGATCTTGAGCCTGCAGTCACTTTACCAGAAATGCCTGCTGGCGTTAGCTTGAGCATTCAAAGCTTAGAAGCGGTTAATAACAGCAGTAATATGAATAGTACAAATGGCGCAGTAGAGACTAGAGCATTGCAGCCTTGGTTTACCGCTCAAACAGTACCACAAGTATTATGGTTCGGTACGGGACAAGCCGCGCCAGTGACTATAGAGGTACGGCATCAGTCGCGCTTGGTTGGTGAGGTGATTACTATCATGCCTGACGGCAGTACTGTGATAGGGCAAGGGTTATGACGCTATTATTTAAATGTAAAATTAAACGTGAAACTAAGCACGAATCTGAGTGTGATATTAAGCTCGAAACTAACTTTAAAACTAGGCCGAAAGCTAATCTAATCACTCAGCCAACAAGCAATCATTTGGCAGCCCCTTCTTTATTGACATCAAAGCGCGAGAGCGGGTTTACTCTGATTGAGGTAATGGTAGCGCTGGCTATCTTAGCCGTGGTCGCAGTCGCTGCTAGCCGTGCTAGTAGTGCTTACTTAAATTCAGTTGATGTATTAAGAACGCGAACGCTGGCGCACTTTGTAGCGCAAAATGCTGCGGCTGATTTACGCATTCAAGAAACCTGGCTCACTGCTGATAGCACACAAACCGTCAATGCTCAAGGTCGTGACTGGCAGGTGGCCATGACCGTTGTGGATACACAGACGCCAGCGCTAAAAAAAGTAAACATTAGGGTCGCCCCTGTGATGGACGGTCAGACGCGCACGACTGTTACTGATCTTGATGTGATGCTCAGTAACGCTGAACAAGATGTGGGTAGTTTGGATCTGGGTCGCTCAAATGCAAATGGCGGCAAGCTGTGAGATTGCAGCGTGGCTTTACTCTACTTGAATTAATGGTAGCAATGTCGATATTTGCGATGCTAGCGGTCGCTGGTTGGCAGGTATTTGACAGCGTTAATCGGGCCCGTGAGCGCGCACAATATCATGCTGACAATTTGGCAGTATTGCAATACGCCTATCTACAGCTACAGCAAGATATGGGACAGATTGTTGCCTATCAAGCACCTGATGCTCAAAACGCGAGTAATAACACTATTAATAATAGTGGTAATAACAGCGGTAATAACAGCAGTAATAACAGTTCTAATAATACTAACAACAACAACGCTAGCAGTAATCAAAGCGCGGCCATCGCGGCTAAGCCACTGATGACTCTTGATGGCGAGCACGTTAGTTTTGTAAGATTTGCTGATCCTGATCCGCGGTATCAAAGTAGCATCAGTGTTCAGCGTGTTGAATATATCTTTGCTGATCAGCGTTTAATTCGCCGGCAATACACTAGTATTCAAGGTGGTCGTGATGGTGTCAGCCTCGACAGCGTATTGCTTGACGGAGTAACTGTAGGGCGCTGGCAAGCTTACTTACCAGAAATAAGTAGCGAATTTCCTAGCATAGACAGCGGTAATAATAATTTTAGTATAGCACTAGGACAAATAGCCAATGATAAACCTGAGACCATCCTTTTACCTAAAGGTATTGCGCTCAATTTTACCTATCAGGATATGCCTATAACGTGGCGATGGGCACTTGCTCCGCAATCGTTACCGTAGAATAATATTATGAGCAACAACACCAAAGGTAGCGTTTAAAATGCGCCAGCCGATTAATAAAAAGAGCCGCTTATGCCTATGACACCGAACTCTCAACGAGGTGTGGCGCTATTGACTATTTTATTATTGGTCGTCAGTATTACAGTGGTCGCAGGGGCGATGCTGGCCAGTCAACAGATTGCTATCCGTCGTAGTGGCTTATTATTTAACCAAGACCAACTGCTACAAGACATTAATGCAGGACAGCAGCTGGCGGTAACGGTGATTCGTGCTGATAATAAACTCAATGATACCGATAGCGCCCAAGATATTTGGGCGCAGCCGCTACCGCCTTACACTTTAGGTAACCATACTATTGCTACTGAACTGCGTGATGAAGCCAGCCGTTTTAATATCAATAATTTATATCATGATGGGGCAGTTGATATTGCGGCTCTAGCCGTATTTCAGCGCTTATTAACCCAGTTAAACCTCGATGCTGATATTGCGATTGCTGTGCTTGATTGGCAAGACGCGGATAGCGAGATCTATAAAGATGGTGGGGATGAGGGTATGGTTTATGCTCAGCAGACAAGTAGTGTTGCAAATGAAACGCTACCTAACCAACCCTTAGTCAGTGTAGAGCAGCTACAAGAGATTCGCGGGGTCAGCGCTGAGGGGTTAGCAACCTTGCGCCCTTATATTACCGCTGTGCCCTATTATTTACCTATTAATGTCAATACTGCAAGTCCTACGCTACTGGCAGCATTAATGGATGGCACTACTGCGAATCAGATGCAAGCGCTTACTGATTTGCGCGTCAAGCAGGCCATAGGGTCTATTGATGATTTATGGCAACTGGCACCCTTGAGCGGTTTGGAGGATGAGCAGCGTCAAGCGCTTAAGCCGTTACTAGCCGTTGATAGCCAAGCATTCATGGCACTTATTACTGCTACAGATGGCTCAAATATTGACGAGGCGAGGCAGCGCTTCGCAACTGTATTGATTAGCAAGATCAGTGCAGACAACAACATAAATAACGTTGGTAATGGTGCTATCAACAGTAATAACGATATTAACAACAGTAGCAATAACGATAATAGTAATGCAAATAGCGGCGCTAACGATAGCAGTCAGCAAAGTGACAGTCCTAAGGTTGTTAAAGTGGTCGCACAGCGCTTATGGGCATTCCGACCTAGCTTCTGAATGACCTACCCAGTGACTATCTTGAGTGGTACTGGCTTGAGTGGTACTGGCTTAATTTTTTAGGCTACAGCTGTTAGAAACCCCTTTTCAATGTACCAACTGCATACGCCAACAAGACTAAAAATAAATGCTATTCATCAGTCAGTAGGGTTTCTTCGCTCGATTTCCAGTTATAAGCACCATAAAATAGCATTTGCGCTTGGCGAGTACAGTTGTGTAGCATCACATGTTTTTTGTCTTCAATTTCTGCCAAGTCGATTTCGTCATCATGATCCTCAGAATAAGTCAGCTCCAACCAATCAATAATCCAAGAAAAGAACATATTTACCCCAGCCTCAGAGAGTAGGCGACGGTCGTAGGTATTGATGTGAGCAAAGGCTGGCTGTAGTGCTAGGTCTTCCCCCAAAATCTGACCATGCATCTTTACCAGATCGTTAATAGCTTTGCGCACTGCTTCTGAACCACCAAAACGTTCGCTGACCAAAAATTGCCAATAGTATGGCTGTTCGCTAACTGTGTACAAAAATAGCTGAATACTCTTAGCAATTTGCCGATCAAAGCTACGTTTGCGGCCAATTTGTAGGCTATCACGTAATATAGCTAGGGTATTGCCCAACTCTTCAACCACTAATGCCTTGCCAAGCGACTCCATATCATCAAAATGACGATAAAATGCGGTCGGCACAACGCCAACCTCGCGCGTTACTTGTCGAAGACTAATAGAGCTAAAAGACTGGCCTGTCATACACAAATCGAGCACCGCATTAAAAAATGCATGCCGAGTTTGAAGTTTTTTTTGTTCGCGACTGCTCATAATAGTTCAACATTACCCGGTAGATGTTTATCATACTCATTTCGCTGCCAAAATACGAATGAAATACGTAGCTGTAGCAAGTAGAATAGTTTTTATAACTGACTTAAGCCTTGCTTCGCCCATCATCTAAACCATTGTACCCCAATGGCCCTGCAACTCTTGCGCCAATCTATAAGCCTCGTGGTCGTTCATACCTGTAATAAAATCTAGAATATTTAAAATATTATGATAAATATTGTCTGATAGCACACGCTGGTGTTCGTCAAGATGTGGCTGTAGCAAGATTAGCAGACGTTGTTGCTCAAACGATTTTGGCGTAGTAGTAAGGGCGGTCCATGCCAGTGGCATAAAGGCGTCGAGCAGCCGATGCAAGCATTGATTGGCCATCAGCTCCACCCGTACTTTACTTGGATGATTGAAAATTTTCTCACGTGCCAGTTGCTTGGCCTGGCTGATACCGCGTCGCACAGTAGGCTCACAATGCGTAAATAAGCTACCGGCGAGTGTCCCTGCCAGCATGGCATCGGCATTAGCAACAAAAGCATCGGTGACAGTATTGACTAGGCGCATCATTGCCCGCGCCCGTAGCGATGCCAAACTTTGTCTAACAGACATCTGTGGCGACAGAGTGATAGTAGCAGGGCGTTCACCAATCAGCTCATAAAGGATACTGGCCACATCCGTATAACTGAGCATATTAAGGTGAATACCATCTTCTAAATCTATTAATGCATAGCAAATATCGTCTGCCGCCTCCAGCAAATAAGCCAGCGGATGACGCGCAAAGCCATCATGCTGCTCTGAACGAGGCAAGTGCAAACAAGCGGCTAACTTTTCTAACTGCGCCGCTTCACTATAAAAACAGCCGAATTTTTGTAGGTTTTCTTGTACGTTAGGCGCTGGTTGTTGGTGATTACTATTACCATTGGACGTATCAATAGGGTCTTTAATATTAGTATCAACAGCAAGCTCATTACTATGAATGGCCAGCCACGGGTACTTCATAAATGCGCCCAAGGTCGCACAGGTTAGGCGCATACCACCCACGTCGGGATGATGCTCATTGCGTACTAACAATCTAAACCCTTGAGCATTGCCTTCATACGCCAAGAGATCCAGCTGCTCATTGGTACTAAGGTGCTGTAATACCGATTTGCGCTCAGGGTGCATAAACCAGTCGCGAATCGCATATTCTCCAGCATGGCCAAAAGGAGGATTGCCGATATCATGCGCCAAGCAAGCCGCTTGCACGATCACGCCAACATCAGCGGGCGTGACGCCCGCCGGCAAGCCATTGGGTAATTTGTCATGCAGCTTTTCTGCGGCCATCATCCCTAATGAGCGCCCAATACAGGATACTTCTAGTGAATGAGTCAAGCGCGTATGAATGCCCAATTGATTGGTTAGGGGATGAACTTGAGTTTTTTGATTGAGCTGGCGAAATGAGTGTGAAAATACCAAGCGGTCATAGTCTTTATGAAAAGCGCTCCGAGCAGTGTCTTGTGCGGGCATTTTTTTATTACTACCCAAGCGCTGGGCACTAAATAATCGCGCCCAATGGTCACTAGTGTTATGCGGCTTATCAAAATGAGCGCCCATAATTCATATTCCATTATTGTGGTTTTGTTAAAGTGCCACGCTGGTTTTGACTCTTTCTTCTGAGTTTTTTATACAGCTGTCATACCTACTATAGGCGGTTTACTTTGAAATGGATACCGTGTGGCTAGAAGTGATTTTTATCTAGCCTTAACGCTATACTAAAATCAGGCGCACAAAAAAGCCAGCAACGAGGCTGGCTGGTTAGTAATTGGATTCTAAGGCTATTTAAATAAAAAGACTGTCAATAAAAGTACTGTCAATAAAAGCAATAATAAACGCGTCGTCAAATCAGCAGGGAGCTTAGACGTTAAAGCGGAAATGCATCACATCGCCATCTTGTACGATATAAGTCTTGCCTTCTAGACGTGACTTACCGGCAGTAGCTGCGCCTTTTTCACCGTTATGTTCAATAAAGTCGTCATAGGCGATAACGTCGGCACGAATAAAACCGCGCTCAAAGTCAGTATGAATCACGCCAGCCGCTTGCGGAGCAGTCGCGCCAATAGCAACGGTCCAAGCACGTACTTCTTTAACCCCAGCGGTAAAGTAAGTCTGCATATCGAGTAAGTCATAACCGCCACGAATGACTTGATCAAGACCCGCTTCTTCCATATCCATAGCTTCTAAGAAGTCTTGCTTATCGGCTTCATCAAGCAGGGAAATCTCAGATTCGATTTGATTGCATAGCGCAATGACAATAGATTCGTCGCCAGTCGCATAGTTACGTACCGCGTCAAGATACGGGTTATTCTCAAAACCATCTTCACTAACGTTGGCAATATACATGGTTGGTTTTAGGGTAATCAAACCATAGCTTCTTATGAGCTTTTTCTCATCGGCATCAAGGTTTGCGGCGCGCGCTGGCTGACCTTCAGCAAGTAATGGTTCGATTTTTTTGAATACATCAAGCATTGCTGCCGCGTCTTTATCGCCGCCTTTGGCTTTTTTGGTTAAGTTAAAAACAGCACGCTCAACGGCGTCTAAATCAGCCAGGGCTAATTCGGTATTGATAGTTTCGATATCATCAATCGGGCTGATGCGGCCATCGACGTGTACGACATTATCATCATCAAAGCAGCGTACGACATGCGCAATAGCATCAGTTTCACGGATATTGGCTAGAAACTGGTTGCCCATGCCTTCACCTTTTGAGGCACCGGCGACTAGGCCTGCAATATCAACGAACTCCATGGTGGTCGGCAATACGCGCTCAGGCTTGACGATATCCGCCAGCTTTTTTAGGCGTAGATCGGGTACTGGCACGATACCGGTATTGGGATCTTTGGTACAAAACGGAAAGTTTTCAGCGGCGATTCCCGCTTTGGTCAAGGCATTAAATAAGGTGGATTTACCCACATTTGGTAGGCCGACGATACCGCAGTTAAAACCCATAACAGTCTCTCAATCAATTAGTATAGTGTGAAATAAATTAATATAATAGGGAATAAAAATTGGCGCTATTGTAGCAAACTTTACTCTAATATGGGGAAGGTTGTTATAGATTGCTACAATAGCCTGCTAACAATAAAATCAGCATGGTATTAACCATCAACCTTGTTAATCGTCCTGATGTCGTGCTTGTGCTTAGTTTTTTTATAACGCTGCGGTTTAACAGTAATGTTGTTTAACAGTCCTATTTTGAACTTACTAACACCAACAATTAATAGTTTTTGTGTGATTAAGTTCTTGTACATTTTAGTAGTCAAGCTAGGTGTTTACATTATTGTGGTAAGCTATCTATAGGTCATTATCGAGCGTGCTTGCGGATGGTAGCTACATTAAAGTCAGCATTATCCAAAATCATGACGAACCGCCAGTTACTCTTTTAAATTAGTTACTTTTTTAAACCAGTGATAATAATAAGTCGCGCTAAAAATAATATGAAAGGCAATATTTAACAATGAATACCACAATTTTTGATACTCGCGATTATAGCTATCCACAAAACTTCGTTGATATGAAACCCAAGCTTGAGCGCTTATCGCAGGCGATTAAAAAGTTAGAAGCAAACTTGATTGATGCTGATTCTGAGTTATTGAGTCAAAGGCTCAGTGCTGATCTAGGCTTGACAGTAGATTATGCCCGCGAGCTAAATCCCAATCAGCTATTAGCTGCTACCACGATTGCTGGCAAGGTACTGGTTATAGCGGGAGCGGGGTCAGGGAAGACTAAAACTTTAACCTACCGCACCAGTTATTTGGTAGAAAATGGTGTGCCGCCCAGTCAAATCTTACTATTAACCTTCACCCGAAAGGCAGCCAATGAGATTAAAAGTCGTGCCAAAACCTTGCTGGCAGGCAGCCTCCCTAATGACAATCGACCGGATGACAGTTCAAACAATAGCAAAGCGCTAAATGATATTGCTAGTGGTACTTTTCATTCGTTCTGTAACATGCTGCTGCGCCAATATTCAGGCCTACTCGGTATTAATCCACGGTTTACTATCTTAGATACCGCGGATGCAGAAGACGCCATCGATCTTATTAATAAAGAAAAGAAGTATCCCACTCAAACCAATAAGCAGGCTTTTCCGCGTAAAAAAACCTTACAAAATATTATCTCAACTTCCAGAAACAGACGTATTTCCATTCGTGATCTAATTGAAAGCAACTATCTTGATATCGCGATTCATATCCCTATTATTGAGCAATTGGCAATCGACTTTCATGACTATAAGCGTGCCAATCATCTGTATGATTTTGACGATATTATCAGCCAAGTAGTGCGTCACCTAAAGACCAACGATAAATTTCGTCAGCTGCTACAAAAGACCTATCGCTACATCATGGTCGATGAGTATCAGGATACCAACATTCCACAAAAGCAGCTGATTGATCTGATCTGCGCGCCTGCAACGGTATCGCTAATGGTGGTCGGTGATGACAACCAAAGTATCTATGCTTTTCGCGGGGCCAATTATGAGAATATTTTATTGTTTGGCGAAACCTATCCAGAAGCCAAGCTGATTAAGTTGGAGCAAAACTACCGTAGCACCCCAGCAGTCCTAGACTATATCAATGCTTTGTCAGAACAAATTACTTTGGGGTATCAAAAGCAGCTCTATTCTGCAGCGGCTACTAAAGGAGGGTTTGAAGGACAAAAACCTACCTTTTGCCGTCTAAGTGACGAGAGTAAAGAGGCTAAGTATATTGCTGATAACATTATCAAACTCAAATCAGAGTACGATTATGACGATTTTGCCGTACTGTGCCGTACCTCGTTTCAGTCCAACTATGTACAGCTAGAATTTATGGAACGTAATATTCCTTTTATCGTGGTTGGCGGTATTAGATTTATTGAAAGACGGCATATCAAGGATGTCTTAGCATTTGTCAAAGTGCTGTATAACCCTAATGATACGATTTCGTGGCATCGTATTTTAACCTTGTTTAAAGGGGTGGGGGCGGTAACTGCGACCAGACTTACCCAAGCAATCAATGCGGATAATAATTCGTTTGAGCCGCTACTTATCTCATCATTTACCAAAAAGAGTCCGCAACTTGAGCCGCTATATACCCTGCTCAGTAAAGCTGATCAAGTAGAATCTGTTGAAGAAATCATCGAGCTGATTCTTGAGTTTTATATCCCCATTTTGAAGCTTATTGAAGACAATTGGCGTGAGCGCACAGAAGACTTTCGGGTACTTAAAAATCTAGCACAAGAACATAACAGTCTGGATAAATTTTTAGAGAATCTGGCACTTGATCCGCCTAATGACTCGGTCAGTGCCATGGGTCAGCCTGATGATGGCAGTAGTGAAGATAGGGACAAAGTAACCATCTCGACCATTCATAGTGCCAAAGGACTGGAGTGGCCGATAGTATTTGTAAACTCGTTAGTGGATGGCATGACGCCGCACTACCGATCTTTAGCTAATTTTGAAGAGTTAGAAGAGGAGCGTAAGTTGTTTTACGTCGCTTGCAGCCGCGCTAAGACTAGATTATATTTGACCGCGCCTGATTACTTTTCTAGCTACTCAGGTTATTTTGATAAAGTATCTAGATTTATCGCTGAGTTGCCTGCTGATAAAGTGATGATCGAAAAAGCAAAAAACTCCATGGAAGAAAGTGATGATCCAGTGTGGTGGTGAGTAACTAGTCTGTGCGTGATCGCTAGTATAGTCAATTTCCTTTAAAAATGTTATAAACTAAACCAACTAACCTATTACTATTATAAATACTCATGACTTATTCACTAGATTTTCGCAAACA